>NZ_NGFN01000401.1 GCF_002148965.1 Streptomyces swartbergensis | reverse complement strand
GGAGAGTTCCCGCCCCTCGGGTGGCGGTACGGGCCTGCTCGGGCTGCGGGCCGCGGTGACCTCGGTGGGCGGCGAATTCGAGGCGGGCCCACACGGGGAGGGGTTCCGGGTCCGGGCGTACGTCCCCGAGCAGCAGACCGCGGTCGGACCGGCCCGTCCCGCCCGGGCGCCGTTCACGCACGCCCGCCGCCGGGTCGCCGTCGGCCTCGGCACCGCGGCGAGCGCGGGCGTCGTCCTGGTCGGGGCGGCCTTCAGCTGGTACGCGTACACGGAGAAGCACTCGGTGCTCGAACCCGCCGCGTACGCGAAACTGCGCCTGGGCACCCCAGCGGCCGAGGTCGAACACGCGCTGCCCGAGCGCGACGTGAACGACCCGCCCGACGACCGGGCCCCCGCCCCACCCGAGGGAGCCGACTGCCGCTACTACCGGGCGAGCGGCGAACTGTTCGTCTCCGTCGACCACTTCAGACTGTGCTTCGACGCCGGTCGGCTGGTCGCCAAGGACGTGGTCCCGCGGATCGGTCTGTCCGGCGAAGGCCGAGAAGAGTACGAGGAGTTTTCACAGTGATCCGCGTCCTGCTGGCCGACGACGAGGCCCTGGTCCGGGCCGGGGTACGCGCCATCCTGGGCAGCAGCGGCGAGACGGAGGTCGTCGCCGAGGCGGGCGACGGCCGCGAGGCGGTCGAGCTGGCCCGCGCCCACCGCCCGGACGTGCCCCTGCTCGACATCCGCATGCCCCGCCTGGACGGCCTCACGGCGGCGGAGGAGATCGTACGGACCGTGCCCGGCACGGCCGTCGCGATGCTCACCACCTTCTCCGAGGGCGCCTACGTGACCCGCGCCCTCGGCGGTGGTGCCACCGGCTTCCTGCTGAAGTCCGGGGACCCGTACGAACTGATCGCGGGCGTACGGGCGGTGGCGGCCGGTGCCGCGTTCCTGTCGCCCAAGGTGGCCCGGTACGTCATCGACGAGGGCCTCGGTGGCGGCCGCCTGACCCGCGAGGCACAGGCACGCGCGCGCGTGGCCGTGCTGAGTCCCCGCGAGCGCGAGGTGCTCGGCCTGGTCGGCGCGGGCCTGTCCAACCCGGAGATCGCCGCCCGGCTGCACCTCGTCGAGGGCACGGTGAAGGCGTACGTGAGCGCGGTCCTGGACCGGCTGGGCGTGCGCAACCGCGTGCAGGCGGCGATCGTGGCGTACGAAGCGGGGCTGGTGGAGTCGTGACGACCGAGGGGGCGCGGCGGTGGGGGCGCGTCCCGGCTCGGTGATGCGCATACCGGCCGGCTCAGCGCCGCGCGTGCGAGCCGTACGACGTGACGGGCGCCGTCCCCGGCCCGGTGAACCACCGCACGGCCGGTGCCGACGAGGTGCGCATCGCCTCGGCCAGCCGCGTCGCCGGGCCCGTGGCCAGCCGTACGGCGGCGAGGGCGACGAGCGTGCCCAGACCCAGCCCCGCGATGACGTCGTGCGGATAGTGCACGCCGACGAAGACCCGGGAGAAGGCCATGAGCAGGGCGAGCGGGGCCGTCAGCCACAGGAGCGCGCGCCGGACCAGGACCAGGGCGACCGCCGCGGCGCCCGCGATCGTGGCGTGGTTGGACGGGAAGGACCAGTCGCCGTGCGGTGGGCACTCGGCGAGGGACGCGGCCGCACCGGCGACCGCCCGGCACGGACGCTCCTCCGTGACCGCGGACTTGAGCACCTCGCTGCACACGTACGCCACTGCCGTGGCCAGAGGTGCAAGAGCCGCGATCGCGAACGCCTGAGGAGTGTCGCGGCGGGCACGCCACCAGGCGGTGGCGAACAGCGCGACGAAGACCAGCAGTCCGGCCTCCGTCCATGTCTCGGCTCCGTGCTGTACCCACATCGGGGTGTCGTGGGCGAAGTCGGTGATGTCGCGGTAGAGCCCGCTGTCCTCGAAGTTCATGGTCACGGACGGTAGGCGCCAGGCCGATACCGTCACACCCAGCGATCGTCGCGTGCCGTACCTGTCGAAAGACAGGGGTGGGGCGGTGATTTCCGGGATGATGATCCGGAAAAGTTGTGGTCCCGAGCGGCGGGTGGGACAGGCGAACGCGCCGATCTCTCGTAAGGTTTGCGCCGTGGGATCTCTGCGCAATCCGGTCGGGCCGCTTCCCTCCTCCATCTACTGGCGTCGGAGGGTCGTACTGGTGTCCGTGGTCGCCCTGTTGGCGCTGTTGACCACCTGGATCGTCACCATGGGCGGCGGGGGCGGCAAGGACCGCGACAACGACGCCAACGGCAAGAATCCCGCGCCCTCCACCATCACGCCGGGCCCGTCGAGTTCCGGCCCGGCCATCAGCCAAGCGCCCGGCGGACGCGACGAGTCGGGCGGCGGGGGCTCCGGCGGCTCGTCGTCCGGGTCCGGGGACGGTTCCGGCGACGGCTCGGGTGACGGCTCCGGGGGTGGTTCCGGCACGGGCTCCGGCGGCGGTTCCGGCTCCGGCGGGTCCGCCGGGTCGGGCGGCGCCGGTGGTTCCGGCGGCGGTACCACGGTGGGCGGCGTCGGCGTCGGCGTCGGCGTGGGCGACACGCTGCCGGCCGGTTCCACGCTGCCCAACTGCACCGCCGGCGTGGTCAAGTTCAGCCTGCGCAGCCGGCACAACACCTACGACCCCGAGCAGACGCCCACGTTCCTGCTGACCGCGCGGAACATCTCCGGCAGCGACTGCAAGATCGATCTCGGGCCGAAGAACGCGGTGTTCACGATCACCCCGGCGAGCTCCGACGACGACTACTGGTCCTCCAAGGACTGCCCGAAGGCCGCCGCACACCAGCTCTACCGGGTGCCCGCGGGCAGCGGCATCACCTACACGGTGAGCTGGGACCGCAAGCCGAGCGCCCCCGAGTGCGCCACGCCTCCGGCGGGCTCGGCCGGGACGGGCACGTACCTGGTGGAAGCCAAGGCACCCGGCTTCGCGAAGGTGCAGACGTCGTTCGTGCTGTCGGCCGACTAGGTGTATTGACCTGAAGCGTTGTTCACACGGCTGATCGGTGGCTGGGCGCCGAGTGCGGTGTGGCAGCGGTCGCTCGAGGGCGGTATCCCTTGCCGGGTACCGCCCTCAGCCGTTCCAGCCGCCCCCGCCGTTCCGGCCGACGCAGTTCAAGCGCTAGACGTACCGCTCCAGAATCGACGACTCCGCCAGCCGCGACAGCCCCTCCCGGACGCTGCGCGCCCGGGCCTCGCCGACGCCGTCCACCGTCTGGAGGTCGTCGACGCTCGCGGCGAGCAGCTTCTGGAGGCCGCCGAAGTGCTCGACCAGGCGGTCGATGATCGCGCCGGGGAGCCGGGGCACCTTGGCGAGCAGGCGGAAGCCGCGCGGCGACACCGCCGAGTCCAGCGTCTCGGGTGAGCCGGTGTAGCCCAACGCGCGGGCCACCGTGGGCAGTTCGAGAAGCTCGGCGTGGGTGAGGGCGTCCAGCTCGGCCAGCGCCTCGTCGACCGTGCGGGAGCGCTTGGCGGTGGGCTCGGGGACGTAGTCCCGGACGACCAGCTCGCGCTCGGGCTCCACGCCGGCGATCAGCTCGTCGAGCTGGAGGGCCAGCAGCCGGCCGTCCGTGCCCAGCTCCACCACGTACTCGGCGATCTCCGTGGCGATGCGGCGCACCATCTCCAGACGCTGGGCGACCGCCGAGACGTCCCGGACGGTCACCAGGTCCTCGATCTCCAGCGCCGACAGCGTGCCCGCGACCTCGTCGAGGCGGAGCTTGTAGCGCTCCAGGGTCGCCAGGGCCTGGTTGGCGCGGGACAGGATCGCCGCCGAGTCCTCCAGGACGCGGCGCTGGCCGTCGACGTACAGGGCGATCAGCCGCATCGACTGGGAGACCGAGACGACCGGGAAGCCGACCTGCTTGCTCACGCGGTCGGCGGTGCGGTGCCGGGTGCCCGTCTCCTCCGTGGGGATCGTCGGGTCCGGGACCAGCTGCACGCCCGCGCGCAGGATCTTCGACAGGTCCGAGGACAGCACGATGCCGCCGTCCAGCTTGCACAGCTCGCGCAGGCGGGTCGCGGTGAACTCGACGTCCAGCACGAAACCGCCGCTGCACAGCCCCTCGACCGTCTTGTCCGAGCCCAGCACGATGAGACCGCCGGTGTTGCCGCGGAGCACCCGCTCCAGGCCGTCACGCAGGGCGGTCCCGGGTGCCACGGCGCTCAGGGAGGCGCGCATCAGGCCATCGGTACCGGCACTCCCGCCGGACTTTCCGGGAGCTGATGCCCGGTCGTTGGCTGCCACTGCACTCCTCCGGTCGCAGGTTCTGGGCGCCCCCGTGTCGCGCGCTCGGTTCGCACGGACGGGCGAGACCAGGGCAAAGTCTACCGGCGACCCTCCTCCTCCCGTGGGGCCTCTCTGCGACGGGACCGGGGGAGGACCCGCAGGGCGTCCCCTATGTCCGCGACTTCCAGGACCTTCATACCCGAGGGGATCTTGCCCGGGTCGCCCGGGACGAGGGCGTGTGTGAAGCCCAGACGGTGGGCTTCTGCCAGCCTGCGCTGCACGCCTGTGACCCGTCTCACCTCGCCCGCGAGGCCGACCTCCCCGATCGCGACGAGGTTCTTGGGGAGAGGTGTGTCACTCGCCGCGCTGGCCAGGGCGAGGGCGACGGCCAGGTCCGCGGCGGGCTCAGAAAGCTTCACACCGCCGACCGTCGCGGAGTAGATGTCCCTTTTGCCCAAGGCGCTGATCCGGCCGCGCTGTTCCAGCACCGCGAGCATCATCGACACCCGGGAGGTCTCCAGGCCGGACGTGGTGCGGCGCGGGGAGGGGATCTGCGAGTCGACCGTGAGCGCCTGGACCTCGGCGACCAGCGGGCGGCGGCCCTCCAGGGTGACGGTCAGGCAGGTGCCCGGGACCGGTTCGGCCCGACGGGTCAGGAAGAGCCCGCTCGGATCGGCCAGGCCCGTGATGCCCTCGTCGTGCAGTTCGAAGCAGCCGACCTCGTCGGTGGTGCCGTAGCGGTTCTTGACGCCCCGGACGAGCCGGAGCCGGGCGTGCCGGTCGCCCTCGAAGCTCAGGACGACGTCCACGAGGTGCTCCAGCAGGCGCGGGCCCGCGATGGCGCCGTCCTTGGTGACATGGCCGACGAGCAGCGTGGACATGCCGCGCTCCTTGGAGGCCCGGATCAGGGCCCCGGCGACCTCCCGCACCTGGGCCATGCCGCCGGGAGCGCCGTCGATCTCCGGCGAGGCCACCGTCTGCACCGAGTCCAGGATCAGCAGCGACGGCTTGACCGCGTCCAAGTGGCCCAGCACCGCCGCCAGATCCGTCTCGGCCGCCAGGTACAGGTGGTCGTCGATGGCGTGGATGCGGTCGGCGCGCAGCCGGACCTGGCTCGCCGACTCCTCGCCCGTGACGTACAGCGTGCGGTGCTCGTCGCTCGCCGACTTGGCCGCCACGTCCAGCAGCAGCGTCGACTTGCCGACGCCGGGCTCGCCCGCGACCAGCACCACCGCGCCGGGCACGAGCCCGCCGCCGAGCACGCGGTCCAGCTCGGGCACGCCGGTGGAGCGGGCGGTGGCCTGGCGGCCGTCCACCTGGCCGATGGGCACGGCGGAGGTGGTGACGCGGCCCGGCGTCGTCGTACGGACCGCGGGCGCGCCGTACTCCTCGACCGTCCCCCAGGCCTGGCACTCGGGGCAGCGGCCGAGCCACTTCGCCGTCTGCCAGCCGCATTCCGTGCAGCGGTAGGACGGGCGGTCCTTGGTGGTCTTCGTACGGGCAGCCATGGACGAAACCGTAGCCGCCGCCACTGACAACGCGGGGACCGACCGGCTCGGCCACCTGCGCGCCAGGGCCCCGCCACCCCGCGCCAGCGGCGGAACCACTGGTTCATGTCCCCTTTTGAGGGATCGTTTCACCCGTACGGATTAAATGTGCTCAAGCCGCCGGAAGGTGCCACTCCCGGCCGCCTACGGTCGCCGAATGATGAGCAGTACTCCGGAGATCTCGACCCGCTCGACCCGCACGGCCGGCCCGCACCGGGCGCACCGGGAAGCGCGTGACCGCGGGGCGGCGCGCACGCTGGCGCAGCGGCCGCCCGCGCGCTACGAGCCCTACCTGGACGGCCTGTTCACCTACTGCCTGTCCGTGCTGTGCGACCACGACGCCGCGACCACCGCCATGGGCGACGCCCTCGCGCTCGCCGAACGCCGCGGCAAGCACGTCCCCGACGCCCCCGCCGACCGCAGGGCGTGGCTGTACGCGCTGGCCCGCTGGGCGTGCCTGCGCAAGCTGGCGGAGGCCAAGCAGAAACGTCAGAGCAGCCACGCCGCGGGCCGCCCGCAGCGCGCCGACCGGCCGGCCGGCCCGGCCGTCTCCGAGGAGGTCCAGGAACGGCGGCGGCGCGAACTGGCCCTGCTCGCCTGGCCGGAGGCCGCCGGCACCACCCCGGAGCAGCGCGAGGCGCTCGAACTGGCCGTGCGCCACCACCTCGCCGCCCAGGAGGTCGCCGCCGTCCTGGGCATGGACCCGGCCGCCGCCCGCGATCTGCTCGCCTCGGCCGCCTGCGAGGTGGAACGCACGCGTGCGGCACTGGCCGTGGTCGAGACCGGGGCGTGTCCGAGCGTCGCGCACCTCGTCGGCGACGACCGGCCCGTGCTCGGCACGACCCTGCGCCGCGAACTCGTCCGCCACGTCGACGACTGCCCGCGCTGCCGCCGCACCGCCGAGCGCGCCATCCCCGGCCGCTGGCCCGGCACCAGCGTCACGCCCGCCGAACTGCCCGTCCTGCCGGCCCCGCGCGCGGCCCTGCACGTCGCCATGGCCCACTCCTCACGCGCGCGTGGCGCCGGACCCCGCTTCGACCGGCGCGGTTTCCCGATGGACCCCAAGGACCGCGCCGCACGAAGGGACCGCCTGCGCGCGCGTGCCGTCACCACGACCGTCGTCGCCACCGTCGTGGCCGCCCCCGTGCTCGCCCTGTGGGCCGCCTACCGGGGCACCCCCGTCGGCGAGGGCCAGGACGGCCGTTCCGCCTCCGCACGCGAGGCGGACGACCCGTTCGCCCTGGACGGCGAGATGGCCGGCGGCGGCTACGAGAACGCCGGCAACGCGAGCACCAGACCCGGCCCCCGCTTCGGCAAGAACGGCAAGGCCGACGTCTCCGTGGAGGTCATCGGCGTCGCCGGTGCCGGCCGCAAGAGCGCCCTGGACGTCACAGCGGACAACAGCGGCGACACCACCCTCGTCACCCTGACCGCCACGGGCCCGGCCCCGGTCCGCTGGTCCGCGTCCACCGGAGCGGACTGGCTCTACCTCAGCCAGTCGTCGGGAACGCTCCGGCCCGGCGAGTCGTTGACGATCAAGGTGTATGTCGACCATCTGCGGGAGCCCTCCGGCCCCTGGCGCGCGCAGGTGGCGATCGCCCCGGTGGGCGCCGTCGTCCACATCGAGGGCTTCGGCACCGCGCCCAGCCCCTCCGACC
>NZ_NGFN01000400.1 GCF_002148965.1 Streptomyces swartbergensis | reverse complement strand
GGGGCGTACGACGCGCAGCCACAGCAGCGTGAGCGGGGCGGCCACCGCCGCGAACGGCAGGACCGCGCCGAGGGCCACCGCGAGCCAGCGCAGCATCGTCACGAACGCGTTCCAGCCGCCCGCGAGCGCGTCCACGAACCCCGGGTCGTCGTCCTTCGTCTCCTTCTTCACCGGGGTCTCGGACAGCGACAGGGTGATGGTGGCCAGGCTCGTGCGGTCCTTCAGTGACTCCTGGCGCGCGAGCAGCGCCTCCAGGTCGGCCTGGCGGGTGCTCAGCTCGCCCTCCAGGGTCACCACGTCGCTGAGCTTGGTGGCCTGGTCCATCAGTTCGCGGATCCGGGCCACACTCGCGCGCTGCGACGTGATCCGGCTCTCCACGTCCACGACCTGGTCGGTGACGTCCTCCGCCTTCGCGCTGCGGTCGAGGAGCTTGCCCGCGCCCTCCAGCTCGGTGAGGACCTCGTCGTACTTCTCGACGGGCACGCGCAGCACGACGCGGGTGCGCTCGTGGCCCTCCTCGTCCCGGGTGGTGGTCTCGTTGCCGACGTAGCCGCCCGCGTTCTCGGTGCCGGTGCGGGCCTCCTCCAGGGCCTTCGGGACGTCCTTGACCCGCACGGTCAGTGAGGCCGTGCGGATGATGTGGGCCGTGGGGAGCTTCGCCGGAGCGGTCGCCCTGGCTCCGCTTCCGGCGCCGCCGGGGGCGGCCTCGTTCGCGCCGGCCTTGCCGTCGGCGTCCGGGGCGGCGACTCCCCGGTCGGCGGCGCTGCTGCCGGCGGAGTCCTCTCCCGCGCCGCTGCATCCGGTGAGCGCGAGGGCCGCGGCCAGCAGGAGCGCGGCGAGAGGGCGTGCCGGGCGCCGCGGGGCGAGCGGGATCTTGCAGACGGCCCCTGGGGCCGGGACGGGGTGGCGAGCGGGTCGGCGTGTGCGCATGTGGTTTCCCCCGGGATCGGTTCGGCTGACGTTTCTTCGACGCCCGGGCGGTGCCGGACGTTTGGTCCGGGACGGTTCCGATGCGGTCACGGTCGGGACTCGTGAAGGACACCGGGGCGCGGCAGCGCTGTCAGTGGGGTCTGAGAGGCTGGGGGCATGCGCGAAGTTCAAGCCCGTGCGGGCACGGGGCAGGTCGTCGTCATCGGGGCGGGCATCGCGGGACTGGCGGCCGCGCACCGGCTGCTGGAGCGCGGGGCGCGGGTGACCGTGCTGGAGGCCTCCGACCGGGTCGGCGGCAAGCTGCTGCCCGGGGAGATCGCGGGCGCGCGCGTGGACCTCGGCGCCGAGTCGATGCTGGCCCGCCGCCCCGAGGCGGTGGCGCTCGCCCGGGAGGTGGGCCTCGCCGACCGGCTCCAGCCGCCCGCGACCGCGACGGCCTCGATCTGGACCCGGGGCGCGCTGCGCCCGATGCCCAAGGGCCACGTGATGGGCGTGCCCGGCACGGCGGCGGCCCTGTCCGGCGTGCTGTCCGACGAGGGCCTCGCCCGCATCGACCGCGACGCCGAGCTGCCCCGCACGGAGGTCGGCGACGACGTGGCCGTCGGGGAGTACGTGGCGGCGCGCCTCGGCCGCGAGGTCGTCGACCGCCTGGTGGAACCCCTGCTGGGCGGCGTCTACGCGGGCGACGCGTACCGCATCTCGATGCGCTCGGCCGTCCCGCAGCTCTTCCAGGCCGCCCGCAGCCACACCTCTCTGACGGAGGGCGTCCGCGAGCTCCAGGCGAAGGCGGCCGCCGCCCAGCAGACCGGCCCGGTGTTCATGGGCCTCCAGGGCGGCGTCGGCACGCTGCCCCTGGCGGTGGCGGAGTCGGTGCGGGCGCGCGGGGGCGAGATCCTGACGGGGACGTCGGTGACGGAGCTGCGCCGTAGCGCCGCGGACGGCGGTGGATGGCGCGTGGTCACGGGTGAGCGGGTGCTGCACGCGGACGCGGTCGTGCTCGCCGTCCCCGCCCCCGCCGCCGCCCGGCTCCTGGGCACCGAGTCCCCCGAGGCCGCCGCCGAGCTCGGCGGCGTCGAGTACGCCTCCATGGCCCTGGTCACCCTCGCCTACCGCCGCGCCGAGACGGCCCTCCCCGAGGGCAGCGGCTTCCTCGTGCCGCCGGTGGACGGGCGCACCATCAAGGCGTCCACGTTCGCCTCGCAGAAGTGGGGCTGGATCGCCGACGAGAACCCGGACCTGATCGTCCTGCGTACCTCCGTCGGACGGTACGGCGAGACGGAGATCCTCCAGCGCGACGACGACGGGCTCGTGGCGGTCTCCCGGCACGACCTGAAGGCGGCCACCGGCCTGGACGCCACACCCGTCGCCACCCGCGTCACCCGCTGGGACGACGGCCTGCCGCAGTACCCCGTCGGCCACCACGCGCGCGTGGCCCGCATCCGCGAGCACGTGGCGAAGGTCCCGGGGCTCGCTGTGTGCGGCGCGGCGTACGACGGCGTCGGCATCCCGGCGTGCATCGCGAGTGCCTACGCCGCCGTCGACCAGATCCACGGCGACCTGCGGGGTGTGCAGGAGCTCACCGCCCACCCGGTGCAGAGCCTGCACGGCGGAGCGGGAGAATGAGGAGCATGAGTGACGACGCCTCCACCACGGCCTCCAGCGCCACGCCCGACCGCATCCCGAACAAGGGCAAGCTGGCCAAGGACCTCAACGAGGTCATCCGCTACACGCTCTGGTCCGTCTTCCAGCTGAAGGACGTCCTCCCCGAGGACCGCGCCGGATACGCCGACGAGGTCCAGGAGCTGTTCGACCAGCTCGCCGCCAAGGACGTGACCATCCGCGGCACGTACGACGTCTCCGGCCTGCGCGCCGACGCCGACCTCATGATCTGGTGGCACGCGGAGACCAGCGACGCGTTGCAGGAGGCGTACAACCTCTTCCGCCGCACCAAGCTGGGCCGGGCGCTCACGCCGGTGTGGTCGAACATGGCGCTGCACCGCCCCGCCGAGTTCAACCGCGCGCACATCCCGGCGTTCCTCGCCGACGAGACGCCCCGCAACTATGTGAGCGTCTACCCCTTCGTGCGCTCCTACGACTGGTACCTGCTGCCCGACGAGGACCGCCGCCGCATGCTCGCCGACCACGGCAAGATGGCCCGCGGCTTCCCGGACGTGCGCGCCAACACGGTCGCCTCGTTCTCCCTCGGCGACTACGAGTGGATCCTCGCCTTCGAGGCCGACGAGCTGTACCGCATCGTCGACCTCATGCGCCACCTGCGCGCCTCGGAGGCGCGTCGGCACGTCCGCGAGGAGGTCCCGTTCTTCACGGGCCGCCGCAAGGACATCGCGGAGCTGGTCGCGGGTCTGGCCTGATCAGCGGAGCGGTCGTCCGGCCCGGGGCTTCTCCGGGGCCGTCGAACGCGGCTGCGGCCTCGGCTTCGGTTCCGGACGCGCGGCGCAGTCCGCACCCCGTCCCGGCAGCCGGCCCTCCAGCAGGTAGGCCTCCATGTAGCCGTTGACGCAGGCGTTCGTCCCGCCCGCCAGGCCGTGCGTGCCGGCGTCCCGCTCCTTCACCAGGACGGAGCCCGCGAGGCGGCGGTGGAGTTCGAGGGCGCCGTCGTACGGCGTGGCGGCGTCCCGCTCGGCGGCCAGGATCAGCGTCGGCGGCAGTTCGCCCGGCCCGGTGCCGACGTCGAGCGGGCGCTGCCGCGGCCCCTCCCAGTAGGCGCAGGGCAGGTTGGTCCACACGTTGTCCCAGGTCTCGAAGGGCGCCACCCGCGCGAGCCGGGTGTTGTCCCGGTCCCACACCTCCCAGTCCGTTGGCCAGGGGGCGTCGTTGCACTCGACGGCCACATAGACCGCGCGTGAGTTCTCCGCCTCGACGGCGGCCTCCGGGTGCTGTGCCGCCTGCTCGACCAGCGGCCCGGGATCGCCCTTGAGGTACGCCGACAGCGCGTGCGCCCGGTGCGGCCACTGGTCGTCGTAGTACCCGGCCTGAAGGAGCGCCCCCTGCAACTGTCCCGGCCCGACCTTCCCGCCGGCCGGCTCGACGGCCAGCCGGGCCCTCGCCCGCTCGTAGCTGCGCCGCACCTCCCGCGCGGTCCTGCCCAGCCCGTACACGTCGTGGTGCCGGGCGATCCACTTCCGGAAGTCCCGCCAGCGGTCCTCGAACGCCGCCGACTGGTCGAGGTTGTTGCGGTACCAGATCTGCGCCGGGTCGGGATCGACCGCGGAGTCGAACACCATCCGCCGTACACGGGCGGGGAACAGCGTCGCGTACAGGGCTCCGAAGTACGTGCCGTACGACGAGCCCATGAAGGTCAGCCGTTCCTCGCCGAGCGCGGCGCGCAGCACGTCGAGGTCGCGGGCGTTGTTCAGTGAGTGGTAATGCCGCAGCGCGCCGCCGGCCCGCTCGACGCAGCCGCGCGCGTACGCCTTGGCCTGCGCGATGCGTTCCTTCTTGTACGACTCCGAGGGGTGCGTCGGTGACTGGGTGGGCCCCTTGAAGAACTGCTTGGGGTCCTCGCAGGACAGCGGTGCGGAACGGCCGACCCCGCGCGGGGCGTAGCCGACGAGGTCGTACGCGGCCGCGAGCCGCTTCCACTCGGGGAGCAGGCCGACGAGGGGGAAGTACAGGCCGGAGGCGCCCGGGCCGCCCGGGTTGTAGACCAGGGCGCCCTGGCGGCGGACCTTGCGCTTGCTGTTGTGCGGGTCCTTCTGCGTGGCGCGGGCGCGGCCGACGGCGAGCTCGATCTGCGTGCCGTCGGGCTGTGCGTAGTCCAGCGGGACGGTGACCGTGCCGCACCGCATGCTGCCGGGCAGGTCCTGCGCGTCGGGGCACGGGCCGAAGTCGATGCCGGCCGCCTTCGCCCGCGCGGCGGCCACCGCGGTGCCGCGCAGCTCGGCCGTCGCCCTCGCGCCGTCGGTGTCCGGGGCGGCGGTGAGGGCGCTCAGCAGCAAGGACCCTGCTGCCGAGTAGAGGAGGGCGGCTCTCATCGCGAATCCCTTCGGTGCACGGTGGCGACAAAAGGGATGTTTCGTGGAGCGGTTGGGGAAGGCAAGCACCGTTCACCGGTGTCGGCGTCAATGCCCCTGTGCGCCCCCGTCTGTCAGTCGTGTGCCTCGCGGTGCGTGAAGGCGGCGCGCAGGTCCGGCTCGCCGATCGCGCGGACGCCGCGTACGGCCACCGAGGTGAGGTACGTACGGTCGTCGGCGGTGCCGTCCGCGTTCCGGGCCAGTGCGCCGAGCAGCCGCTGGCCGGCCGGGGAGGCCCAGCGCGAGTACGGGTGGGCCTCGATGCGGGCGATGGCGAGACAGCTCAGGGTCAGGGCGAGCGGCAGCGCGAACCACAGGGCCACCAGATGACGCGGCATGTCCGGCGGAGCGGGCGTCAGCAGCGCGGCCGCGCCGAGACCGAGTACGGCGACGGCCGCCGAGCGCACCTGCCGGACGGCCGCCGCGACCGTCGTACGGGCGCTGTCGGGCACGGCGAGTCCCGCGCGCACCAGCCGGTCGGCGATGCCGCGCACCGCGTCCGCCGTGGCGGCGGTGGCCCGCACCGGCGCTATCCGGGACTGCCCCTCGGGGCCGATGGCCCCGATGACCGACCGCTCCATCTCGTCCCGCCCGCGCGGATCGACGACCGTCGCCCAGCCGGTGTGGGCCAGGAGCAGCCGGCGCTGGCGTGCCATGGCGACGAGGGTCACGTCGGCGACCCGGCGGGGTCCGCCGGAGAGGAACGCGGCCTCGTACAGCGTGAGTTCATGGACGCGGCCGGTGTCCGCGTCGGCGGCCGCGGCGCGTACGGCGGTCAGGCACAGGCGTGTGCACGCCGTGCCGGCCACGGCCCAGGCCGCCAGCAGGAAAAGAACCCAGAGCATATGTTGTTTGTATGTGACACGGTCCCGGAAACACCATGCCTTGTTCACGATCCGGACGGAGTGTTGTCGGTATGTGACGTTCCGTTTTCCTGCTCCGGTGGCGGGCGGAAGGTGGGCGGCGGAAGCGTGAAGGCCGGGTCCGGCGCCGGAACCGGAGAGTTGGGGGAGACCGGAGCCGGGACCGCCGCCGGGGGAGAGCTCCCGGTGGCCAGGTCGCGGGCCACAGCGTCGAAGTCGACGTAGCCCGTGGCCTCCAGGACCTTGATGTGGTCGAGGACGGTCGTGTTGGCGTCGTCGGCGAGGTCGCGCACCAGCGAGTTGCGGGTGCTCGCACGGACTTGGGCGACGACCGAGAAGACCCTGCCGTGCGCCAGCCGCAGGATGGTGGCGAACTGGCGGTCGTACTCGGCACCCTGTGCCTCGTCCAGGGTCTCCAGCCACTGCTTCTGCTGGTCGCCGGCCTCGTTCGGCAGGGCGAGGTTCAGCCGCGAGGCGACACCGCGGACCCGTTCGTCGAGGAACCTGTGCCCCTCGACGAGATGCCGGCCCGCCGTCCGGACGGCCGGCGTGGTGCCCTTCGCCTGTGCTTGCCGCCCCGCGGGCAGCTCCCACAGCCCGGCCAGTCGGACCTTGACGAGGAAGTCCTGGTCGAGCGCGGACAACGGGCCGTAGCTCGTGCGCAGGGTCTGGGCGCTCAGCCCGTCCGGTCCCGTCCCCTGCCGGTCGGTGTACGGCCAGAGGGAGAAGACCAGCGCGGCGAACGTCGCCGCCAGGCACGTGACGATGAGCCCTGTGCCGCTGACGATGCCTCGGCCCTTGACGGGGGGTCGCGGTCGCATGGTGGTGCCTCCTGGTACGGCACCGCACGCTAGTGCGTTTCGGGTGCGGAGTTGACATGTTACCGGGGGGTCTACGTCAACTGCCTTACACGGGCGAATGGTTGTAACGGGGGCAGGACGGGACGATTGGGGGAGGCGTGACAGGGGACTTGCCGGGGCAAAGAGGCTCAAAACATCCATGGCTCCAGGCGGGCGTGAACCGGGTGTCAGCCCCGGCACACTCGCGTGCGGACGGGCGAGGCCGGGTGACCAGCCCACCCGGGTCCCCATGGACCACCGGGACGCCGCCGGGGCGGTGAGCCCCGTGGCCGCTTCCCGCCCGATGGCTGACGTCCCCAATCAGCGCCGGAGCAGCACCTTCCGGGTGGCGCGGGCCAGCCGGTGGACCGGGCGGCGCGATCGGGGCGACGGTCCCGACCGCTCCAGCCACCACTCCCGCAATTCCCGCCGCGCCGCCGCGTCCCCGGGCCGCCCGGCGGACAGCAGGTGCTCGGCGAAGGTGAGCGCGTCACGCCGGTAGCCGCCGGTCATCGGCTGGGTCTGGGCGTACGCGAGGAAGGCCGTACGGTAGTCCGCCCCGAGGATCTCCGGCAGCTCGGGCGCGACCTTCGCCWCGACATCCGCCCGCTTGGCGGCCAGCGCCCGAGCCTGTACGCCGACCCGCACCCGGTCGAACCCCTCGGGCACGGGCGTCCCCGCGACCAGCGCCGACAGCAGCGCGGCCTGCGCGAGCCCGACCCGCTGCCGGGCACCGTCCCCACCAGGGTGGGGCAGGCCGAAGGCGCCCCGTGCCGCCC
>NZ_NGFN01000040.1 GCF_002148965.1 Streptomyces swartbergensis | reverse complement strand
GCCCCACCCCCAGCTACCGCCCACGAACATCGTGACGACGATGTACTGCGGGATCGCCAGCAGCCACCACTTGACCAGCACCAGTCCGCGCGAGAGCCGCTCGGGGTAGGCGACGTCGAAGTGGGCCGGATAGTCGGGCACGTCGGACAGGGTGAACGGCGGGTAGCGGTCGGTGCCGAGCGCGGTGTGGGCGTAGTAGGTGACCCGCCAGTTCCACCGCAGCACGCCGACGTTGAAGTCGAAGAGGGCCCGGGGGTACCGGGCGGTGAAGAGAATCGCGAAGAACGCGACCACGCTGACGAGGGCGAACGCGATCCACAAGAAGCACAGCACGATGTAGTGCGGGATGGCGAGCAGCCACTTCACCAGCCACAGCCATCGGGACAACCGGGCGTCGACGGACGCCTCCAGACGTACGGGCGACGCGGTGACAGGAACCATGGGGCGGAACTCCCTTCGCTTGCAGGCTCGCAAGCGAGAGGGAGCCCCGCGACCTGGCAGGGCCGTTCGCGCGTCCTGGACCGCTCGTGTGTACGGGACCGTTCGTGTGTCCGGGACTCGCGCGTCCGCGACCGTTACGACGGTACGGGGGCGGCGTTGTCCGGCTCGTCGGTGCTGTCCGGTTCCTGCGGGGGATCGGTGAGCTGCTCGCGCACGTAGTTCCAGACCACCGCGATCAGCGCGGCGACGGGTACGGCCAGCAGACTGCCCACGATGCCGGCCAGGTTGCCGCCCAGTGTCACCGCCAGCAGCACCACGGCCGCGTGCAGGCCGAGCCCCCGGCTCTGGATCATGGGCTGGAACACATTGCCCTCGAGCTGCTGCACCACGACGATGATGGCCAGCACGATCAGCGCGTCCGTCAGGCCGTTGGAGACGAGCGCGATGAGGACCGCGACAAAACCTGCGAACAGGGCGCCGATGATCGGCACGAACGCGGACACGAAGGTCAGCACCGCCAGCGGGAGCACCAGCGGTACGCCCAGGATCCACAGGCCCAGGCCGATCAGGACGGCGTCGAGCAGGCCGACGGCCGCCTGGGAGCGGACGAAGGCGCCCAGCGTGTTCCAGCCGCGCTCGAACACGGTCGGGACGTCGGCGGCGAGCCGGCCGGGCAGCTGACGGGAGAGCCACGGCAGGAACCGCGGGCCGTCCTTGAGGAAGAAGAACATCAGGAAGAGGGCGAGAACGGCGGTGACCAGGCCGTTCACCACGGTGCTCACGCCCGTGACGACAGCGCCGACCATGCTGCCGACGCCCTCCTGAGCGCGGGTGACCGCGGTGTCGAAGGCCTTGTTGATCTGGGCGTCACCGATGTTCAGCGGCGGCCCGGCGGCCCACTCGCGCATCTTCTGGATGCCCTCGACCACGCCGTCGGTCAGCTGACCGGACTGGGACGCCACGGGCACGGCGATCAGCGCCACGACACCCGCGGAGACCAGCAGGAACAGCACGGTCACGACCGACGCGGCGAGCGCGGGCGGCCACCCGCGGCGGCGCAGGAAACGGGCTGCGGGCCAGGTCAGCGTGGTCAGCAGCAACCCGACGACGAGCGGCCAGACAACCGACCACATCCGGCCCAGCAGCCACAGAGCCACTGCCAGCATCACAAGCACCAGCAGCAGCTCTGCGGACACACGGGCCGATATCCGGAGCGCGTCACGGGTCTTGGCGGAACTCAAGGGCGCAGTCACGGAGGCACCCTATTGCCACCGCGCCCCATGGGTACCAGCGGTCCCGTTGTTCACTGCTGTCGCGCGCGTCAGTGGCCGACGCTCACCCGTCGGCCTTGGCCACGCCGATCGGGCAGGACACGCCCGTGCCGCCGATGCCGCAGTAACCCGCCGGGTTCTTGTCCAGGTACTGCTGGTGGTAGCCCTCCGCCGGGTAGAACGGGCGGCCCTCCGCCGGGACGATCTCCGTGGTGATGTCGCCGTAGCCGGAAGAGGCGAGGACCTTCTGGTAGGACTCGCGGGAGGACTTGGCGGTGGCCGCCTGCTCGGGGGTGTGGGTGTAGATCGCCGAGCGGTACTGCGTGCCCACGTCGTTGCCCTGGCGGAAGCCCTGCGTGGGGTCGTGGGACTCCCAGAACGTCTTCAGGAGGTGCTCGTACGAGATCAGCTTCGGGTCGTAGACCACGCGGACGACCTCCGTGTGGCCCGTCAGGCCCGAGCAGACCTCCTCGTACGTGGGGTTCTCCGTGTAACCGCCCTGGTAGCCGACCAGGGTCGTCCACACCCCTGCCGGGAGCTGCCAGAACTTGCGCTCGGCGCCCCAGAAGCAGCCCAGGCCGAAGTCGGCGGTCTCCAGGCCCTCGGGGTAGGGGCCGAGCAGCGGGTTGCCGAGGACGGTGTGGCGGTCGGGGACCGTGAACGCCGGCTCCGAGCGGCCGGGCAGCGCCTGCTCGGGGGTCGGCAGCTGGGGCGTACGGCTGTGCAGGAACATGCGCTCTCCAATCGGGCACGACACCCACGCGGGGCGACGCCACGTTCAACGTGCGGGGGCCGGAGGGAATTCCGGGCAGGCCGCACCCCGGGTCGGCCGGGGCGCCACGCCTCGGGCGGCTGGAGCCGGTGTTTCCGGTGGCCGGGGGCGATGGTTTCGGGTGACCGGGGCCTGTGTCGGGCGGCCGAGGCCGCCTCTCGGGCGACCGGGGAGCCGCCTCGCGCGGCGGGTGCCTGCGCCTCGGGCGGCTGGAGGCGGTGTTCGGGTGGCCGGAGTCGGCGCCTCGGGCGGTGGCCGGGCACGAGTCCCGGGCGGCTGGAGCCCGTGCCGCCGCCCGGCGGATGTCCTGGGCGGCCAGTTCCCGCGTTTTCCCCGGCAGCCGGCTCGGTGTCTCGGGCGGTTGGTGCATGCGCCTAGGACGCTGGAGCCGGTGTTTGGCCGCCGGAGTCGGCGACTTAGGCCACCGGGCCCCCGCCCCGGCCGCTGGAGCTCGTGCCTCGCGCGGTGGGAGCCGCGTTCCCCGGGCGCCGGGCGCTCCCGGGGCGGCCGGGGTCGGCGTCTCCGGGCGGGGCCGGGGCCCGCGTCTCACTGCGGCAGGCTCGCCGGGCTGCCGCCGTTCGCCTCGTAGCCTGCCACCGCCAGGGCCCGGTACACCGCGAACTCCGCCGCCGGGTCGGCGGACAGGGTCCAGGGCAGGGCGCCGACATGGCCGTCGATGTGCACCAGCTGGTTCATGGCCTCCGCCCAGCGCTCGCTGCGGACCAGGAAGAAGACCAGCATGTGCCGCACGTGCGCCAGCATCGGGTCGTCGGGGCGGGCCGAGTGCACCGCGTGCAGCGCGCCGTGGACCGCCTTCGTGACGACCTCGGTCTGCCAGAAGCTGCTGACCAGGGTCACCTCGGGGAGGTGCTCGAACACCGCGAAGAGGGGCATCGCCGCCAGGAGGGAGCCCTTGGGCGCGCGGGCCGCCGCGGCCTCCGCGAACTCGTACGCCAGCTCACGCGAGCCGTGCCACTTCTCGCACCAGTAGTGCAGCGCGGCCAGGTGCGCTCCCATGTGGGCCGGGGCCCGGTCCAGGATCTTCAGCCAGACCTGCTCGAAGTCCTTCTGGGAGTAGCCCAGCCCGCGGGCCACCGACAGCTCGACGATGTAGGGGATCGGATCGCCGGGAGCCAGCAGCGCCGCGTCGCCGCACGCCGCCTTCGCCTCCTCCATGATGATCCGGAACTCGTCCGTCCCGGGCGTCGCCGTACGCCATGCCTGCTGCACCAGAAACTCGGCGTGCACCGCGGCCCCGCCCGCGTCCTTGGGCGCCTCGGCCCGCCACACCCGCAGCCACTGCCCGCCCGGCGCCTCGCTCACCCCGCCGGGCCGCTGGGAGAGCTCCAGCGAGGCCGCACCTGCGAAGGCCTGCACGCGCTGCCAGCGGCGCTCGCCCTCCGTCTCCGTGCCCGCAAGGAGCTGCTGCGCCGCGCGGTAGTCCTGCGTGCGCTGCACCACGTCCAGGACGTCCAGCAGGTCCTGGTCGGGGCCGGGCATGCGGATGTCCAGCTCCTCCTCGCGGACGAAGCCGTAGTTCGCCGGGTCCGCGGCGTCCGGGTGGTCGGGCGAGACCAGCCCGATCGCGGCACCGCGCCTGCGCCGCAGGAAGGGAAGCAGCACGAAGCCCAGCATGACCAGTGCGATCAGGACCCAGAGAATCTCCATGCAACAAGCGAACCAGACCGCGCCGACAATTGGCCAACCTGGTCCCCGAACCTGTGGAAAACCCGGCCGAGCCGCACCCGCCGCCGTGCCCACCGCCTGTGGAAAACCCGGCTCCGGCGCCCGTGTCGCCTCGTCCCCCCGCACTCATCGCGTCGGCGCACTACCCTCGGTGCCCATGAGCGACAGGCACATCAGTCAGCACTTCGAGACGCTCGCGATCCACGCGGGCAACACCGCCGACCCCCTGACGGGCGCGGTCGTCCCGCCGATCTACCAGGTCTCGACCTACAAGCAGGACGGCGTCGGCGGCCTGCGCGGCGGCTACGAGTACAGCCGCAGCGCCAACCCGACCAGGACCGCGCTGGAGGAGAACCTCGCCGCCCTGGAGGGCGGCCGCCGCGGTCTCGCGTTCGCGTCCGGGCTGGCGGCCGAGGACTGCCTGCTGCGTACGCTGCTCAGCCCCGGCGACCACGTGGTCATCCCCAACGACGCCTACGGCGGCACGTTCCGCCTGTTCGCCAAGGTCGTCGCCCGCTGGGGCGTGGAGTGGTCGGTCGCCGACACCAGCGATCCGGCCGCGGTACGGGCCGCCATCACCCCGAAGACCAAGGCCGTGTGGGTGGAGACCCCCTCCAACCCGCTCCTCGGCATCACGGACATCGCCGCCGTCGCCCAGGTCGCCCGGGACGCGGGCGCCCGCCTCGTCGTCGACAACACCTTCGCCACGCCCTACCTCCAGCAGCCGCTCTCGCTCGGCGCGGACGTCGTCGTGCACTCCCTGACCAAGTACATGGGCGGTCACTCGGACGTCGTCGGCGGCGCGCTGATCACCGACGACCCGGACCTGGGCGAGGAGCTGGCCTTCCACCAGAACGCCATGGGCGCGGTCGCCGGGCCCTTCGACTCCTGGCTGGTGCTGCGCGGCACCAAGACGCTCGCGGTGCGCATGGACCGGCACAGTGAGAACGCCGCCAAGGTCGCCGACATGCTCACCCGGCACGCGCGCGTGACGAGCGTCCTGTACCCGGGCCTGCCGGAGCACCCCGGGCACGAGGTCGCCGCCAAGCAGATGAAGTCGTTCGGCGGCATGGTCTCCTTCCGTGTGGCGGGCGGCGAGGAGGCCGCCGTCGAGATCTGCAACCGCGCCAAGGTGTTCACGCTGGGCGAGTCCCTGGGCGGCGTCGAGTCGCTGATCGAGCACCCCGGCCGGATGACGCACGCCTCCGCGGCCGGTTCGCTCCTGGAGGTGCCCGGCGACCTGGTGCGCCTGTCCGTCGGCATCGAGAACGCCGACGATCTGCTGGAAGACCTTCAGCAAGCGCTCGGCTAGGACGCCCCGGCGGGGTCACCAGCTGGTGAGGGGTGGAGTCGTGTCCGACGGCGGCTCCACCCACGGGCGGGCCGTCAGCGCCCACACCGTGAACCCCACGGCAGCCGCGAACATCAGCAGCCACAACAGGCGCCGCGCGACCGCCCTGCGCCGCAGCATGCGGGCGCCCCGGCGCACCGCCTCCGCGTGGATCTCGGGCGGCACGGACCGCGACGACGTCTGCTCCAGCAGCCGCCGAGCGGCCGCCTCGCGGTCGCTCCCGCTCATACCCGCCTCCGTTCGCCGGAAGGGCGCTCTGCGTTGCCGGGCTCGCCGAGAGGTTTCCGGCCCGGAGGGCTCATGAGGGCACCGCCTTCTTGGCCGTCGCTGCCGGTGCCGGTCCCCGCGAGCGGTGCAGCAGGGCCGTCGTCGCCCGGTGGCAGATGGCCCGTACGCGCTCCGCGGACAGGCCGAGCAGGGCCGCCGCCTGCTCCTCGGCGACGCCTTCGTAGAGCCTGAGCACCAGGATCAGCCGCTCCTGCGGGGTGAGCGGGGCCAGGGGACTCGCCGGGTGCGGTCGGGAGCGGCCGAGACCGCCGTGGTGGTGCCACGCGCCGCGCGCGAAGCGGGTGGCCAGGTACTGCCGCGTGCGGTCGTACGGATCCTCGCCGCGCAGCCGGTCCCAGCACGCGTACGTGTGCGCCAGCGACAGGGTCAGCAGGCGTCGCGCGCGCGGGTTGTCGTCCGGGGCCTCCGCGGTGAGCAGGGTCGCGGCGTGCAGCAGCCGCCCGGCCGCGCCCGCGACGAACGCCTCGAACTCCCGGGCTCGCCGGGTTTCCTGGGACGCATGCCGTTGTCGCACCGCGCCTCCCGCCCGACGGCGACTCTGAGGATGCGGTCCCGGCCGGGTACGGGCGCGACGGCCGCGTACGACGGGGACCCGGTCTCATATCAGGCCAGGGGCGGCCCCGCGGTCAAGAGCCGCGCACCGGGTCGGGACGGCGGATGACCCGGCCGGCGCGGGCGGCCCCGTGGCCAGGAGCCCCGCCCGGGCCCGGCCGACCACCGCCACACGAGCTCGCGCCCGCCCCTCCGTCCGCCACGCGCGCGTGGCGGGCACGCGTCGTACGGGCGCCCCGGAGAGCGAGTCGTACGGGCGCCCCCGAAGAGCGAACGGCGCGTCATGCGTCTCTGATGCCGCGCGCCTCTGATGCCGCGCGCCTCTTATGCCGCACGTCTCTTATGCCGCACGTCTGTTATGACGGCGACTGCGCCTCCGGCCCCGGCAGCCCCGACACCGCCATCCGGGCGGACAGCGCGCTGTTGAAGCGCGTGAGCAGCGAGCAGAACGCCTCGCGCTCCTCCGGCTCCCAGTCCTCGGTCAGCTCGGCCATCAACTGCCGCCGGGACGAGCGCACTTCCTCCAGCCGCGCCTGCCCGCGCGGGGACAGTTGGAGCACCACCGCCCGCCCGTCCTCGGGGTGCGACGTGCGCTTGACCAGGCCGGTGTCGACGAGCGGAGCGACCTGCCGGGTGACCGTCGAGGAGTCGATCCCCATGCTCGCGGCGAGGGCCTTGACGCCCATCGGGCCTTCCTTGTCGAGACGGTTGAGCAGCAGGTACGCGGCGCGGTCCATGGAGTTGCGCACCTGCCCGACCCCGCCGAGACGGGTCTGTTCGGCACGGCGGGCGAACACCGCCACCTCGTGCTGGAGGGTGTCGAGAAGACCGGTGTCACCGACGGTCGTCATGTCCATCGACATTTCAGGTGTTGTGGGCATGGCCGGGGGCTCACTTCGTGGAGGGCTGGCTGATTGGGGGACAGGGTACGCGGCCGGGGCGCGGGCCGTACCGGGGCTGCGCAAAGCGGGTCTCGGAGGTTGGTCACAACGGCCGTTCCCGCTCGTGAACTGCGATGCTGGAGTCATGAGCTACAGCACGGCTGACTCCTTGCGGCCCGTCACCCTCGACGACGTGCGCGGCGCCCAGAAGATGCTCTCGGGCGTGGCGCGGGTGACCGCGATGGAGGGCAGCAGGCACCTGTCCCAGATGGTCGGCGCGCCGGTGCATCTCAAGTGCGAGAACCTCCAGCGGACGGGTTCGTTCAAGCTGCGCGGCGCCTACGTACGGATCGCGGGTCTGCTACCCGAGGAGCGCGCCGCCGGTGTCGTCGCCGCGAGCGCCGGCAACCACGCGCAGGGCGTCGCCCTGGCGTCCGCGCTGCTCGGCGTGCGCTCGACGGTGTTCATGCCGAAGGGCGCCCCGCTGCCCAAGGTCAGCGCCACCCGGGACTACGGGGCCGAGGTGCGGCTGCACGGCCAGGTGGTCGACGAGACGCTGGCCGCCGCGCAGGAGTACGCGGCGGAGACGGGCGCGGTGTTCATCCACCCCTTCGACCACCCCGACATCATCGCGGGCCAGGGCACGGTCGGCCTGGAGATCCTGGAGCAGTGCCCGGAGGCGCGCACGATCGTCGTCGGCATCGGCGGCGGCGGACTGGCCGCCGGGATCGCGGTGTCGGTGAAGGCCCTGCGGCCCGACCTGAAGATCATCGGCGTCCAGGCGGCGGGCGCGGCGGCCTACCCGCCCTCGCTGGCGGCGGGCCGGCCCGTCTCGGTCGAGAATCCGGCGACGATGGCCGACGGCATCAAGGTCGGGCGGCCCGGCGACGTGCCGTTCGGGATCGTCGGCGAGCTGGTCGACGAGGTGCGCACGGTCAGTGAGGACGAGCTGTCCGCCGCGCTGCTGCTGTGCCTGGAGCGGGCCAAGCTGGTCGTGGAGCCGGCCGGGGCGAGCCCGGTCGCGGCGCTGCTGAGCCGGCCCGGCTCCTTCGAGGGGCCGGTCGTCGCGGTGCTGTCCGGCGGCAATGTCGACCCGGTGCTGATGCAGCGGGTGCTGCGGCACGGCATGGCCGCGCAGGGCCGCTACCTGGCCGTCCGGCTGCGGCTGACGGACCGGCCCGGCGCTCTGGCCACACTTCTGGGCGTGTTGTCAGTGGTCGACGCTAACGTCCTCGATGTGAGCCACGTACGAACCGACCCACGGCTCGGGCTCACGGAGGCGGAGGTCGAGCTGCACCTGGAGACGAAGGGCCCGGCGCACTGCGCCGAGGTGGGCCAGGCGCTGCGCGAGGCGGGCTACACGGTCATGGGCTGACCGCCTCCGGGGGCCGGGTTCAAGATCCTTTCGTCGCATGAAGCGCAACGCGGAAAACCTCGTTGAGAGACGCGATACATCGCGTTATGGTGTGTTCGTGCGAAACCTGATCCACCCTGTCCGGCGATCCCCGAAGACGTGGAGACTTTTATGCCAGGCGCCATCTATGCCGAAGGTCTGGTCAAGACCTTCGGTGACGTAAGGGCCTTGGACGGCGTCGACCTCGACGTGCCCGAGGGCACGGTCCTGGGCCTGCTCGGGCCGAACGGCGCGGGCAAGACGACCACCGTCCGCTGCCTGACCACCCTGCTGCGCCCCGACAGCGGGCGGGCGGTCGTCGCGGGCATCGACGTGCTCGAACAGCCCGACGCCGTCCGCCGCTCCATCGGCCTGTCCGGCCAGTTCGCGGCCGTCGACGAGTACCTGACCGGCCGCGAGAACCTCCAGATGGTCGGCCAGCTCTACCAGATGAGGGCCAAGGCGGCGAAGGAGCGCGCGGCCGAGCTGCTGGAGCAGTTCCACCTCGCGGACGCGGCCGACCGCCCCACCAAGACCTACTCCGGAGGCATGCGCCGCCGGCTCGACCTCGCGGCGGCCCTCGTCGTCTCGCCGCCCGTGATGTTCATGGACGAGCCGACGACCGGCCTCGACCCCCGCAACCGCCAGCAGCTGTGGGAGGTCATCAAGCAACTGGTCTCCGGCGGCACGACGCTGCTGCTGACCACGCAGTACCTGGAAGAGGCCGACCACCTGGCACACGACATCGCGGTGGTCGACCACGGCAAGGTCATCGCCAAGGGCACCTCCGACCAGCTCAAGGCCCGCACCGGCGGCGAGCGCGTCGAGGTCGTGGTGCACGAGCGCGAGCACATCCAGGCCGCCGCCGAGGTGCTCGCCGGCTTCGGCAAGGGCGACACCACGGTCGAGGAGCACATGCGCAAGCTCACCGCGCAGGTGACCGGCGGCGCCAAGCTCCTCGCCGAGGTCATCCGCGAACTGGACAACCGGGGCATCGAGATCGACGACATCGGCCTGCGCCGGCCGACCCTCGACGACGTCTTCCTGTCCCTGACGGGACACGTGGCCGAGGCGAAGAACGAAGAGAACGACGGGACCGACAAGGAGGCCGTGAAGTGAGCGCCGTCACCGACACCGTGCGGGTCGCGCCGGCCGCGAACCCGGTCAGCCAGTCCATCCGCGACTCGATGGTCGTCGCGAAACGCAACCTGATCCGCATGTCCCGGATCCCGGAGATGATCATCTACGGGCTGATCCAGCCGATCATGTTCGTGGTGCTGTTCACCTACGTCTTCGGCGGTTCCATGCAGATCGGCAGCAGCACCAGCGCCGTCGACTACAAGAACTTCCTGATGGCGGGCATCTTCGCGCAGACCGTCACGTTCGCCACCGCCAGCTCCGGCGCCGGTATCGCCGACGACATGCACAAGGGCCTCATCGACCGCTTCCGCTCCCTGCCCATGGCGCGCGGCGCGGTCCTCACCGGACGTACCCTCGCCGACTCCGTGCAGACGGCCCTCACCCTGGTCGTCCTCGCGGTCGTCGCCCTCCTGGTCGGCTGGCGCGTCGGGTCGGACGGCGACACCAACCTCGGCAAGGTGCTCGGGGCCTTCGGCCTGCTGCTCCTGCTCGGCTACGCGTTCACCTGGATCGGCGCCCTGATCGGCATGTCCGTCCGGACCCCGGAGGCGGCCACGTCCAGCGGGCTGATCTGGCTCTTCCCGGTCACGTTCATCTCGAACGCGTTCGTGGACACCAGCCACATGACCCCGTGGCTGCGCCACATCGCCGAGTGGAATCCCTTCAGCGCCACGGTCCAGGCCTGCCGCGTGCTGTTCGGCAACCCGGGCCAGTCGCAGTCGGACGCCTGGCCCATGCAGCACCCCGTCTGGGCCTCGCTGATCTACTCGATCCTGATCCTGGTCGTCTTCCGGACGCTGGCGGTGCGCAAGTACCGGTCCGCGACGGCATGACAGCGCCCCCGGCACCGGGAGGGCGCCGGGGGCGGATCAAGACGTCGACCTGGGTGGTTCAGCCTTCGTACGGCTCGGCCTTGAGGATCTTCACCGAGGCCTTCTTGCCGTTCGGGAGCTCGTACTGCGCGTCCTCGCCGACCTTGTGGCCGATCACGCCGGTGCCCAGCGGGGACTGCGGGGAGTACGTCTCGATGTCGGCGCTCGCGTACTCGCGCGAGGCGAGCAGGAACGTCAGCGTGTCGTCCTCGTCACCGTCGAACGCGATCGTGACGACCATGCCGGGCGCCACGGCACCGTCCGCCGCGGGCGCCTCGCCGACCTTGGCGTTCTCGAGGAGCTGGGTGAGCTGGCGCACACGGAGTTCCTGCTTGCCCTGCTCCTCCTTGGCTGCGTGGTACCCGCCGTTCTCACGCAGGTCGCCCTCCTCGCGCGCGGCGGCGATCTTCGCGGAGATCTCAGCCCGCGCGGGACCAGTAAGGTACTCAAGCTCAGCCTTGAGCTTGTTGTACGCCTCCTGGGTCAGCCAGGTGACGTTCTCGCTGGTCTGGGTCACAGGTGCTCCTCGTAGGTACTGGGAATACAAAGCATCGCCCTACCCAGAAGCATGTTCCTTCACGGATGGGCGAAACCACGAGCCTAACAATTCAGGGGCGGAAGGGGGAGGACATATGCCACCAGTTTCACGTCAACGCAGGTCAGGCGCTACGTATTGCAGGTGACTCCGGCGCGGTCTCAGCCGGTGTGGCAGCCCAGCAGCTCGGCCGTCGTCCCCGGGGAGGTCGTACGGAGCGTGACGACCTTGTCGATGCGGGTGGCGTCCCCGTCGAAGCGGAAATCGGCCCGGCCGACCTCGGCACCGTTCTCGGCCTGCGAGCGCACGGTGCAGTAGCCGTCGGTGCCGGCGTCCTTGCGGACCTCCAGGTGCACCTGCACGGACTCCTTGCCCGGCTCGAAGCTGATCACCTCGGCGCTGATCTCGCTCTGGGCGACGTAGTGGTAGCCGAACCAGCCGACGAGCCCCAGCAGCGCCGCCGCGAGGACGGCGCCGACGATCTTGAGCGTGCGGTCGGCGCGCTCGTCCGAGGAACGGCCGTAACGTCCCTCGGGCAGTCGCGTGCTCGCCGTACTCATGATCGTCCTCCAGGCAGGGCCGGGACGAACGTCCCGTGAGCGGGCCCGGGATCCGGTCCCGGAATTATTCGCCCCCCGTTTCGGTCACTATAGAAGCCGCTGATTGCGCCGACGCACACAGGGCGCCGACTTACTGAGGATTGAGTCTTGACTGACCAGTTGCGACTGATGGCCGTTCATGCCCACCCCGACGACGAGTCGAGCAAGGGCGCGGCGACCATGGCCAAGTACGTGTCCGAGGGGGTGGACGTGCTGGTCGTGACCTGCACGGGCGGGGAACGCGGTTCCATCCTCAATCCGAAGCTCCAGGGGGACAAGTACGTCGAGGAGCACATCCACGAGGTACGCAAGAAGGAGATGGACGAGGCCCGGGAGATCCTGGGCGTCAAGCAGGAGTGGCTCGGTTTCGTCGACTCGGGCCTGCCCGAGGGCGACCCGCTGCCGCCGCTGCCGGAGGGCTGCTTCGCCCTGGAGGACGTCGACCACGCGGCCGGTGAGCTGGTGCGGAAGATCCGTGCCTTCCGTCCCCAGGTGATCACCACCTACGACGAGAACGGCGGCTACCCGCACCCCGACCACATCATGACCCACAAGATCTCGATGGTGGCGTTCGAGTCGGCGGCGGACACCGAGAAGTACCCGGAGGCCGAGTACGGCCCCGCGTACCAGCCGCAGAAGCTCTACTACAACCAGGGTTTCAACCGCCCCCGCACCGAGGCACTGCACCAGGCGATGCTCGACCGGGGCATGGAGTCGCCCTACGGGGACTGGCTCAAGCGCTGGGAGGAGTTCGGCATGAAGGAGCGCACGCTCACCACGCACGTCCCCTGCGCCGACTTCTTCGAGATCCGCGACAAGGCGCTGATCGCGCACGCCACGCAGATCGACCCGGACGGCGGCTGGTTCCAGGTGCCGATGGAGATCCAGAAGGAGGTCTGGCCGACGGAGGAGTACGAGCTGGCGAAGTCCCTCGTCGATACCTCCCTCCCCGAGGACGACCTCTTCGCGGGCGTCCGCGACAATGCCTGACATGAGCGCAAGCGCAAGCCTGGCAATGACGCACCTCGTCACCTTCGCCCAGGAGGTCGACGAGGACAAGGTCACCCCCGGCGTCCTCGGCTTCATCGTCTTCGCGGCGATGGCCCTGGCGGTGTGGGCCCTGATGAAGTCCATGAGCCGCCACATGAACAAGGTCGACTTCACCCAGGCCCCGGATCCCAAGGCCGAGCAGGGAGAGCCGGAAGGCTCCGCGGAGAGTGCCGCCGGGACGGACAAGAAGCCGTCCGCGAACGGCTGACCGTACGGCGGTCGCCTGACAGGAGCCGGCCGCCTGACGGCAGTGCGCCCTCACCGAGCGTGGGCGGCCAGTGACAGCAGAAGATGCGCTGTCTCCGGTCGCAGATGATCGGAGTGGGCGCCTGCCGGGCCGTTTCCCCGGACGAAGACGTCGCTCGCGTCCACGCTGACGAAGCGGTGGTCGAGCGCGGCGAGGGGGTAGGGCTCGGCGGGTGGCAGCATCCGGATCGCCGATACCGGGGCGGGTGCCGTGCCGATGCCCGCGTGGCCGACGCCCGCCCGTTTCTCGGCCCGCAGGTGCCAGAAGCCGGTGGCGCGGTCGTACCGCGAGTACGTGGCGACCACCGGGCCGCGCAGGGGCGCCTCGGCGAGAGCCGGGAAGCCGGCCGCGAACGTGTCGCGCGGAGCCGCCATCTGCAACAGCAGCATCGAGTCCACCGTGAAGGGCCGACCGGCCGGCTCCGGTGTGCTCCAGCCCAGGGTGAGCGGCTCGTCGGCCGCCCACTGGACGGCCTCGCAGAGGAAACGGCAGCCGAAGGAGTGCCCGACCAGGTGCAGGTACTGGCCGTCGCGGTTGACGAGGACGGGCGGGGCGGCCGGGTCTCCGCGCTGGACGTCCAGATAGCCGAGCAGCCGGCCGATGACACGGGCCGCATGGCCCTGCGTGCTCATGGAATGTGCCCGGTCCCGGATGCGCCGGTAGCCACCGAGCGAGGGCAGGGAGCGAGAGGGCCAGCGCACCAGCACGGCCCACGGGTGCCACGGCCGTAGCCGCCGGTACGCGGACCGGTGGCGCTCGTACTGGGCCGCGGCGAGGGCCAGCAGGCGGCGTACTGCCACCAGGGCCGCGTCGGGGCTGGTCTGCCAGCCGTGGACGTAGACGAGGAGGTCCGTCGCCCAGGCGGGCGGGGACAGCTCCTCGGCGAAGTGGTCGGCCAGACGGTCGGCGGGCACCGGGCGGGGACCGCGGGCCGTGTCCTCCAGCAGCCAGCCGTCCGGACCCAGGTCGATCGTGCGCACCGGCGCGTCGGCGGTCCTCATACGGGTACCTCCCGATCGCTGTCGGAGCTGGGGGAGGGGGCGCGTTCCAGCCGTGTGTCCATGCCGTGGTGAAGGGCGTACGCCAGACCGAGCGGATTGTGCAGTTCCTCGGCGAAGTACCGGGTCACGGCCAGGGCGATGCTGCCCGCGGTCTGAGAGCCCTGCAGATAGCGGGTGAGGAACTCGAGCGCGTACTCGGCTGCGAAGACCTGGGGTATCTCTATCTGCGGACCGAGTACGCCCCGCGCCCCGGCGTCGACGAACGCCCGGCTCAGAAACCTGGCGTCCGCGCTGCCCTCGGGCAGCCCCGCGTAGCAGGCGTTGAGGACGACGAACGGCTGGAACGGGTGGTCGGTGCCGAAGCGGCGCCGCCGGTCGCGGATCGTGTGTGCGTCGATGGTCTTCTGGTCGGTCAGGCTGAGCACGAGGGACGGAGGCTGCGGTCCGTCGGCGGCGAAGCGGCCGTGGCACCAGAAGTACATCAACTGCTCGCACAGGTCTGGCCGGCCCAGCGCGGTCACCAGTTCCCGCCAGGTGGACCGCTCGACGAACCGGGTGCCCTTGGCGAGGAGTGCGGCCACGTCCGTGGCCCTGGTGCGGCCCGCGCGGTCGACGCGGGTGTCGTGGTTCAGGCTGACCGCCGGCACCTCGGGCGCGTCACGGAGGCCGACGAGCCACGGATAGGCACCGCCGGTCTGTTCGATCTGGTGACGGTTTCCGAGGAAGCGGCGGAAGAGTGCGGACAGGGTCTCCGCAGGAGGCGCGGGGCCGGGCGGCAGGTCCTCCGCCTCCAGGCACACCATGGGCCAGGGGAGATGCAGGTCCGAGTCGAAACGGACCCGCAGATTCTCGCGCTGGGCCAGTGCCTCGGTCAGATAGCTGCGGAAGCGGGCGATGCGCGGGTCGGTGCCGCCCAGCAGGGTGCCGTAGAGCAACTCGGAGCCGGCGAGGGCGAGTTCCTCCATGAGGGTGGCCACTTCGTCCGGCGGGCGGGATCGCAGGTCCACGAGCGACGCGTACGGCGTCTCCGGCTCACCCGGCACGGGGCGGCCGTCGGCCGTCAGGGGACGGTGGTCGACGAGGACCTCCTTCCACATCCGGCACAGCCGGGCCGCGGCGGAGCGCACCTCGGCCGGACGCACCGCCAGGTCCACGCGGTGCTCCGTGCCGTGCAGTGACGGCACGGCGGGACCGTACAGCCGCGCCCTGAGCCGGTCGTCGCCGAGCACGTCAAGGGACACCGTGATGTCCGGCCCCCGGGTCAGCGCGTCGGGCAGGGTGGTGAAGCCGCGGCTGGGGTCCTGGACGACGCGTACGTGAAGCTCTCTTGGCATGCGCGGATCGTTCCTAGCGTCCTCGGTGCGTGACGGCCTCGGGGGAGGACAGCCCGCCGCGTCGGTCCTGGTCGAGGATGTCCAGTTCTGTTTCCACCTGTTGCAGGACCGTCCCGGTGCTTTCGAGGGCGATGGTGAAGCGGATGCGGTGCGTGCCGGTGCTGTGCGCGGTGAAGCGGAACTCGGCTCCGTGTCCGGCCTGTTCCGAGGGCCGCAGCAGAGCGCTGGCGGGGTCGACGGAGGCCCGGGTGAGCGGCACGGCCGTCACGGTCAGCCAGGGCCGGTCGCCTGCCGAGGCGGCCCAGGGATGGCCGTTCTCCGGGGAGACCCGCAGCAGCAGACGGGCGGTCGTGTCCTCGCCGGGGGTGTCGTCGAGCAGGGTGACGCGGACGTGACAGCGGGGGGCGGCCGGGCCGGGCAGATCGAGGAAGCCCGGGCTGGTGTCGCGCACGACGACCGTGTCCCGTGCGCGGAACGGGATGCCCCGGCCCCCCGGCTCGCCCTCGCCCTCCCAGAACCACGTGAGCTCCCGTACCAGTTGTTCCCGGTTCGGGATGTCGTGCGGTACGGAGGCAGTGAAGGCCTTGGCCGTCCGCGGCCCGCCCAGGGCCAGGTGCTTCCGCACCAGGCCCTCGACGGCGGCCGCCCATGTCTGGCCGGATACATCGCCCAGGGCCCGGAAGCCTTCCCACGCCATCGACAGCAGGGGCAGCGTGAGCTCGGACGGCTGGCGACGGGCCGCCATCTCCAGCTCGGTCCAGGCGGTCCCGAGCGGGCAGCCGATCTCCACGAACAGGTCCCAGGCGGGGCCCAGCGAGACCAGAGGGGGCGCGGAGAGGTTCCGGCTGTCGGCGAGCGGGAGGAGAGCGATCCGGTGCTTCGCCCAGGCGCTGCCCAGTTCGTCACCGCATTCCAGGAAGTACGTCTCGGCGGTGCGCAACTCCCTGTAGGCACTGCGGAGATCGTTCTCCTCCAGATGGACGAGGGCCAGATACAGGGACGTCCAGGCCATCCCACGGACGTCCTCGGCCGCCCTGTGCTGTTGCCTCGCCTGCAACGCCGGCCCCAGAGCCGCCTCCGAACCGCCGCGCCGCAGTGCGACCCGGATCCGCTCTGTCATGACCCAGTTCCGGCCGCGGGTGTCGGCGACCCGGAGAAGCATCTTGTCGGCCTCGGCCAGGAGACGGGCGGCATCCGCTTCCCGCCCGGTGAGCAGGCATACCCGGGCGCTGTGCAGCAGTGCCCAGCCCAGGCCGCGCCAGCAGCCGGAGGAGCGGTGCTGCGTGGTCGCCCTGAGCAGCGCCTGTTCGGCCTCCGCCACCTCGCCCCGGTCACACCGGATGGCGCCGAGCACCGTCAAGGCCCAGGCCCTGTGGTGCCCGTCCTGCGGGCCGGCATCCTCCCGGAGCAGTGGCTCCAGCACATCCAGCGCACCGCCCAGTCGGCCCGACTGGTGGTGGACGACGCTTTGGTGAACGGCGTCCGGGCCCACCCGGGAACCGGCGTCGAACAGCGTCACGGCGAGCTGCGGCAGGCCGAGGTCGGCGGCGAGCGAGCCCAGGGCACGGCGTACGGGAGGGGTGGGGCGCAGGCGGTGGAGCGCCACGAGTCGGTGCGCGTCGCCGAGGAAGCCCAGCAGGACCGCCAGGCCATCGGCGATGCGGTCCTGCTGCGCTCGTGAGCCTCGGTCGCCGGTGAGCAGAGCCATGAACCCGTCGACGTCCGGGACGAGTTCCCGAGGGGCGACTCGTTCGGGCTCCCGCCCTGAGGGGGAGTCCGGCCGGGCCCGGCCGTCCAGCAGACCGGCCGTGTCCTGGAGGACCCGGCCCGCCCACACGGCCGCCGACGCTCTGTCCGGCCGGCCCGGCCGCCGCACGGCTTCCGCCACGGGTTCCGGGAGGCAGTAGCTGTCGTCGCCGTGCCATCGCTGGACCAGCTCGCGGGCGACCAGACCGGCGAGCAGGGAGCGCACATCGGGCAGGTGCTGGTCCGTCAGGTACAGCGACTCGACCGAGCGGAGGGTGAACGGTGCCGCGGAGTTCTGCTCGGCGAGACGCCTCAGCATGTCCTGCTCGCCGGGCGTGCAGCCTGCCACGGCGAGCCGGACGAGCCACCGGGGCCCCGGCTCGTCCGCCTGCTGCTCCCACTGCCGGGGCATCCCGTCGGCCATGAGGGCGCGCGCGACGCGGGCGAGCGGGGGCAGCCCCCGCACCACACCGGGCCAGAAGAGCTCCAGTGAGCGGCGCCCCGACCCCGCGGCGTTCCCGGCGAGGAAGTGCCACGTCTCCCAGTTGCTCAGAGGGGGAACGGCGAGCAGTTTCGCACCCGTGCGGCGCCAACCGGTCCGACGACGCGAGGTGACGAGGACCGTCAGGCCGGGACAGTGGCGCAAGAAAGACATGAGGGCCCGGACCACCGGGGGTGCCGCTCCGTCCAGAACCAGGAGACGACCCCGCAGACGCTGCGCGAGCTCGTGGCGCAGCGTACGCCGAAAGCCACGGCCGTCATCTGCGGCCGCCCGCACGATGGCGGCGCGTGCAGCGCCGCTCTCGCCGAGCAGCCGCAACAGTGTCGGCTCCACGTCTGCGCGGGTGGCGTCGTACAGGGTGATCCAGTGCGTGGTGCTGCTGTGCCGCCGGCAGGCTCTGGCGGCCAGGGCCGACTTGCCGATACCGGCCGGGCCGTGCAGCACCAGCAGGGGCGGGCGGCCGCGATCGGGCGACGGTCGCTCGGGTGGGTGCTGCCGCAGCCATTCGTCGATCTCCTGGAGCTGTTTCAGCCGCCCGACGATCTCCCCTGTATCCGGAGGCGGTGTCGGACCGCGCAGGTGCTGTTCCATGGCTTCCCCCGTCGACCTGCCCACGCTGCGACTGCCTTCCTACGGTGGCAGTCCCGCCGTCCCGTCGTCTGCGAAACGTCCGACAACGACTCGTGCGGGGCCGCTCACTTCTGTTCCGCCGCGACCACCACCCCCATCACCTCCCGCGCATGCCGGTTCGGCACCATGCCCAGGCGCCAGGCCTGCCAGCCGGCCTCCAGGGTCACGCCGCGTTCCAGCAGCAAGGCGTACGCGTCGAGGTAGTCGTCCAGTTTCTGGTCGCGCAGCGGATGGCTCGCGCGGGACAGCTCGGCCAGTTCCTCCTGGGCCACGGCCGTGCCGACCTCGATGCCGCCGGGGGCCGCGTACGGCAGGAGCGTGCAGCGCAGGAAGCGGGCCCAGTCCTCGCCCCGGCGGTCGCCGTACGACGTGAAGAGGGCCGTCGCCTCGTCGCACAGCGCCAGGGCCTGTTGGGTGCGGGCGTTGCCCGCGTCCACGATCGCCAGTTCCAGGCAGGTCCACGCCTCGCCGTGGGCGACGCCGATGCGCTGGAAGTCGGCGCGGGCGTCCACCAGGAGCTGGCGGGCGAAGCCCGAGTTGCGCAGCGAGCCCGTCTGGGCCGCGCGCTGGTCGCGGGTGACGCGCGCCGAGTGGTGGCGGGCGCAGGCCAGGCCGTAGACGTCCCGCATGCGGGAGAACATCGTGCGGGAGCGTTCCAGTTCGCGGACCGCCTGGTCCAGGTTGCCCGTCTCCTCCAGGGCCTGGCCGAGGTAGTACAGGGTCCACGCCTCGCCGCGCGCGTCCTCGTTGTCGCGGTGCCGGGCGGCGGCCCCGCGCAGTTCCTCCACGGCCGGGGACGCGTCACCGGCGACCAGCCGGGCGCGGGCCAGCTGGGTCAGGGCCCAGGCCTCGCCGCGGGCGTCGCGGGTGCGGCCGTACAGCTCCAGGGCCGCGCGCAGCTCGGACTCGGCGCGCGGGACGTCCCCCATGCGCAGGCCGAGCTGGCCGAGCTGGAAGTGGGCCCACGCCTGGCCGTGCACGGACTCGCCGGCGCGGTGCAGCACCAGCGACTCGGTGAGCAGGTCCAGCGCCTCGGCCACCCGGGCGCGGTCGCGCTCCACGGCCGCCAGGGCGTGCATCGTCCACGCCCGGTCCGTCGCCAGCTCGGGGGAGGACTGCAGGGCCAGGGCTTCGCGGAGCTTCGCCGACGCCTCCGTCAGATTGCCCTGGTGGTGCAGGGTGATGCCGAGGGAGCACAGGGCGCGGGCGGCACCCGCGTCGTGGTGGGCCTCCCGGTACAGGTCGACGACCGAGGTCAGGGTGGTGCGGGCCTTGTCCAGCTCGCCGAGCTGCCGTGCCGCGATGCCGGTGCGCCACTGCACCGAGCGGACCAGCAGGCCCTCGTCCACCGCCTGGGCCAGCTCGCTGATCTCGCCGAGGCGGTAGAGGTCGCCGCGCAGCAGGCAGTAGTCGCACAGGGCGCCCAGGAGGTTCAGGACCGCCGTCTGGTTCACGCCCTCGGCGTGCCGCAGCGCCGCGGTGATGAAGCTCGACTCGTCGTCCAGCCAGCGCAGGGCCTCGTCGAGGGAGGGGAAGCCGTACGGGCTGAAGCGGTTGGTGCGGGTCGACATGTTGCCGTCGACCATGCGCAGCACCGAGTCGGCCAGCTCGGCGTAGTTCACGATCAGCCGTTCCTGTGCCGCCGTGCGCTCGGCAGGGTCCTCCTCGTCGAGGAGCCGGGCCTGGGCGAACGCGCGGACCAGGTCGTGCAGCCGGTAGCGGTCGCCCCGGACGTGGTCGATCAGGCCCGCCCGGGTCAGGGCCTGGAGGCGGCGTTTCGCCTCGGCCTCGTCGGTGGCCAGCAGCGCGGCGGCCGCGGCGGCGCCCAGCGAGGCCCGGCCGGCCAGGGCCAGCCGGCGCAGCAGCCGCCGTACGGGCTCCGGCTGGTCGGTGTAGCGCAGCCACAGGGCGCGCTCGACCGGCTCGACCGGGCCGTACGCTCCGAGGTCCGTGGCCAGCGCGCGCGGCGAGCGCGGGCCCAGGCACGAGCCGGCGATGCGCAGCGCCAGCGGCAGCCCGCCGCACAGCTCCCGGACCCGGTCGGCGGACTCGGCGTCGTACGGACCGGAACGGTCCTGCGCCGCCGCGCCCAGCAGTTCCTCCGCACCGGCGGCGTCCAGCGGCTCGACTGCGAGCTGATGCACCCGCGCGGGCAGCTCCGGCAGCTCCAGGGGTTTCCGCGCGGTCACCAGGACCAGACTGTCGGACCGCTCCGGCACCAGGGCGCGGACCTGCTCGGCGTCGGAGGCGTCGTCCAGGACGACCGTGACCGGCAGGCCGGTCAGATGCTGGTGGTACAGCTCGCTCAGCCGCTTGACCTGCTGGTCGGGGGAGGAGCGCTCGCGGAACAGCAGTTGCTCGCGGGGCGCGCCGAGCCGGTTGAGCAGATGCAGCAGGGCGTCGCGGGTGGACAGCGGCGACTCGCCCGGGCCGTCGGAGCGCAGGTCGACGACGCAGGCGCCGCGGAAGTAGTCCTTCAGCTCGTGCGTGGCGTGCACCGCGAGGGTCGTACGGCCGCTGCCCGGCGTGCCGTGCAGGACGACCACCGTCGGCTGGGTCTCGGTGCTCGCCCGGGCCGCCTGCACCCACTGCCGGATCTGCGCCAGCTCGTGGCGCCGCCCCGCGAACGGCTCCGCCGGTTCCGGGAGCTGCGCGAAGGACTGCTCCAGCACGTTGCGCCCGCGCGCCGCCGCGCTCTTGTCGGCGCCCCGCAGCCGCGGCCCCGTCTTCTTCGGCCCCGTGGAGGCGGCGAGCACCCGCTGCTGGTCGAGGAACGGCCGGATGCCCCGCACCTCCAGTGCCGTCAGCCACTGGAGCCGCAGCTGTTCGGGCCCGCCCGGCTGGCTCGCGGCGCCGGCCCGGCGGTGCGCGGCCGGCAGATGCGAGCCGACGACCTTCACGACGGTCGCCGCCGCGCCCACGACACCCACGGTCACGCCCGCGCCCAGCGCCGTCCCGGTACTCGTGCCCAGGGCCATGTCGGCGACGACGGCCGCGACCGCCGCGACCCCGGCCACCAGCAGCGGTGTCCCGCCGCCCTCCCGGGCGTAGCGCTGCCCGAAGGTGAGCTGCCCGGCCGCCGCCTCGTCCAGGGCGCGCGTGTAGGCCTCGTACTCCTCGGCCGAGCTCTGCGCCATCGCGTCGAGCGCCCCGCGCGCCCGGGCGAGCAGCACCTTCCCGTCGGTGCGCCCGCCCGTGCGGCGCACCTCCTCCTCCACGGCCCGTGCCAACAGCCGCTCGGCATCCGCCCGATGACTGTCCCGCATGTCACGTCCCCCTCCGGCGGCGACGGCGCGCTCGCTAGTCACCTCGGTCGTTCCCTCGGTCGTTTCCTTGGTCAAGTGTGCTGCCGACGGCGCATCGGGGCGAGGGGGCGTGCCCCGCCCGATTATGTGAAGACACGGGCGGGTTGAGGCGCCGCGCGTCCGTCGGGCGTGCGCCCCGGGCGGCGCCCGCGCGGCGCCTGACGCGTGCTGGGCCGGGTACTGCGGCAGGATGGACACCATGCCGAACCGACTGGCGCACGAGACGTCCCCCTACCTCCTGCAGCACGCCGACAACCCCGTCGACTGGTGGCCCTGGTCGGCGGAGGCCTTCGAGGAGGCCCGCAAACGGAACGTGCCCGTGCTGCTCAGCATCGGCTACAGCAGCTGTCACTGGTGTCACGTCATGGCACACGAGTCCTTCGAGGACCAGCAGACCGCCGAGTACCTCAACGCGCACTACGTGAGCGTGAAGGTGGACCGCGAGGAGCGCCCGGACGTCGACGCGGTCTACATGGAGGCCGTGCAGGCCGCGACCGGCCACGGCGGCTGGCCCATGACCGTCTTCCTCACCCCGGACGCCGAGCCGTTCTACTTCGGCACGTACTTCCCGCCCGCCCCGCGCCAGGGCATGCCCTCCTTCCGGCAGGTGCTCCAGGGCGTCCACCAGGCGTGGGAGGAGCGGCGGGACGAGGTCACCGAGGTCGCCGGGAAGATCGTCCGGGACCTGGCCGGGCGGGAGATCTCCTACGGCGACGCCCGGACGCCCGGCGAGCAGGAGCTCGCGCAGGCGCTGCTCGCGCTCACCCGCGAGTACGACCCGCAGCGCGGCGGATTCGGCGGGGCGCCGAAGTTCCCGCCGTCCATGGTGCTGGAGTTCCTGCTGCGCCACCACGCCCGCACCGGCGCCGAGGGCGCCCTCCAGATGGCGCAGGACACCTGCGAGCGCATGGCCCGCGGCGGCATCTACGACCAGCTCGGCGGGGGTTTCGCCCGCTACTCGGTCGACCGCGACTGGATCGTGCCGCACTTCGAGAAGATGCTGTACGACAACGCCCTGCTGTGCCGGGTCTACGCCCACCTCTGGCGTGCCACCGGCTCCGAGCTCGCCCGCCGGGTCGCCCTGGAGACGGCCGACTTCATGGTGCGCGAACTGCGCACGCACGAGGGCGGGTTCGCCTCCGCGCTGGACGCCGACAGCGACGACGGGACCGGGAAGCACGTCGAGGGCGCGTACTACGTGTGGACGCCGGAGCAACTGCGCGAGGTCCTCGGCGAGCAGGATGCCGAACTCGCCGCCCGGTACTTCGGCGTCACCGAGGAGGGCACCTTCGAGCACGGCCAGTCCGTCCTCCAACTGCCCCAGCAGGACGGTCTGTTCGACGCCGAGAAGATCGCCTCGATCCGCGAGCGCCTGCTGGCGGCGCGGGCCGAGCGTCCCGCCCCCGGCCGGGACGACAAGGTCGTCGCCGCCTGGAACGGGCTCGCGATCGCCGCCCTGGCCGAGACCGGCGCCTGCTTCGACCGGCCCGACCTCGTCGAGGCCGCCCTCGCCGCCGCCGACCTCCTCGTCCGGCTGCACCTCGACGAGCGGGTCCACATCACCCGCACCAGCAAGGACGGCCACGCCGGCGCCAACGCGGGCGTGCTGGAGGACTACGCCGACGTGGCGGAGGGCTTCCTCGCGCTGGCGTCCGTCACCGGGGAGGGCGTCTGGCTGGAGTTCGCCGGGTTCCTCCTCGACCACGTCCTGGCCCGTTTCACCGACGAGGAGTCGGGCGCCCTGTTCGACACCGCCGCCGACGCCGAGCGGCTGATCCGCCGCCCGCAGGACCCGACCGACAACGCCGCCCCGTCCGGCTGGACCGCGGCGGCGAGCGCCCTGCTGAGCTACGCCGCGCACACCGGGTCCGGGCCCCACCGCACCGCCGCCGAGCGGGCCCTCGGCGTCGTCAAGGCGCTCGGGCCGCGCGTGCCCCGCTTCATCGGCTGGGGGCTCGCCGCCGCGGAGGCCGCGCTGGACGGGCCGCGTGAGGTCGCGATCGTGGGACCGTCGCTCGACCACGAGGGCACGAGGACCCTGCACCGCACGGCACTTCTGGGCACCGCGCCCGGTGCGGTGGTCGCCGTCGGCGCCCCCGGCAGCGACGAGTTTCCGCTGCTCGCGGACCGTCCGCTGGTCGGCGGTGAACCGGCCGCGTACGTCTGCCGTAACTTCACATGCGACGCCCCGACGACCGATGCCGAGAGGTTGCGAGCGGCGTTGAGCAACTGAAGTCGGGAATCGACGGAAACATGCTCTTTATCTGAACAGCCCCCAGGCTTCACAGTTCCCCCCTAATCTCTGCACAGTGCCGTGACGGATGAGGTGAGCCGTCGCGGCGGGGGGTTCTGGGATCTGGGGGGATCTGTTTGCTGACGTCTGTCTTCATCGCTGCCGTTTCACTGGCCCTGTTCTGGATGGCGGCCTTCACCCTGTGGTGGCAGATGCACGCCTGGCGTACGCCGGAAGTGCTCGCCTCCACGCGGTTCAGCAGTCCGGACGGGGACGAGCACGTCTCGTTCTCGCTGCTGCTGCCCGCCCGGCACGAGCAGGCGGTGCTGGACCACACGATCCAGCGGCTGCTGGAGTCGAGCCACACCGACTTCGAGATCATCGTGATCGTCGGGCACGACGACCCGGAGACCACCGCCGTGGCCGAGCACGCCGCGGCACGTGATCCACGGGTCCGTGTCGTCGTCGACACGCACGAGAAGAAGAACAAGCCGAAGGCCATGAACACGGCGCTGCCGCACTGCCGCGGCGACGTCGTCGGTGTCTTCGACGCGGAGGACCAGGTCCACCCCGAGCTCCTCGCGCACGTCGACCACGCCTTCCGCACCACCGGCGCGGACGTCGTCCAGGGCGGGGTGCAGCTGATCAACTTCCACTCCAGCTGGTACAGCCTGCGCAACTGCCTGGAGTACTTCTTCTGGTTCCGCTCGCGGCTCCACCTGCACGCGCAGAAAGGTTTCATCCCGCTCGGCGGCAACACCGTCTTCGTCCGCACGGGCGTCCTCAGGGACGCCGGCGGCTGGGACCCGAACTGCCTCGCCGAGGACTGCGACCTGGGCGTGAGGCTCTCCAGCGTCGGCAAGAAGGTCGTCGTCGCCTACGACTCCGACATGGTGACCCGGGAGGAGACCCCGGGCTCGCTGATGTCCCTGCTGAAGCAGCGCACCCGCTGGAACCAGGGGTTCCTCCAGGTCTACCGGAAGAAGGACTGGAAGCAACTGCCCACCCTCGGGCAGCGGCTGCTCGCCCGCTACACCCTGATGACGCCGTTCATGCAGGCCTTCACCGGCCTGGTCATCCCGCTGAACGTGGCGATCGCGCTGTTCCTGGACGTGCCCGTCGGCATCGCCTTCATCACCTTCCTGCCGGCGGTCACCGCCCTGGTCACCTTCGTCTTCGAGATCGTCGGGCTGCACGACTTCGGCAAGCAGTACGGGCTGCGTGTGCGGTTCGCGCACTACCTGAAGCTGGTCGTGGGCGGCCCCTTCTACCAGGTCCTGCTCGCCGGGGCGGCCGTCCGTGCCGTGTGGCGTGAGCAGCGCGGCCGCAACGACTGGGAGCTGACGACCCATGTCGGCGCGCATCTCGACGAGACGGCCGTGAGCCGGCAGGGCGTTCCCGCGACCCGAGAGGACGTTCCCGCGTGACCTCCACCCTTCCCGCGGTGACCACAGCGAAGGTCCCCGCGCAGCGCCGGCCTGTGTCCGGCACCGTTGCGCACCGACGCGTGGAGCCGCCGAGGCGGCTGCGCTCCTCCCGGCCCGACCTGCTCCTGTGCGGTGTCCTCCTCGTGGCGATCCTCGTCGTGCAGGGCTGGAACATCGCCGACTACCCGGCCCTCAGCGACGACGAGGGCACCTACCTCGCCCAGGCCTGGTCGGTCCAGCAGGGCAACGGCCTCGCCCACTACACCTACTGGTACGACCACCCGCCGCTCGGCTGGATCCAGATCGCCGTGCTGACCTGGATCCCGGCGCTGATCAGCCCCGAGTCGATGACGGTGGGCTCCATGCGCGCCGCGATGCTGGTGATCAGCGGCATCAGCGCGGTCCTCGTCTACGTGCTGGGCCGCCGCCTCGCCCTGCCCCGCTGGGCGGCCGCGCTCGGCATGGTGTTCTTCGGACTCTCGCCGCTGTCGGTCGTCCTCCAGCGGGAGATCTTCCTCGACAACCTCGCGGTGATGTGGACGCTGCTGGCCTTCACCCTGGCCGCGTCCCCGAGCCGCCACCTCTGGCACCACTTCGGCGCGGGGATGGCGGCCGCCACGGCCGTCCTCACCAAAGAGACGATGCTCATCGTCCTGCCCGCGCTGTTCCTCACCATGTGGCGGCACAGCCACAAGGACACCCGCAAGTTCGCCCTCACCGGAGCCGTCACGGCCTGCGCCATGATCGGCTTCGCGTACCCGCTGTTCGCCCTGCTCAAGGGCGAACTGCTGCCGGGCGCCGGGCACGTCTCCCTCTGGGACGGCGTCAAGTACCAGATGACCAGGCCCGGCTCGGGCTTCATCCTCGACCAGGGCTCCGGCTCCTGGGGCGTGCTCCAGTCATGGCTGTACTACGACAAGATCCTCCCCCTCGGCGGCCTCGCGGGCGCCCTGCTGCTGCTCCTCACCTGGCGCTGGTCGGTCACCGCCCGCGCCCTGGCCGGACCGGCCCTGGCCGTCGCGATCTTCGCGGCGCTGGCCCTGCGCCCCAACGGCTACCTGCCCGCGATGTACGTCATCCAGGCCCTGCCGTTCCTCGCTCTCGTCCTCGCCGGAGGAACCGCCTCCGTCGCCCACGCGGTGCTGAGCCGCTGGCGCTCCGAGGCGGAGAAACGGTACGTCAGCGTGGGCCGGTACGCGCTCGCCACGGTCCTCGCCGTCGCCGCCGGTTCCTACGTCGTACCGCACTGGTACGACGGCGCCCGCACCGCCGTCACCACCGACGCCAACGCCCCGTACAAGGCCGCGTCCAAATGGCTGGCCACCGAGGTCGAGCACCCGGAGCGCACCCGGGTCCTGGTCGACGACGCCCTCTGGCTCGACCTCGTGCACCAGGGCTACCGGCCGGGCCTCGGCGTCATCTGGTTCTACAAGGCCGACCTCGACCCGGCCGTGACGAAGACGATGCCGCGCGGCTGGAAGGACCTCGACTACGTCGTCGCCTCGCCGACCGTGCGGCGGGACGCGGCCGACCTGCCCAACGTCAAGGCCGCCATGGAGCACTCGGCCCCGGTCGCCACCTTCGGCACCGGTGCGGACCGCATCGAGATCCGCCAGATCCAGACCACCGCCGGAGGCGCGCGATGAGCCAGGAGTCCACCGTCCCCGGTGAGGTCGTCGAGACCGCCGAGATCCCCGAACCGGGCGCCGTCACCATCGTCGTACCGACGTTCAACGAGTCGGCGAACGTACGGCAGCTGCTCCGCCAGATCACCGAGTCCGTCCCGGCCCGGCTGCCCTGCGAGGTCGTCTTCGTGGACGACTCCACCGACGACACGCCCGAGGTCATCCAGGAGGCGGCGCAGGACTGCCCCTTCCCGGTGACCGTGCTGCACCGCCAGGAGCCGGTGGGCGGGCTCGGCGGCGCGGTCGTCGAGGGGCTGAAGGCGGCCACGTCCGACTGGATCGTCGTCATGGACGGCGACTGCCAGCACCCGCCGTCCCTCGTGCCCGACCTGGTCGCCACCGGCGAGCGGGCGAACGCCGGGCTGGTCGTCGCCTCCCGGTACATCAAGGGCGGCAGCCGGGCCGGGCTCGCGGGCAGCTACCGCGTGGCCGTCTCGCGCGGGGCGACCTGGCTGACCAAGGCGCTGTTCCCGCGCCGGCTGCACGGCATCAGCGACCCGATGAGCGGCTTCTTCGCGATCCGCCGCAGCGCGGTCACGGCCGAGGTGCTCCAGCCGCTCGGCTACAAGATCCTCCTCGAACTCGCCGTCCGCAGCCGCCCCCGCACGGTCACCGAGGTGCCCTTCGTCTTCCAGGACCGGTTCGCCGGGGAGTCCAAGTCCACCGCGCAGGAGGGCCTGCGCTTCCTGCGCCACCTGGCCGGGCTGCGCGCGGCCTCACCGGTCGCGCGCATGGTCGGCTTCGGCCTGATCGGGCTCACCGGCTTCGTACCGAACCTGCTGGGCCTGTGGGCGCTGACCGCCGTCGGCATGCACTACATACCGGCGGAGATCCTCGCCAACCAGCTCGGCGTCGCCTGGAACTTCGTGCTCATCGAGCACCTGCTGTTCCGCGAGCGGCGCCGGCACCGCCGCTGGTGGGACCGGGCCGGGCGGTTCGCGCTGCTCGCCAACGCCGATCTGGTGCTGCGCATCCCGCTGATCGCGCTGTTCGTGCACCAGTTCCACCTGGGCGTGCTGTCCGCCACGGCGCTCGCGCTGGTGACGACGTTCGTCCTGCGCTTCGCGGCCACCGAAGCGCTGGTCTATCTGCCGCGCCGGGGCCCCGAGAAGCCCGTGCCCGAGAGCCGCACCGCGAGGAGAGCCGTGTGAACAGATACCGGAGAAGGACCGCACTCGTGGGCGTGGGCGCGCTCACGGCCGGTCTCCTGCTGACCGCGCCCCAGCCCGCCTCCGCCGCCAACCTCATCAGGAACCCGGGCTTCGAGACCGCCGGCACCGGCGACATGCCGTACTGCTGGGAGAAGTCCGGCTGGGGCGACAACGACTTCACCTTCACCACCACGGCCGACGCGCACACCGGCTCCAAGGCCATGAAGGTCGAGCTGACCCGCCGCGCCGACGGCGACCGCAAGGCGCTGATCACGGAGTCCGCCGCGTGCGCGCCGGTGGTGACGCCGGGCAAGCAGTACGACCTCGGCCTTTGGTACAAGACGACCACGCCCGACGCGTCGATCACGCTGTTCCGGCACGACGCGACGGCCGGCTGGCAGTACTGGACCGACCTCAAGACGCTGGACCTGGCGGGCGGCTGGACCGAGGCCACGGTCCGCACCCCCGAGGTCCCGGCCGGCACCGACCGCATCTCCTGGGGTGTCTCCGTCTACGGCACCGGCTCGGCCACGACCGACGACTACAGGATGGACCAGGTCCCCGATCCGGTCCTGCCGCCGAAGTGCACGGGCACGGCCGAGCAGTGCGCCAACGGCAAGTGGGACGTGCTGCCCACGCAGAACCCCGTCCGCTCCATGCACTCGGTCGTCCTGCGGGGCGGCAAGGTGCTGCTCATCGCGGGCTCCGGCAACGACGAGTCGATGTTCAAGGCGGGCACCTTCACGTCGGCGGTGTACGACCCGCAGAAGGGCACCTACAAGGTCGTCCCCACGCCGAAGGACATGTTCTGCGCCGGCCATGTGCAGCTCCAGGACGGGCGCGTGCTGGTGATGAGCGGCAACAAGGGCTATCCGTCGGCGGACGGCCGCGTCGGCTACCAGGGCTACAAGGACTCGTACATCTTCGACCCGGAGACCGAGACCTACACGAAGACCAACGACATGAACGACGGCCACTGGTACCCGTCGGCCACGATCCTCGGCAACGGCGACATCATCTCCTTCGGCGGCCTGAAGGAGGACTCCACCGGCTCGGTCGCCGCCGAGCTGTTCTCCGAGGCCGAGCAGCGGTGGCAGCCGCTGTGGAAGGTCAACCAGACCTGGTCGTACTGGGGCCTGTACCCGTCGATGATCCTCATGCAGGACGGCCGCCTCTTCTACTCGGGCAGCCACGTCTTCGGCAACAACATCCCCGGCACCGGCTCGGCGATCTACGACTACGGCGCCAACACCACCACCCAGGTCCCGGGCCTGCAGAAGAAGGACGAGCGCGACCAGTCGGCCAGCGTGCTGCTGCCCCCGGCGCAGGACCAGAAGGTCCTCACCCTGGGCGGCGGCAACATCGACTCCAACCCGGAGGCGAACCGCCTGACCGACATCATCGACCTCAAGCAGCCCAACCCGTCCTATGTGGCCGGGCCGCCGATCCCGCAGGGCACGGTCGACCTCGGCAACGGGCCCGTCCCGCAGACCGGGAACCAGGGCAAGATGTACGTCTCCGCGGTGCTCCTCCCGGACGGCAAGGTGCTGGAGACGGGCGGCGCGCTGCACAACCGCGCCAACCCGGTCTACGAGACGTCGGTCTTCGACCCCGAGTCCGAGACCTTCGACCCGGTGGCCGTCGACCCCGAGGCGCGCGGCTACCACTCCTCGGCGTTCCTGCTCCCCGACGGCCGCGTGATGACCACGGGCGACAACCCCGGCAACGGCTCCTGGAACCACGACGTGTCGGTCTACAGCCCGCCCTACCTGTTCAAGGGCCCGCGGCCGGCGATCACCTCGGTGATCGACACCGAGTGGACCTACGGCGACACCCAGCGGATCACCGTCGACCGGCCCATCGCCAAGGCCGAGCTGATCCGCCCGGCCGCCGTCACGCACTCCTCCGACCCGAACCAGCGGTTCGTGGACCTGCCGCTGTCCGTCGACGGCGACAACGTCGACCTCAACGTGACGAGCAACCCCAACCTGGCCCCGCCCGGCTGGTACATGCTCTTCGCGGTGGACGCGAACGGGGTGCCGTCGGTGGCGAAGTGGGTGCACCTCCAGGGCCCGCAGGCGCTCAAGGCGACGGACGCCTCGGCGCATGTCCACGACTTCGCGGACTCGCCCGAGGGCAAGGTCGCGGGGCCCGGCAGGAAGCGCACGTCGCAGAAGGTCAGCCCGACGATCTCCGGCTGCGACCGCCACTACGGCTCGATCAACGTCTGCGTGCCGACCGACTTCCCGGCGGAGGTGAAGAAGACGACGGCCGCCCGCTGCGAGTGGCTCAAGGCGAACGACTACGGCCGCCTGAAGGTCAACGGCAAGGACGACCCACTGCGCCTGGACCGCAACGGGGACGGGATCGCCTGCGGTAAGGGAGACGTGAGGAGAAGCTAGCTTCCGAACTCGGCGAGGGCGCGCTCCACGATGGCTTCCAGCTGCTCGTGATGCGCGCCCTTCCAATACGCCCGGCCGCACTCCGTGCACTGCGCGAACACGTCGTACGTGGCATGCGTGCCGTGTCTGAGCTGGTCGGCGACCTCGTTCTTGGTGGCCTCGCGCAGCAGCCCGTTGCAGGCCGTGCACCGCGTCCAGGGCCGCAGGTCCGGCTGGAAGCGGTCCAGAACGTCCCGGAGCTGCTCCTCCGGCCGGGTGCTGTAGACGAACGCCCCCGCCCACAGCTCGCGGCGCCGCAGCAACCCCCGGTCGCGGCTCAGCATGACCCGCTGCTCGGCCGCCGAACGCGCCGCGAGCGCAGGGTCGCCGATGTCGGTCGACTCGTAGGCCGTGTCCACGCCGAGCAGCCGCAGCCGACGGGCCAGCGTGCCGAGGTGCACGTCGAGGAGGAAGCGCAGGGGGGCGCCCGGCACCCGCTGGGGGCGGGCCACCGTCCGTACGGTCACCGACTCGCCGGCCGCCGGGACGTGCGAGACGGGCACCTCGCGGCCGTCCACGACCAGGGCGCCCACCTCGGTCAGCGGCACACCCAGCGACTCGACGACATGGCCCAGGCTGGAGACGCCGTCGGTGGTGGCGCGCAGGGTGCCCGCCCGCCGGGCCTGGGGGAGGAACACGTGCAGCTCGGGTGCGAACTCGACGTGGATCTCGGGACCGTTCACCCGGTCAGGATGTCACGGCGGGGGGCGCCGGCCTCAGGGTTTTCCGGTCGCCAGGCCGTGTTCCAGGACGTCCAGGGCACGGTCGACGAGATCCCGGACGTCGTCCTGGTGGCCGGTCTCGGCCCAGTAGTGGGAGACCTCCATCAGCCCGCCCATCACGGACATGGCGAAGACCCGTAGCTCCAGGCTGTCGGGGTCGAGCCCGGAGCGCTCGGCGAGGGCCTCGCGGAGCAGCCGGCCGGTCGCCGCCATGCTCTCCGTCATGCGGGCGCGGACGGCGGGGACCTCGACCCCGAGCCGGCTCCGCAGCCGGGTCACCTCGGGCTCCACGGCGAGGCTCACGTCGAGGGCCGTGCGCATTACGTGCCGCAGGACGTCGGCCCACGACTCGTCCCGCGGCCGGGCCCGCAGCTCCGCCGGTATCACCGGGTCCCACGCGTCGGTGACGACGATGTCCTCCTTGGTCGGGAAGTACCGGAAGACGGTCGACGGCGACACCTCGGCCCGGTCGGCGATCTGCTCGATCGTCGTGGCGTCGTAACCCTGCTCCTCGATCAGCGCGTAGGTCGCGGCGCGGATCGCCCGGCGAGTCTTGATCTTCTTCCGCTCCCGGAGTCCCAGTGGGGGCCGGTCGGCGGGGGTGACACTGGCCATGAAATCGACAGTAACTCTCAATCATCACCCACTGTCAATTTCGCCTCGGGTACAAAGAAAACGGCCACGGCTCGAAAGCCGTGGCCGGGAACGTCGAGCGGGTTTGTGAACGTCGAGTGGGTTTCTAGCCGTGCTGGTACGCCACCAGCGAGATCCCCACGTAGTGCGCGATGAAGGCCGCCAGGGTGAAGGAGTGGAACACCTCGTGGAAGCCGAACCAGCGCGGTGAGGGGTTGGGCCGCTGGATGCCGTAGATCACGCCGCCCGCGCTGTAGAGCACGCCGCCGACGATGACCAGGACCAGGACGGCGACGCCGCCGGTCCGCAGGAAGTCCGGCAGGTAGAAGACGGCCGCCCAGCCCATCGCGATGTAGCACGGCGTGTAGAGCCAGCGCGGGGCGCCGACCCAGAAGACGCGGAAGAGGATGCCGGCCGCCGCCGCGGCCCAGATGCCCCACAGCAGCCACTGCCCCTTGGCGCCCGGCAGGAGCAGCATGGCCAGCGGCGTGTAGGTGCCCGCGATGATCAGGAAGATGTTGGCGTGATCCAGTCGGCGCAGCACGCCGTCCATGCGCGGGCTCCAGTTGCCGCGGTGGTACAGCGCGCTCACACCGAACAGCAGGCACGCCGTCAGTGCGAAGATCCCGCAGGCGATGCGCCCTCTGGTCGAGTCCGCGAGGGCGGTCAGCACCAGGCCCGCCACGAGGACGGCCGGGAACATACCGAGGTGAAGCCAGCCGCGCAGCTTGGGCTTCACCGGATGCGGCAGGGAGAGCGCCGTGGGACCACGGCCGTCGGCCGGCGTGTCCGAAGGCGCGTCGGGGGCGAACGCAGTCATGGCCGAATGGTAGCTACGGAACCGTAAGTGACGTGTCGGTCCGGTCGATCGGCCGATGAAGAGTGGCCATCCTCTCATCGTGGCCGAACGATGGTTACGCAAACGGACAGTCAGGTGAACCCAACGTGCATGTAAAGGGGCGCGAGAAACCGTGGCGATCCTCACGTTGCTCACCTGTGCGCTCCTCTGGACAGATGGGCGCGAGCGTCGGATGATCAAATGAGTGCGGTCGGCACCGGATGAGCGCCAGGTTTCACCGTGAAGCATCCGGGTCGCAGCCCCCACGGGGCCTCCACATCAAAAAATCCCTCATTTAGGAGCAATCGTGGCGCGCGACATCGCGGCTCCCACCGTCCCCACCACTCATCAGGGCCTGATCTCGTGGGTCAGCGAGATCGCCGAGCTGACCCAGCCGGACAACGTGGTCTGGTGTGACGGATCCGAGGCCGAGTACGAGCGACTGTGCGAGGAGCTCGTCCAGAAGGGCACCTTCCGGAAACTCGACCCGATCAAGCGCCCCCACTCCTACTACGCGGCCTCCGACCCCACCGACGTCGCCCGCGTGGAGGACCGGACCTTCATCTGCTCCGAGAAGGAGGAGGACGCGGGCCCGACCAACCACTGGAAGGCCCCCGCCGAGATGCGGGAGATCTTCCAGGGCTCCGAGGGGCAGGGCGGCCTGTTCCGCGGCTCGATGCGCGGCCGGACCATGTACGTCGTGCCCTTCTGCATGGGCCCGCTCGGCTCGCCGCTGTCCGCGCTCGGTGTCGAGATCACCGACTCGGCGTACGTCGCCGTCTCCATGCGCACGATGACCCGCATGGGCCAGGCGGTCCTGGACGAGCTCGGCTCCGACGGCTTCTTCGTCAAGGCCGTGCACACCCTGGGCGCCCCGCTGGAGCCCGGCCAGGAGGACGTCCCCTGGCCCTGCAACACGACCAAGTACATCTCGCACTTCCCCGAGGACCGCGAGATCTGGTCCTACGGCTCCGGCTACGGCGGCAACGCCCTGCTCGGCAAGAAGTGCTACGCCCTGCGCATCGCCTCCGTGATGGCGCGTGACGAGGGCTGGCTGGCCGAGCACATGCTGGTCCTCAAGCTCACCCCGCCGCGTGGCGAGGCCAAGTACGTCGCGGCGGCCTTCCCGAGCGCCTGCGGCAAGACCAACCTCGCCATGCTGGAGCCGACCATCCCCGGCTGGACGGTCGAGACCATCGGCGACGACATCGCCTGGATGCGCTTCGGCGAGGACGGCCGGCTGTACGCCATCAACCCCGAGGCGGGCTTCTTCGGTGTCGCGCCCGGCACCGGCGAGCACACCAACGCCAACGCGATGAAGACGCTGTGGGGCAACGCGGTCTTCACCAACGTGGCGCTGACGGACGACGGCGACGTCTGGTGGGAGGGCATGACCGAGGAGCCGCCCGCCCACCTCACCGACTGGAAGGGCAACGACTGGACGCCCGAGTCGCAGACGCCGGCCGCGCACCCGAACGCCCGCTTCACGGTCCCCGCCGCCCAGTGCCCGATCATCGCGCCGGAGTGGGAGGACCCGAAGGGCGTGCCGATCTCGGCGATCCTCTTCGGCGGCCGCCGCGCCACCGCCGTACCGCTGGTGACGGAGTCCTTCGACTGGAACCACGGCGTGTTCCTCGGCGCCAACGTGGCCTCCGAGAAGACCGCCGCCGCCGAGGGCAAGGTCGGCGAGCTGCGCCGCGACCCGTTCGCGATGCTGCCGTTCTGCGGCTACAACATGGGCGACTACATGGGCCACTGGGTCGACGTGGCCAAGGGCAAGGACCAGTCCAAGCTGCCGAAGATCTACTACGTCAACTGGTTCCGCAAGGACGACGAGGGCAAGTTCGTCTGGCCCGGGTTCGGTGAGAACAGCCGCGTCCTGAAGTGGATCGTGGAGCGTCTGGAGGGCAAGGCGGAGGGCGTCGAGACCCCGATCGGCATCCTGCCGACCAAGCAGGCCCTGGACACCGACGGCCTCGAACTGGCCGACTCCGACCTGGACTTCCTGCTCACGGTCGACAAGGAGGTCTGGCGCGAGGAGGCCGCCCTGGTCCCCGAGCACCTCAACACCTTCGGCGAGCACACGCCCAAGGAGCTGTGGGACGAGTACCGCGCGCTGGTGCAGCGCCTGGGCTGAGACAGCCCTCCACCGACGCCGCGGCCGGCTCCGATCGTGCCCTGACCAGCAACATCGTCACGGCCGGCCGCGGTGACAGCACCACGGGAGGCAGGGGTTCGCACAACGGCGTGCGGGCCCCTGCCTTCGTCGTGCTCACGGCACATCGGGCCTTCGTCGTGCTCACGGCACATCGGCGACGGCGAACGTCACGCGCCGAACCCGCCGGCCGCCGGTCCGCCCCGGTCCTCCAGGTACCGGGTGACGGACTCCTGGCGCGGCGGGCCTCGGTCTCGCGCAGGCCCGCCGCCAGGCGCTCGGCCTCCTCGCGCAGCAGGACTGGGGGGCGCCGGAGCGGACGGTCCGGGTGAACGGGGGATGACCGGGCGATTCCGGTATGCAACAGGAATGGAGGGCTCCGGACGCGGTACCCGACGGGCCTCACAAAGGGGTTACCGAGGACCCTCACGAAGGGGTGAGTGGCGCCCGGTCCGCGCGTCGCTGCGGGTGCGCGCGGACCGGGGCCGTCGGGGGGAGCCCTCGGCGGAGGCTCAGCGGACCGGGGCCGTCGGGGGG
>NZ_NGFN01000004.1 GCF_002148965.1 Streptomyces swartbergensis | reverse complement strand
CCTACCGACGCGCACACCACAACCCGCCGCCCCCACCTACCACGAGGACGGCCCATTCCCCCCGACACCGATCATCCTGCGCCAACGCGAACTGGGCGGCTCCCTCACCCGGTTCGCCCAGGCGAGGACCCTCCAGGCCCCGGACGGCACCGGCTTCCCGGACGCCCAGCGCGCCGCCAACGCCATCGTCGCCGCACACCCCACCCTGCGCCTGCGGCTCCACACCCAGCACGGAGTGTGGACCCTCCGCACCGAACCCACCCGCGACATCACCGTCGTACGCCCGGACACCACCGACGCGACGGCCGTCGCGGACGAGGCCGCCGGACGGCTCGACCCCGAGTCGGGCGAGGTCGTCGCCTTCTCGTGGCTGGAGGCGAGCCGGACCCTGGTCGTCACCGTGCACCACCTCGCCGTCGACGCCGTGTCCTGGCTGATCCTGCTGGACGACCTGGCCACGGCCCTGCGCGGTGAGCCCCTGGCCCCGCCGACCACCTCTTACGCCGAGCACGCCGAAGCACTGACCCTCCAGTCGGCCCAGGCCGTCGACGACCTCGGACACTGGGTCACCACGCTCAAGGCGCCCCGACTCACCCCCGTCGTCGGAGAGTTGCGGCAGACCACGGTCGTGCTCGCCCCCGACGTGAGCGACCGCCTGACACGCACCGCCCCCGCCGCACTCGGCACCGGCCTCACCGAGCTGCTGTGCGGAGCCCTTCGCACCGCGCTGACCCACATCCAGTCCTCGCCCACCGACCTCGCGATCGACCTGGAGCGGCACGGCCGCGTCCCGGTGCTGGAACACCACGACTACACCCGTACGGTCGGCTGGTTCACCGCCATCGCGCCGGTACGCCTCACCGCGCACACCGACCCCGTCGCAGCCGCCCGCGAGGTCGCCGAACGCCAGCCGGACGAGCGCGCCCACGTCGCCTACGGACAACTCAGGTATCTCAACCCGCAGACATCCCCACTGCTCGACACCGCCCGCCCGCAGGTGCTGTTCAACTACCTCGGCCGGGGCAGCGAGTCCCGGGCGGTGCATCTCACCGGCGGCGACCAGGGCAGCCCGTACGCCGTCGAGGTCAACGCCTGGCTCGACGAGGCCACCGGCAGCCTGCACACGGAGTTCACCCTCGCCGAGGGCATCCCCGACGAGATCACCGAGCACTGGCACCGCGCCCTCCAGCGCATCGCGGACGCCGCCACGACAGCGGAGCGCACCGCACCGGTCACCCCGCTCCAGCGGGGCCTGTTCTTCCAGGCCCAGATGGCGGGCTCGGCCGGGCACTACGTCGCCCAGAGCTGGTTCACGTTCGACCGGCGCCTGGACACCGGCGCGCTGGCCGAGGCGATGGCGTACGTGATCGCCCGGCACCCGGTCGTGGGCGCGGGCTTCACGACCGACTCCGACGGCAACCCGGTCCAGGTCCTCAAGGCCGGCCGGCGGGTCGACGTCCGCACGGTCGCGTTGGCGGCGGACGCCGAGGTCGACGCCCTGCGGGCCCGCGACCGCGACACGGGGTTCGACCCGGGCGAGCCACCGCTGATCCGGCTGACCGTGGTGCGGCTGCCCGGCGACCGTGACGGCCTGCTGCTCAGCTACCACCTGCTGCTGTGGGACGGCTGGTCCCGCGAGATCATGCTGCGGGACCTGTTCGACGCCTACGAGGCCGCCGTCGCGGGCGAACCCCTCGACGCGGTCCCGGCCACGCCGAGTTTCGAGGACTACGCCCGGGCGCTCGACGCCAAGGACTCCGCCGTCTCGGAACGCTTCTGGGCGGAGCACCTGGCCGGCCTCCCCGGCCCCACATTGCTCGCCGGACCGGCGCCGTCCTTCTCGGACGACCTGCCGCGCGCCCTCGTGCACACGCTGTCCGCCGAACAGTCCGGCCTTCTGCGGGAGGCGGCCAGGACGCACGGCGTCACCCTGAACTCCGTGCTGACGGGCGCGTTCGGTCTCCTCCTCGGCGCCCACACGGGCCGCAGTGACGCCGTGTTCGGCGTGACGGTCTCCGGCCGGGAGGGCGAGGGGCTGTCCGACATCGTCGGCGTGCTGCTCAACACCGTGCCGATGTGGACGCGGCCCCGGCCGGACGACACGGTCCGCGACTACCTCTCGGCCGTGCAGAGGGCCAGGGTCGAGGCGATGGAGCACGAGCACCTGGGGCTCGGCGAGATCCAGCGGGCCAGTGGGCACGACACCCTGTTCGACAACCTGTTCGTGCTCCAGAACTTCCTGGACATGGACGCCTTCGCGGAGATGAACGCCCGGCACGGCATCACCTCGGTGCAGGCCGACGACTCCACCCACTATCCGTTCACCTGGGTCGTCACGCCCGGCGACCGGCTCACCGTCAAGCTGGAGTACCGGGACGGGGACACCGGGAACGCCCGTCGCCTCCTCGACGACTACCTGCGCGTCCTGGAGGACCTGACCCGCTCGACCGGGCCGGTGGGCGCGCTGCGGGGCCTGGGCCCGGAGCCCTCGCGGGGCGAGCGCACGGACGTCGGCACGGACACCGTCGTCGACCGGTTCGACCAGGCGGCGGACCGCGCACCGGATCGGGTCGCGCTCGTCGCTCACGGCTCGACGATGACCTTCGCCGAACTCCGGGACCGCAGCCGCGCGGTGGCCGGCGTGCTGGCCCGGCGGGGCATCGGCCCCGAGACGAACGTGGGGCTCGCGATCCCGCGCTCCCTCGACTCGATCGTGGCGCTGTTCGCTGTACTGAGGGTCGGCGCCGCGTACGTGCCGCTGGAGCTGGACCACCCGGACGAGCGGATCGCCGCGATCGTCGAGGACGCCCGCCCGGAGGTGATCCTCACCGTGAGCGCCGTGTCGCCCCGGCTGGCCTCGCTCGACGCGGACCTGATCGAGCTGGACCGCCCGCTGCCCGAGGCCGAGCCGTATGTGACGTTCGCACCGGACGACCCCGACCGCCTGCGGCACCCCGCGTACACGATCTACACCTCCGGCTCGACCGGCAAGCCCAAGGGCGTGGTGACCGAGTACGCCGGGCTCACCAACATGCTGATCAACCATCAGCGCCGGATCTTCGAGCCGGTGCTGGCGGAACACGGCCACCGGATCTTCCGCATCGCGCACACCGTGTCGTTCGCGTTCGACATGTCCTGGGAGGAGCTGCTGTGGCTCGCCGACGGGCATGAAGTGCACGTCTGCGACGAGGAGTTGCGCCGCGACGCGCCCCGGCTGGTCGAGTACTGCCTGGAGCACGGGATCGACGTCGTCAACGTGACCCCGACCTACGCCCAGCAGTTGGTGGCCGAGGGACTGCTCGACAACCCGGAACGCCGGCCGCCGCTGGTGCTGCTCGGCGGCGAGGCCGTCACGCCGACGCTGTGGCAGCGGCTCGCCGAGACCGAGGGAACGGTCGGCTACAACCTCTACGGACCCACCGAGTACACCATCAACACCCTCGGCGTCGGCACCTTCGAGTGCGAGGACCCGGTGGTGGGCGTCGCCATCGACAACACCGATGTGTACGTCCTGGACCCGTGGCTGCGGCCCCTGCCGGACGGTGTCCCCGGCGAGCTGTACGTGTCGGGCATCGGCATCGCGCGCGGCTACCTCGGGCAGCCCGCCCAGACCGCGCACCGCTTCGTCGCCTGCCCCTTCGGGGAACCCGGCGAGCGCATGTACCGCACCGGGGACCTGGTGGTCCGCCGGCCCGACGGCAACCTGATGTACCTGGGCCGCACCGACCAGCAGGTCAAGATCCGCGGGCACCGCGTCGAACTCGGCGAGGTGGAGGCCGCGTTCGCGGCACACCCGGCGGTGCGGTTCGCCGCCGCGGTCGCCCAGCCCGACCCGCAGGTCGACGGCTCGTACCGGCTGGCCGCCTATCTGGTGCTGGGCGGGGCGGAGTTGGCGACGGTAGCCGCCGAAGTCGGCGCCGGACTGCCCGACTTCCTGCGTCCCACGCACTACGCCCAGGTCGACAGCATCCCGCTCACGGTGAACGGGAAGGCTGACACCAAGGCTCTGCCGGAGGCCAAGCCGCTGGGCGCGCTGACCACGGTGGGGGAGCGGGGGCCCGAGACCGAGACCGAGACCGTGGTGTGCGAGTACTTCGCCGAGGCACTGGACCTGGACGACGACGAGGTGAGCGCGGTGAGCGACTTCGTGTCCCTCGGAGGACACTCCATGCTGGCGGTGCGGCTGATCGGGCTGCTCCGCCGCGAGTACGGTCCCGTCATCACGATCCGTGATCTGTTCACCCTGCGCACCCCGGAAGCGATTGCCCGCCACCTCGATGACAACTCCTGACACGCAGCGGCCCCGCTCGGGGTCCGACATCCTCCGCACCGCCCTGCGCCGCAACGTCGGCGCCATGGCCGGCGGCACCCTCCTCATGGGTATGTACCAGGCGGGCGAGACGGCCTTCCCCATCGCGCTCGGCCTGATCGTCGAGCACACGATGCGGGACCGGAGCCTCGGCGCGCTCGGCCTCTCGATCGCCGTGCTGGCCGTGATCATCACGACCGTGTCGCTGTCCTGGCGGTTCGGGATGCGCATCCTCCAGAAGGCCAACACGACGGAGGCGCACCGCTGGCGCGTCAAGGTCGCGGCCTGCGGACTCCAGCCGGTGGCCAGGGACGTCGACCTCAAGTCCGGCGAGGTGCTGACCATCGCCACCGAGGACGCCGACCAGACCGCCGACATCATCGAGGTGGTGCCGCTGCTGATCAGCTCGCTGGTCGCGGTGGTGGTCGCGGCGGTCGCGCTGGGCCTGGCCGACATCCGGCTCGGCCTGCTGGTGATCGTGGGAACGGTCGCGATCCTGTCGTGCCTGAGCGTGCTGTCCAAGAGGATCGGCACCAGCACCCAGGAACAGCAGGCCCGGGTGGCGCGGGCGGGCGCGAAGGTCGCCGACCTGATCACCGGGCTGCGCCCGCTGCACGGCTTCGGCGGCAACCACGCGGCCTTCCGGTCCTATCGGGAGGTCAGCACGGAGGCGAAGGTCCAGGCGATCACCGTCGCCAAGGTGAACGGCGCCTACGCGGGCACCGCGCTGGCCCTCAACGCGGTCCTCGCCGGCGCCGTGACGCTGCTGGCGGGCTGGCTGGCGTTCGACGGCCGGATCAGCATCGGCGAACTGGTCATGGCCGTGGGGCTGGCGCAGTTCATCATGGAACCGCTCAAGCTGTTCTCGGAGATGCCCAAGTACGTGATGATGGCGCGCGCCTCGGCCGAGCGCATGGCACTGGTCCTGACCGCGCCGCCGGTGATGACGCCGGGATCCGAACGCCCGGCCGAGAAGGGGGACGTGGAGATCGACTGCGTCCGGTACGGAACCCTGCGCAAACTGAAGTTCCAGGTGGCCGCAGGGGAGTTCGTGGCGATCGCCGCCTACCAGCCGCGTGCGGCGGCCGACCTCGCGTCGATCCTGGCCGTGAACGTCCCGCCCGGCGCGTACGAGGGAACGGTGCGGGTCGGCGGGCGGGACCTCGCGGACCTGTCGGTCGAGGCGGTCCGCGAGCACGTGCTGGTGAACCCCTACGACGCGGAGATCTTCGCGGGGACGCTCCGCTCGAACATCGACCCGTCGGGCACCAGCCGCATGGTCCCCGAGGCCGTCGAGGCGTCCATGCTGACCGACGTCGTCGCCCTCCACCGCGAAGGCCTCGACTACGGCGTCCGCGACCGTGGCGCGAACCTCTCCGGCGGACAGCGCCAACGGCTCTCCCTGGCCCGCGCCCTGGCCGCCGACAGCGACGTCCTCGTCCTGCACGATCCGACGACGGCCGTCGACGCGGTCACGGAACAGCTCATCGCCCGCAACGTCGCGAAGCTGCGCCGGGGCCGCACCACCATCGTCCTCACCAGCAGCCCGGCCCTCCTGGACGCCGCCGACCGGGTCCTGGTCGTGGACGACGGGGTCGTCACGGCCGAGGACACGCACCGGAACCTGTTGGCGACGGACGAGAACTACTGCTCGGCGGTGGCGCGTTGACGCGCCCCTTCAGGGGCGCGGGGCTGTCTCGATGTGCGGCTCCGCCGCGCGGGCGCGACCAGCCCCCACCGGCCCGCGGATGATCACGCAGACTCCAGTGCCCAGGCGACATCCCTCAGCAGGGCATGCCGCCACCCCACCCGATCATGGCCGGAGGCCGACCGCGAAACCCGCACGGTCGCCCCGGCCTGCTCGGCCAAAACCTCCACCGCCTCACAATGCGGCAGCATCCGCGTCTCATGCTCCCCGAGATCGAACGCAACGCGCAGCCCCGACAGATCCGCCCCCTCCCGCAACCGCGCAGCGATCGCACCACCCACCGGACCCCCCAACGGGTCCGCCGCACCCATCGCATCGGACGTCCACCAGAACGACCCCGACTGACAGGCCACACGCGACACCAGCTCCGGAAACTCCAGCGCCGCGTACATCGCGCTCAGCCCGCCGAGGCTCTGCCCGGCGACCACCAGCCGGTCAAGCTCGACGGTCACCCCCGACTCCGCCACCAGCGGCAGCAGTTCGTCCCGGACCGCCTCCCACAGCTCCGGCCGGCACGCGAACTCGGCCTCCCTGTCCTTGGCCGGCAGGAAGACGAGGGTGACCGGCGGCATCTCCGCACTGGCGACCGCCGAGTCGAACGCGGTCATGGCCGGGTGCAGATACAGCCAGTCGTCCCCGTCGAGCAGCAGGACCACCGGCCCGCCACCGCCCGCCGGGTGCACGCGCACGGTCCGCCGCCCGCCCAGCATTTCACTGGCCCAGCGGATCCGGGTGCGGGGGAGGGGAAGCACGCCGTCGGCGCCGACGGCGGGCCAGTGCGGCTGGGCCGGCGCGTCCGGCGTCGCGGCGATGGAGCGGTCACCGCCCGCGCCGACCGGGTTGAAGGGATCGGCGTACGCCTCCTCACCCACACGGAACTGGTACGTCACCCGCAGCCGCGCGCGCATGCGCACCTCGGCGTACCAGCAGTCCGTGTCGCCGAACCGGGCCAAGGGCACCGGCTCGGACCAGCTCTCGAAGTCGATGCTCGCCGCATCGGACCCACGCCACAGGAAGAGGGTCGTCCAGCCGTCGCCGTCGGGTATCGACGCGGGTGTCCGCGCGGCCGCCCAGAACTCGTCGGTGCCGGGTGTGCCGGGCAGTCCGAACGCGGCGAACGTGTCTTCCCCCACCAACCTCATCGAACGTCTCCTTGTGGAGCGGAAAGCGAGAAGGCTAAGCTCACTTGCGATTAGGCGAGCCTAACCTAATTTCACAGGAGGCACCGGCACATGAGCACCAACCCCTTCGACGACGCCGACGGCCGTTTCCTCGTCCTCGTGAACGACGAGGGCCAGCACTCGCTCTGGCCGTCCTTCGCGGATGTGCCCGGGGGCTGGACGATCGCCTTCGAGGAGAACACCCGGGAGGCCTGCCTGGAGTACGTCGAGGCCAACTGGACCGATCTGCGCCCCCGTTCCCTCGCCGAGTCCATGGACGCCTGACGCCCGATGCTCTGCACCAGACTGACGAACGCCCGCTTCGTCACCATGGACCCGGCCCACCCCGTCGCCCACGACCTGGGCATCTGGAAGGGCCGGATCGTCGGCCTGGACGAGGCCGTGACCTCGCTGCCCGCACGGGAGGTGATCGACCTTCAGGGCGCCACCGTGCTGCCCGGGTTCATCGACGCCCACGTGCACCTGGCCTGGACCGGCTTCAAGCAGAACACGCCGAGCATCGCGGGCCGCACGCGGATCGACGACGTGCTGGCCGTCGTGGAGGAGGCCGTCCTGCGGAAGGGCTCGCCCGGCGCCTGGGTGAGCATCGCCGGCTACGACCAGCGGGCCCTGGGCCGTCATCTGACCGCCGCCGAACTGGACCGGGTCAGCCACGGACACAAGGTGTTCGTGCTGCACGACTCCGGACACGGCTGCGTCGTCAACACCGCCGTCCTGGACCTGCTCCCGGCCGGTGTCCCGCACGAGGACGGCTTCCTCGCCGAGGGCGCGATGGGCGCCGCCCGCGCGCTGCGCCTGCCGTACTCCCAGGAGGAACTCGCCGAGGCGATCGGACGCGCCGCCCGGACCTGCGTCGCCGAAGGCGTCACCGCCTGCGCCGAGGCAGGCATCGGCGGCACTCTCTTCGGGCACAGCCCGGTCGAACTCGGCGCCTACCAACTCGCCCGCGATAAGAGCCTTTTGCCGCTCCGGGTGCAGCTCATGGTCGCCGCGGACCGGCTGCGGCCCGTCGCCGCGCACGAGGCCGACGGCATCCCCAGGGCCCTCGACCTCGGCCTGCGCACGGGCTTCGGCGACGACTGGCTCTCCGTCGGCGCCCTGAAGATCTACACCGACGGCGGCATGATGGCCCGCACGGCCGCGCTGAGCAGCCCGTACGAAGGGCTGGATCACACGGGCCAGTTGCAGGACGACCCGGAGACGCTCACCGAGACGATCGTGGCCGGCCACCTCGCCGGCTGGCAGCTCGCCGTGCACGCCATCGGCGACCGTGCGGCCGACGTCGCCCTCGACGCCCTGGAACGGGCCCAGCACCTGCGCCCGCGCCACGGAGTGCGGCACCGCGTCGAACACGCGGGCCTCATCCGCCCCGACCAGCTCTCGCGCTTCGCGCGGCTCGGCGTGAGCGCGGTCGTCCAGCCCAACTTCCTGCGCTACTTCGGTGACGACTACGCGGCGATCATGGGTGAGGAGCGGGCGCCGTGGCTGTACCGGGGCAAGGCGTTCCTGGACCACGGCATCACCCTCGTCGGCAGCTCCGACCGGCCGGTCACCGACGGATCCCCGCTGCGGGCCGTCCAGTTCATGGTCGAGCGCGCCTCCGAGTCCGGCCAGGTGATCGGCCCGGACGAGGGCATCACCGTGGACGAGGCGCTGCGCGCCTACACCGTCGCCGGGGCCTATGCCTGCCACTGGGAGGACAGCGCCGGCAGCCTCTCCCCGGGCAAGCGCGCCGACCTGGTCGTGCTCGGCGACGACCCGCGTCGCGTCGACACCTCCCGCATCGGCGACATCGAGGTCGTGGCGACGTACGTCGACGGTCGCGATCGACGCGACGGCGGACCCGAAAGCGGGGAAGGGACGCCTTGAACACGGTCACGCCCCGCCCCGCACCGCCGTTGCCGCGCGCTCCTCTCACAGCGACCTCCGTCGTACGCCCCGCCCGCCCCCAGGACGCCGCCGCACTCGCCGCCTTGTCTCAGCCCTTCGTGTATTCGGGGGAGTTACGCCGACGACCGGCCTCGCTCTATGCCGCCCACGCGCCCGACTTCGTCGTGGCCGAGGGACCCGACGGCGCCCTGGAAGGCTGCCTGGCCCTGCGCGTACACGCGGCCGACACGGAGGGGAGTCGCGGCCCCGCGGGCGTTCTCTACAACTTCTGCGTGGCCCGGCACCGGCAGGGCAGCGGACTGGGAGGCCGGCTGCTGCGTGCCGCGGTGGCCAGGGCGCGCGCCCAGTCGGTGGGCTCCTTGTTCACCGCGACGGTCGGCGGCGGCAGCCTCTTCCTGCGGCACGGGTTCGCCCCGGCTGGTGTGCGCCTCGCGCCTGCGGCCTGGGCGACGTCCCTGGACCCGCGCCGCAACGCGCGCATCCTCGCGCGAACCCTGTGACGGCGGCGGATCCTCAGGCGGAACTCGCCCCGGCGCACGGGATGTCGGAGCCGCGCTCCGGCAGAACCATGGTGCCGGGGCTGTTCCGGCCCAGTACGCCCCGCAGCAGTGCGTGCGGTACACGGCCGTCGAGCACGTGCGCCCTGTGCACGCCGCCGCGGACGGCCCGCAGACAGCCCTCCATCTTCGGCAGCATCCCGGCCGCCAACCCTGGCAGCAGCGCAGCCAGTTCATCGGCCGTCAGCCGCTCGATCACCTCGGTGCCGTGCGGCCAGTCGGCGTACAGTCCCGCCACGTCGGTGAGCACCACCAGACGCGCGGCGTCGAGGGCCACGGCCAGGGCCGACGCCGCCAGATCGGCGTTCACGTTGTAAACCTGCGCGTCCTCGCCGCGGGCCACGGGGGAGACCACGGGGATGTGCCCCTGCTCAAGGAGCGTGCGCACCGCGCGCGGGTTCACGTCGACGACATCGCCGACCAGACCGATGTCCACCGCCCGGCCGTCCACCCAGGCCGGCCGCCGTACGGCCGTCATGGTGTGTGCGTCCTCGCCCGTCATCCCCACCGCGAGGGGGCCGTGGGCGTTGATGTGGCCGACCAGCTCCCGCTGGACCCGGCCGGTGAGCGCACCGCACGGATCCTTAAACGAGCATCACTTAGCTAAGCCTAGCCTAATTAAAGATCCAGTCGACCGGGGCATCCAGACTCGGCTGGATGCCTGCAAACAGATAACTGTTGACAGTTGGCAAGTGGCGTCCTACCGTCACTCCATCGACATCGGGCCGCCTCCCAGAGGCGGGCCGGATCGCACAGGAGGAGCAGTGGAAACCAGCACGCAAACCGGTTCGGCCACAGAGCGCCTCGGCGCTCTCGGCTTCACGCTTCCCCGCGTCGGCGGCGACTCGAAGTACGTGAACCACCGGACGGTCGACTCCAGCGTTCACGTGTCGGGCCAACTGCCCTACAAGGACGGTGTACTGCTGGGTCAGGGCATCGTCGGCCGGGACGTCGGGGTGGAGGCGGCCAGGGGTCTGGCGCGTCAAGCGGTGGTGAACTGCCTTGCCGCCGCCGTGGACGCGGTGGGTGATCTGGACCGGGTCCGGATCGTGCAGATGCTGGTCTTCGTCGCCAGTATGCCGGAGTTCGGTGAGCAGTCGAAGGTCGCCGACGCGGCCAGTGACCTGCTCTTCGAAGTGCTCGGCGAGAACGGGCGGCACGCCCGTACCGCCATCGGCGTCGCCGGACTGCCCCGGAACAGTCCTGTGGAGATCCAGATGATCTGCACCGCGGTGTAGGGCGCGGACCACCAGAACCGCGGGGGCCACGCGCGCCATCCATCCGTCCCTCATCGACATACACCGATAGGTAAGGAGTGCAGCGTGCACCGGCTCCAACGAGCACTCGACGCGCTGGTCGAGCGGGTGGACACACCCGCGCCCATCGTCCTGATCGACGTCGTGCAGCGGAACATCGACCGGATGCAGGGCTTCGCCGCCCAGCACGACCTGCAGGTCAGACCTCACGTCAAGACGCACAAGTGCGTGGAGATCGGCAGGCTCCAGGTCGAGGCGGGGGCCGTCGGGATCACCGCCGGCAACGTCGGTGAGGCGGAGGTCTTCGCCGCGGCCGGCTTCGACGACATCTTCCTCGCCTACCCGGTCTGGCCCGCGGGCACCAAGGGCGAGCGGATCCGCCGGCTCGCCGGGACGACCCGGCTCCGCGTGGGCGTCGACAACGTCGCGGCCGTCGAGGCGCTCGCCGACGCGATGGGTGACGAGCCCGGACGACTCGAGATCGTGGTCGAGATCGACTGCGGTGCCCGCCGTTCGGGGACGCCGCCCGAGGGCGCCGGCGATCTCGCCCTCGCCGCCCGCAAGCGCGGCCTCGTGCCCGTGGGCGTCTACACCTACCCGGGACACGGCAGTTCCGCCCCGGACGCTCGCGAGCGTGCCGCGCGGGACCAGGAAGTCGCGCTGGCCACGGCGGTGCGCAGCTTCGCCGGCGTCGGGGTGACAGCCGAGGTGGTCAGTGCCGGCTCCACGCCCACGGTCGCCTTCTCCACCAGCGATCTCATCACCGAGATCCGTCCTGGCGAGTACGTCTTCTGCGACATGGACAACACCCGGCTCGGCGCGTGCGACGAGGACCAGATCGCGCTGTTCGTCGCGACCACGGTGGTCAGCGACCGGGTTCCGGGCCAGGTGATCCTCGACATCGGCACCAAGGCCCTCGGCCGCGACGGCGACCCGCAGCGCGGATACGGCCGGATCGCCGGCCGGACGTCCGTCCTGTCGAAGCTCAACGAGTACCACGGCTTCCTCGCCGTGCCCCCCGAGGAGCCGCGGCCCGGTGTCGGAACCGTCCTCGCGATGGTGCCCAACCACGTGTGCCCGATCGTGAACAACTTCGAGGAACTGATCGTGACCGACTCGCAGGGCACGATGCCGCAGCGCTGGTCGGTCGCGGCCCGGGGCCGTCTGAGCTGACCGGCCGTGCAACGATGCCGCCCACCTCCCCGCCCAACCGAGAAGGAAATGGCTGACATGAGACTTGAGAAGGTCACGGCGCTGGTGACCGGAGCCAGTAGTGGAATCGGGGAGGCGGTGAGCTCCCACTTCCGCCGGGAGGGCGCGCGGCTGCTCCTCACCGGCCGCAGGGAGCAGTTGGACACCGCCCGGCCCGACGACCTGTACGTCCCCGGTGACCTCAACGACGAGGCGTTCGTCGCGAGCCTCGCTCAGCGGGCCGCCGAGTCCCTGGGGGCCGTCGACGTCGTCGTCATCAACCACGGCCTGCAGGTCAGCAGCCCGCTCACCGAGATGGCGTACGAGGACGCGAAGAACGTGCTGCACAGTAACCTGCTCAGCGCGTTCCTGGTGATGAAGCACTTCGCGCCGCTCATGCCCGAGGCCGGGGGCTCCTTCGTCTGCGTCGGCTCACGGCTCGGCATGGTCGGCAAGCCCGAGGAAGTGCTGTACTCCGCTGCCAAGGGAGGCCTCATCATGCTGGCCAAGGGCGCGGCCATCGAATGGGCCCCGCGCAACATCCGCGTCAACGTCGTCGCTCCGGGCCTGACCGTCACACCCGTCATCGAGGCTTCGTTCCAGCGCAGGCCCGACCCCGAGGCCTACCGCCGCGAACGTGAAGGACAGATACCGCTCCAGCGCCTCGCCACCCCCGAGGAGATCGCGAACGCGGTCCTGTTTCTCGCCTCGCCGGAGTCGTCGTACATCACCGGAGCGGTCCTCCCCGTGGACGGCGGCTACACCGCCTTCTGACAGCGCCGCCCTCAGCGACCCCGCCCACCGTGCGGCAGACGTTGCGCGGGGAGCGGGACATCGCTCTTTTCGCGGTATGCCCTCGGCCGATCTCAGCGCGTGGAAGCCGGCTCCGCGTCACTCTCGCTGTCCCGGCTGGTCAGAACGGACACAGCGTCGTCGAAGTGCTTCTTCAGCGCCTCCAGCGCGCCCGCGGTGTTGCCGTCCCGGATCATCTCGCTGATCTTGCGGTGCGTGCCCTCACCCGGGCTTTCGCCTTCCTGATGATGCCGAGCCTCCTCGGCGGTGAGGGCGCCGACGCACAGCCGGGTCTCGGAGATCACCGTGCTGAACATGCGCTGGAGTCGCCGGCTCCCGGAGGCGGCTACCAGGACGGTGTGGAACTCCAGGTCGTGCCTCTTCACCGCTTCCCAGTCGCCGGCCGCCTCGGCGGAATCCATCGCCCTGACGTTCCTGTCCAGTTGCCTGAAGGTCTCCTCCGACTTGCCGGAGGCGATGACGGACTGGGCGGCCGCGGACTCCAACGCCGTACGAGCCAGGTAGATGTCAGCGACGTCTTCCTTGGTGAGCACCGGGACCGAGACCCTCCGATGAGGTTCGCCGCGGAGCAGCCCCTCCTGGATCAGCCGCTGGAGCGCCTCACGGATCGGCCCACGGCTCACCCCGAAGCTCTTGGCCAGTTCCACCTCGCTGAGCTGTGTACCGGGCGCAAGGGCGCCTTCGATGATGTCCTCTCGAAGGCGCTCGGTCACCATCGAGGCGAAGGTCTCGCGAGGCAGTCGGGTCGGCCTTGCAGACTCTGAACTCACAAGGCTTCCCTCTCGTCGGTCACGTTCCGTCGCGCAGTGCCCGGAGCGCTCGCAACTGTCTCCGCGGTCTTTGCTGTGTCTGCGCGCTCGCGTCGGCTCTTCTTCACATCCAGGCCCTGTCCGATCATGGTAACGCCGAGGCGTGGCCACTTGTCAAATGTCAACAGTCAGCAGACGTCCATGGTCCTGATCATGTTGCAGGGGCCTGCTGCGCCGCCCGGCGCCCTGCTCGGAAGGCTTGATACGTGGATCTTCTTGGAGTTGTCCGCCTAATGGAGCGGACATGCGCTGAGCGGCTATCCCGGTGGCTGATCCGCGGTGATAAGTCTTCAGCGACTTTTCGCGAGCCACACCCACCCGCGCTGCCGATCAGAGGGTGGCGCACAGGTGGCTGACCGCGTCGTACGCGCGCAGCGCGGGCGCGGCGGCGTCCGTTCTCAGGAGCGCTCCGGCGGCTCGTTCCCCGGAGGACAGGGCCGGGAAACGGGAGTGACCCAGTGCCGGATCAGGTTTACGACGTGGGCCATGTCGTCGATGCTCAGTCCGCGGCCGTCGACCAGGGCGAGGTCGCGCTCGTCGGCACGCAGCATGTTGGGGCCCATGACCGGCCTGGCGGCGGCGTGCGCAAGCCAGGGGTGCCTACGCAGCGTCTCCCGGTACCGGCGGGCGAACGTGGCCAGATCCGCACGGGCGTCCCCGGTCGGCTCCTGCGCTTCAAAGCCGAGGGCCTGATCGATCACCACGGCGTACAGGTCTTCTTTGTTCGGCAGATACCGGTAGAGCGTCATCGCGCCGGTGCCCAGTTCCCCGGCAGCCGGTCAGGAAGTCGGCGTTCTTCAGCACGTCCAGCTTCTGCAGCTTCGGCACGGCGATCCCCGGCTCGCCCTGACGCGTGGTGATCCTCACCCCGCCCGCGCTGCCGTTCGCGAGCGCAGCAGAGAGCGGTCCAGGCCCGCGGTCATGCGCTGCTTCAGGTCGGCGACGAACGCCTCGACATGTCACCGGCCGCATGTGCGCGGAATACCCCGTTCACAGACGGAGGCAGCGACCGTCGGAGTGAGCCGCCATCGACCGGATGTGCAGTCCGCTGTGCTTGCCACCGAGCCGGTCGAGGCCGGCCCGGCCCTGCGTCCAGTCGTCCTCGACGCCTCTGCGACCAGAGCACCGCATGGTCGAAGCCGGTAAGTACACGTTCTGGTGGGACAGGGGGTCGTCATGGCGCAACGCAGAGTTGTCGTCACCGGAATCGGTGTCGTGGCACCGGGAGGCACCGGAACCAAGGCGTTCTGGGAGCGCATCACGTCCGGCAGAGCGGCGACCCGTGCGATCACTGCCTTCGACCCGGCCCCGTTCCGTTCGAGGATCGCCGCTGAGTGCGACTTCGATCCGATCGTCGCCGGGCTGAGCGAGCAGGACGTCCGGCGCCTCGACCGGGCCGCGCAGATGCTGATGATCGCCGCTCGGGAAGCGCTCGCCGACAGCGAGCCGGGCATCACCCACGACACGGCCCACCGGACCGGGGTCAGCATCGGCAACGCCGTCGGCCTCACCCAGAAGCTGGAACGGGAGTACCTCGCCGTCAGCGACGGGGGCCGAGAATGGACGGTCGACCCCGCCGCGGCCTCCGAGTACCTCTACGACTACTTCGTGCCCAGCTCCCTCGCCGCCGAAGTCGCCTGGTTCGCCGGTGCCGAAGGTCCCGCTTCGGTCGTGTCGGCAGGCTGCACCTCGGGCATCGACGCCACCGGTCACGCCTGGGAACTCATCCGCGAGGGCAGCGCCGACATCATGATCGCAGGAGGAGCCGACGCCCCCGTCGCACCCATCACTGTGGCCTGCTTCGACGCGATCAAGGCCACCTCGTCGCGCAACGACGAACCCGAGTCCGCCTCGCGCCCCTTCGACAGCACCCGCAACGGCTTCGTACTCGGCGAAGGCGCGGCCGTCCTGGTCCTGGAGGAGTTCAGCCGGGCCCGGCGCCGTGGCGCCCACATCTACGCCGAGATCTCCGGATACGCCTCGCACGGCAACGCCCACCACATGACCGGGCTGCGTTCCGACGGGCGGGAGATGGCTGCGGCCATCACCTCCGCGCTCGACCGCGCCCGGCTCGATCCGACCGCCGTTGACTACGTCAACGCCCACGGCACGGCGACCCAGCAGAACGACCGGCACGAGACCGCCGCCCTCAAGCGCAGCCTGGGCGCCCACGCGTACGCCGTGCCCGTCTCGTCCATCAAGTCCATGATCGGCCACTCACTGGGCGCCATCGGCGCGATAGAGATCGCCGCCTGCGCGTTGGCCATGGAGCACGGGGTCGTACCGCCGACCGCGAACCTGCACCGGCCCGACCCCGAACTCGACCTGGACTACGTACCGCTGACCGCCCGTGAGCAACGGCTGGACACCGTCCTCACGGTCGGCAGCGGGTTCGGCGGGTTCCAGAGCGCGATGGTGCTCAACCCCCAGGACAGGAGGGCCGCGTGACCACCGCCGTAGTGACCGGAACCGGGGTCGTGGCGCCCAACGGCCTGGGGACCGAGGAATTCTGGTCGGCGACGCTGCGGGGCGAGAACGCCATCACGCCGATCGACCGGTACGACACGGCGCTCTTCCCCAGCCGGCTGGCCGGCCAGGTGCGGGACTTCGAAGCGGCCGGACATCTGCCGTCGAGGCTCCTCCCGCAGACCGACCGCATGACCCGGTTCGCGCTCACCGCGGCCGACTGGGCGCTCGCCGACGCGGCCCTGGACACCGGGGAGGCGGACCGGACCGGCCTCGGCGTCGTCATGGCCGCCGGGGCCGGCGGCTTCGACTTCGGCCAGAAGGAACTGCAGAACCTTTGGGGCAAGGGGCCTGACCATGTCAGCGCGTACATGTCCTTCGCCTGGTTCTACGCGGTCAACACGGGCCAGATCTCGATCCGGCATGATCTGCGCGGTCCCACCGGGGTACTGGTGGCCGAACAGGCCGGTGGCGTCGACGCCATCGCCCAGGCCCGGCGTGCCCTGCGCGGCGGGGCCAGGGCGGTCCTCACCGGCGGCATGGAATCGTCCCTCTGCCCGTACGGGATGGCCGCCCGCATCGCCGCCGGCCGTCTTTCCACCCGCGACGACCCCCGGCGCGCCTATCTGCCCTTCGATCCGGACGCCGACGGCCATGTGCCGGGCGAGGGTGGAGCGGTGCTGGTGCTGGAGGACGAGAGCCGGGCCCGGGCGCGCGGAGCGACCGTGCTCGGTGAGATCGCCGGGTACGGAACCGCTTTCGACCCGCCGCCGAACTCCGGACGGCCCGGAAACCTCGGCCGCGCCGCCGAACTCGCCCTCACCGACGCCGGACTCACGACCGACGACGTCGACGTCGTCTTCGCCGACGCCGACGGCTCCGCCGAACGGGACAGCGCCGAGGCGGAAACCCTCGTCCGGCTCTTCGGCCCGTACGGCGTGCCGGTCACCGCGCCCAAAACCATGATCGGCCGCCTCTGCTCGGGCGGCGCCCCCCTCGACGTCGTCCTCGCGCTGCTGGCCCTGCGCGAGGGCGTGATTCCCCCGACCACCGGGGTCACCCCGGGCCATCCGCTCGACCTGGTCCGTGATCGGCCCAGGCCCTTCGACGGCACCACCGCTCTGGTACTGGCCCGCGGAAACAACGGATTCAACAGCGCCCTCGTACTGCGCGGGCGAGGAAAGGACCTCAAGTGAGCGAGCTCACCCTGTCCCGCCTGGTCGACATCCTGCGCGAGTGCGCGGGCGAGGACGAAGCCGTCGCCGCCGAAGGCCAGGATATCGGTGACGTCGAACTGGAGTACCTCGGCTACGACTCGCTGGCGGTAATGGAGGCCGCGAGCCGCGTCAAGCGCGAGTACGGCGTCGAACTGCCGGACGACGCCCTGGCGGAGATTCGTACCCTCAACCGGTTCGTGGGCGCCGTCAACGAGGCCCTGGCGTCTGCCGCGGCACAGCGGTCCGCCTGAGCCGGTGGATTCGATGGACCGGCTCTTCATCGCCGCCACCGGCAGCTGGTTTCCTTCCCGGGTCCGCACCGAGGATGCCGTCGCCGACGGCCGGTGCTCCGCGTCCCTCGCGCGGAGCACCGGCAGTGTCTCGGTCGTCGTCGCGGGGGAGGAGTCCGCTCCGCAGATGGCCGTCGGCGCTGCCCGCAGGGCGCTGCAGAGGGCGGGGGCGGCTCCCGACGACATCAGCCTCGTGCTGCACGCCAGCTTCTTCCACCAGGGGCATGATCTGTGGGCTCCCGCCTCCTACGTCCAGCGGGCAGCCCTCGGCAACAGCTGTCCCGCCATGGAGGTCCGGCAGGTATCCAACGGCGGCATGGCCGCACTCGAGCTGGCCTCCGCCTACCTTGCCGCGGACGCTGGGCGCTCGGCGGCTCTGATCACCACGGCGGACAAGTTCTGCCCGCCCGGCTTCGACCGCTGGCACAGCGACCCCGGCACGGTCTACGGAGACGGCGCCACCGCCCTCGTCCTGTCCCGCCACCGCGGCTTCGCCCGCATCCGCAGCCTTGCGACCGTCTCCGTGCCAGAGCTGGAAGGGATGCACCGGGGCGACGATCCCTTCCAGGACATGCCGTTCGGCCATCGCCCGCAGGTGGACCTGGAGGCCTGCAAGCGGGCCTTCCTGACCACCACGGGGGTCTCCTACGCGGTCTCCAAGGTCGCCGCCGCCCAGGAGGCCGTCGTCAAGCAGGCCCTGGCCGAGGCGGAGCTCGAACTCGCCGACATCGACCGGATCGCCCTGCCCCACCTGGGACGGCGCCGGCTCCAGGCCGCCTACTTCGGCCCTCTGGGTATCGATCCGCAGCGCACGACCTGGCCCTGGAGCCGACAGGTCGGGCACCTGGGCGCCGGTGACCCCTTCGCCGGACTCGACCATCTGACCGTCTCGGGGGCCCTGGGCCCCGGCGACACCTGTCTGCTGGTCAGCGTGGGAGCCGGGTTCACCTGGTCCTGCGCCGTGCTTGACGTACTGGAACGCCCGGAGTGGGTGGAGCGGCCGTGAACCAAGGACCGAACGGATACGGAGGGTGGGGACAGTGGCGAACCGTCGGGAGATGGTGCTACTCCTGCCGGGGCAGGGGGCACAGCACGTACGGATGGCTGCGGGGCTGTATGGCAGCGAACCTGTGTTCACCGCGGCCATGGACGAAGTCCTCGATGCCATCGACACCTTCGCGGCGGGCGAAGGCAAGCGGCTCAGAGCCGACTGGCTGACCGACCGCCCGTCCGTGGACCTCGACCACGTCACCCGCTCCCAGCCGCTCCTCTTCGCCGTCGACCTCGCGCTGGGCCGGCTGGTGCTGAGCTGGGGCGGGCGCCCCGACGCCCTGCTCGGCCACAGCATCGGCGAACTGGCCGCGGCCGTACTGGCCGGGGTCTTCACTCTGCGGGGCGCGACCCGGCTCGTGTGCGACCGGATCAGGTCGCTCGCCGCCGGTCCGCCGGGCGGCATGCTCGCCGTCGCCGCCACACAGGAGGAGGTCAAACCGTTCCTCGGCGGTGACGTCGTCGTGGGCGCAGTCAACGCACCGCGGCAGACCGTCCTGGCAGGCCCCGATCCCGCGCTGGAAGTCACCCGGAAGGAGCTGGCGGAGCACGCGTTCACCTGCCGGCGGCTGCCGTCCCTCAGCCCCTTCCACAGCCCCGCACTGGCTCCGGCCGTCGCCGGAAGCGAGCGGGTGATCGCCGCCCTGCCCATCGCGCCGCCGGAGCTCGTCCTGCAGTCCTGCTACACCGCCCGGCCCCTGCGGTACGAGGATGTCTCCGACCCCGGCTACTGGGCGCGGCAGCCCGTCGCCCCGGTGCTCTTCTGGCCCGCGCTCGACGCCCTGCTCGCGGGGCGGGACACCGTCGTGGTGGACGCCGGCCCGGGGCAGACGCTCGCCCAGCTGGCCCGGCGTCACCCGGCCGTACGGGCCGGCCGCAGCACGGTCGTGCCGATGCTCCCGGCCCGTCCCGGCCCTCCCGAGCAGGACCGCGCCTTCGTCGCGGCCGCCCGGGAGAGCCTCGCCGAGCACGACCTCATCGGCGCACAGTCGCGATGACGTAGCGCACCGGGGTGCTGATGGTCAGCGGCCCGTCACCGTCCCGCATGGCGTCGAGGGCGGTGATGAGGCGTTCCCGCAGTCGTGCGCTCTCCTGCTCGGGCAGATGCGTCCACAGCAGCCGCATGCCCTGGGTGTGGGACCAGTCCACCCACGCCTCGCCGGAGACGGCGACCAGCTCGACCGGTTCGTCGACCACCTCGACGTCGGTGAACCCCGCTTTCTCCATGGTGCGCCGTAGATCCGTGGCCTGCCCCAGCCAGCTGTTGAACCGGCGCTGCAGCGCCTCCGGCTGCCACTCGGCCGGCAGGTTCGCCAGCAGTGACCGAGGGATCAGCTCGGTGAACACCGGGGGCAGGAACGGGAACGTGTCGTCCGTGAATACGGGGCTCGTGAACGCGATCCGGCCGCCGTCAGCCAGCAGACGTGCGTAACGGGCCAGCGCCGTCGGGGCGTCCGGCAGGAAGATCAGGCTGTAGCTGCCCAGCACCAGATCGAAGGAGCGCGGCGGCAACTGAGGCCGCTCACCGTCCATCACCCGCAGCTCCACCTGTGCGGCGCCCAGCCGCTCCGCCTCGCGCCGTGCCTCCTCCACCATCGCCGGCGCGATGTCGATGCCCAGCACGGAACCGGTGGGCCCGGCCATCGAGGCCGCCGGAAAGAGAGCCGCGCCCCGGCCGCAGCCCACGTCGAGCACCCGGTCGCCGGACCGCGGCGCGGCGCGTTCGACCAGTCGCCGTCCCATCGGGGTGAAGAACTCGACGCCCATCCTGTCGTAGTGGGTGGCTGCCCGGTCGAACGCCTGGGCGACCTCAGCCTTGTACGCCGTGTCGTCTACCTTGCCGTCAGTGTTCGCTGCCATAGGGCGCAGCGTGCTGATGGCCTCTCGTACCCGCGTCGCGCCCGGCTGGAAAGCCGCTCCACCGCCCCTACAGCGGAAGCCGAGGCAGGCGACAGCCGCCACGCCTAGCGTGGGCGCCCGTCACCTGGCAGACACGTCACGGGGGAAGGAACGACGTTCACGTGGGAGAGCCGACGCGTCGTCATATCTTGAGAAGTGCGGCCGTAACGGGCGGAGCCGCGGCACTGACCGGCCTCGGCGACAGCGCCGTCGAGGCAGCCGCCGGACAGCCCGGGCCGGACTGCCGTCCGGTACCGGGTGCCGTCACTGTGAGCCCGGACGACTTTCGGTACCCGAGCCTGAACAAGAGCCACAACGGACGGTTCACGCCCCGCCCCGACGCCATCATCGCCGTGTACTCGCCCGAACAGGCCGTCCGGGCCGTCGAGGATGCCGTACGGGTCGGCAAACGGATCGCCGTCCGAAGCGGGGGCCACTGCTACGAGGACTTCGTCACCTCGGCCGACGTCCGGATCGTCCTCGACGTCTCGCAGCTCGACCAGGTGTCCTTCGACTCCGAGCACCAGGCCTTCTCCGTCGAGGCGGGCGCCACCCTCGGCAAGGTCTACAAGGACCTCTACTACGGCTGGGGCGTCACCATCCCGGGCGGCAGCTGCCCCAGCGTCGGTGTCGGCGGGCACATCGCCGGCGGCGGCTACGGCAACCTCTCGCGGCGGCACGGCATGGTGGTCGACCACCTGTACGGCGTGGAGGTGATCGTCGTCGACCGGATGGGGAAAGCCCGCCGAGTGGTCGCCACCCGCCGCTCCGATGACCCGCACCGGGACCTGTGGTGGGCGCACACCGGGGGTGGCGGCGGTAATTTCGGTGTCGTACTGCGCTATCTGCTGCGCTCCCCGCAGGCTCGCGGGAGGCAGCCGGGCGACCTGCTGCCCAGGCCACCGGCCACCGCCCCGGGCCTGGTCGCGACGTGGCAGTGGGCGCAGACCGACGAACGCGCCTTCATCACGCTCGTGCGCAACCACGGCGGCTGGCACGAGCGCCATCCGCACACCGAGCTCTTCAGCTCCCTCGCGCTCACCCACCGGGCCACCGGAACCCTCCAGCTCCTCGTCGGGGTGAACGGCGAACAGCAGGACGCCGGCCGGCTCATGGAGGACTACCTCGGGCAGGTCACCGCCGGCGTGGGAGCACCCCCCGAGACGACCCGCAGTGATCAGCCCTGGCTCACCGCCACGCTCGGCGCCGCCACCTATGCCGGCGGCACCCCGTTCAAGTCCAAGGCCGCCTTCCTGCGCAGGAGGTGGACCGACCGGCAGATCGGCGTCGTCCACCAGTACCTCACGGACGGCGACACCCGCTGGGGCACTTCCGTCCATGTCACCTCGTTCGGCGGCGAGATCAACGCCGTGGCGCCGGACGCCACGGCCTTCCCGCACCGTGACGCGCTGTTCAGCGTGACCTACGGCCACTACTGGACCGACCCGGAGGACCACGCGGAGATCGAGTGGATCCGCCGCTTCTACCAGGAGGTCCACGCGGAGACCGGTGGGGTGCCCGTCCCGGGCGACGTCAACGGTGGGTGTTACGTCAACTACCCCGACGCCGACCTCGCCGATCCGAAGTGGAACACCTCCGGCGTCCCCTGGCACACCCTGTACTACCGCGACAACTACCCCAGGCTGCAACGGGTCAAAGCCCGCTGGGACCCCCGGGACGTCTTCCGCCACGCCCTGTCCGTCCGCCCCCCGGCCTGAGGAGGGAACCCCCTACGTGGAACTCATCGGCAGCGGGTTCCTCGCCCGCCATCTGCGCCCCCTGAGCGACCGGCACCCCGAGGTGACCGTGCTGGCTGCCGGAGTACCGCGCCATCCGCTGCCGGAAGCCGCCCACGAGCGGGAGCGCCGGCTCGTCGCCGACACGGTGGCGCGCTGTGTCGCCGGCGGCCGCCGACTCGTCTTCTTCTCCACGGTCTCCATGTACGGAGCGCCCGGCTGCCGGGGCCTCGAGGACGAGCCGGTCGCCCCGGCGCTTCGCTACGGACAGCACAAGCTCGACCTGGAGAACCTCATCAGGGACGCCGGAGTGCGCCATCTGATCCTGCGGCTCGGCTATGTCCTCGGCTCGGGCGAGCCGGAGTACCGCCTGCTGTCCGTGCTGATCCGCCACCTGCTGGCCGGGCGGGTCACCGTCCAGCGGGGAGCCCGCCGCGACCTGCTCCACGTCGACGACTTCGTCGCGCTCTTCGACCAGTTGCTGAGCGCCGGTGTCGAGGACGAGACCGTCAACGTGGCGTCCGGGGACTGCGTGCCGGTAGCCGACATCCTCGACCATCTCGAACTGCGGCTCGGCACCCGCGCCGAGCGGCACACCGCCGGGCACAGCGTCTCCCACTGTCCCTCGGTGACCAAGCTCCACCGGCTGGTGCCCGCGGCGGCGGTCCGCGCGTTCGGCCCCGGCTACTTCCGCACCGCCATCGACCGATACGTCGCCGCCGAACCGCACCGAGCCGGCCTCTCGGCCGGGCCGACCCCCTGAGGAGACAGACCCATGACCAGCGAAGCCGGCGTCACGCTCCCGTGCCTGGCCGATCTCAGTGCCCCGATGACCCCCGAGGGACAGCAGCTCCTCGACATCCTCGACCCGCACCTGCCACGCATCGCAGAGGCCTCCGCCGACCACGACCGGGACGGCACCTTCCCCGTCGAGGCGTTCCGGGCGCTGGCCGCCGACTCGGTGCTGTCCGCCACCGTGCCGCGCAGTTTCGGCGGCCTGGGACTCAGCAGCGTCCACGACGTGGCACTGGCCGTCATGCGGGTCGCCGAGGCCGACGCCGCCGTCGCGCTCTGCCTGCACATGCAGCTGTGCCGGGGCATCACCATGGCCTACGAGCTCCGCCACGCCGACCCCGCCGGAAAGGCCCTCGCCGAACGGATCCTGTCGCTGATGGGCACCGGCGGCGCGGTCATCGGCGGCGCCCTGAAGGACGCGGGCCGGGCCACCGAGCTGCGCCCGGGCGAGGAGGGCGGCTGGCTGCTCCACGGCCGGAAGATCCTCGTCTCCATGGCCCCGTTCGCCACCCACTTCGTGGTGGCCACGCGCACCCGGCCGGAGTCCGGCCCGGCCCGGCTGGCCTCCGCCTTCCTCGCGGCCGACACACCGGGGCTGACCGTCCCGGACGACTGGGACGGCATGGGCATGCGAGCCTCGGCCAGTTCCGAGGTGGTCTTCGACGACTGTCCGGTGCCGGAGGCGGACCTCTTCCTGCGCGGGCCGGTCGGCGAGGTCAGCCACGCCGCGATGGCCGGGCAGACGGTCAGTTCCATCGGGCTGCTCGGCGTGTACGCGGGCATCGCGCAGTCTGCCCGGGACCTGGCCGTCGCAGGGGTCAGGCGCCGCGGGGGCGTCCCGGCCGCCGCCGTACGCACCCTCGTCGCCGAGATGGACGTCAAGCTGTATTCCCTGCGCACCGCGCTCGGTGCCGCCCTGCTGCACACCGACCACCACTCCGGGCGGACCTCCGACGACCCCGCCGAGCGGGGCCTGCGGATGATCGCCCCCTTCCAGTACGCCAAGCTCGTCGTCAACCGCAATGCCGCAGCCATCGTCGAGGACTGCATGACGCTCGCCGGCGGCGCCTCCTTCACCGCAGGACACCCGCTGTCCCGGTGCTACCGGGACGTACGGGCCGGCTGGTTCATGCAGCCGTTCACCTACGCGGACGCCATCGACCACCTGAGTACTCAGGCGCTGGACATGGAGCACTGAGCAGGCAGTACGACGCCGGGGCCCCGGGAGGACGGATCTCCTCCCGGGGCCCCGGCGCGTACAGCGCTGCTCAGCCGCCGACGACCGGGAACAGCTTGTCGTCGTCCAGGCGCTGTCCCGGACGCATGTGGGACAGGTACTCGTCCGTGACGCCGGGCAGATAGGTGGTGCCGTCGTCCATGAAGATCACGCCGTGACCGACCCGGCGTTCGTCGGTGTTGTTGGCACCCGCCATGTGCACCGTGCGGCAGTGGTGAAAGGCCACGTCACCGGCGCGCAGTGGCACGGTCACCCGGGGCTGCCAGGGGTAGTCGGGCCAGATGTCCTCCGGCGGCCTGAAGTGTTCGAAGCTGGTCATGTGCACCAGCCGCTCCGACTCCTTGCGCAGATGGGAGCCGGGCACATAACTCAGGCACCCACGCTCGACGGGCACGTCGACGAGCGCTACCCAGGCGGTCAACGTCAGCGACAGACCGGCCATGGGCAACCCTGCCTCGTCGTCGTGGACCAGGGTCGGCAGTGCCTTGCGCGGCTCCTTGACCAGCACCTCGCTGCTGTAGAGCCGCAGTGGGCCGCCGGCCAGCCGGGCGGCGATACCGGACAGGCCGGGATGGAGCGCCAGGACGCGCAGCGTCTCGTCCTTGCGCCAGGCCTGGGTCACGTAGTTGACCTCGACCTGGCCGCCGTCCTCCCCGCCCGCCCAGATCTCCATGTCCCGTTCCAGGAGGGCCTCCGACGCGGCGCGGTAGGTCGCCACCTCCTCGACGGAGAGCACCTGGGGGATGTGCACAAAACCGTCGTCGCGGTAGCGGCGAACGGTGTCCTCGGACAGATTCTCGGCGGTGGTCAGCTCGCTCAGGGGCGGCACGTGACGGTCTCCTTCGAGTTTCGCTCCCGTGGGGAGCACGTTTCAGGGGGCAGAGGGCCGGGTGAGCGCACCGATGAACAGTCCGCGGCCACCGTGCAGTCCGTCCACGTAGTCGACGGTCAGGCCGGCGGCGGTGAACGCCGCCTCGTACTGTGCCCGGGTGAACAGGGTGATCAGATGCGTCTCGTTGAAGTGCCGTACGCCCGCCTCCGGATCCGCGACGAGATAGTGCACATCCATCCGCGACGCGTTCCCCCGGCGCACCGAATGGGAGACTCGAGCCAGCGTCCGGCCCGCCACCGTGGTCGCACCGCCGGCGACGTGGCCGTCCAGGAACGTCTCGGGGAACCACCACGGATCGATCGCCACGACTCCGCCGGGGTCCAGATGGCGGGCGAACCGGGCCAGCGTGGCGTCGAGTTGAGCCGTTGACGAGAGATAGCCGATCGAGCCGAACATGCAGGTGATCGCAGAGAAGGTGGACTCCAGCGCGAAGTCGCGCATGTCCCCGGTGTGCACGGTCACCCCGGGAAGCCGGCGCCGCGCGGCCGCGGCCATCGTTGCCGACAGCTCCAGCCCTTCGACCCGCTCGAACGCCGTGCGGAAGTGCCGCAGGTGCGCCCCCGTACCGCAAGCGATGTCCAGCAGCGACCGGGCGCCCGGCAGCAGGGCCCGGATCCGGCGGGCGATGTCCGACGCCTCCGCGGCGTAGTCCTTGCCCCTGCTCTCGTGCATCAGCTCGTAGACCTCGCTGGCCTCAGCGCCGTACAAAGCAACTCCCACCTGCTCGCCCGAACCCTCGCGTTCCGCCATCCTCCGAACGCCGCCTAGAAGGCACGCCGAGACCCGCTGGAGCCGGGGGGCGTCGAGCTGTCGTCGACATGGCTGCGAGAGCGGGGCGGCAGGCTGTTCACCATGACGAGCTGCCGTATCTGCGGCGGCCGACTTCACGAGTTCGGTGATTTCGGTACGCAGCCGCTGTCCAGCGGGTTCCTCGAGCCCGACTACATCGGGGACGAGTACTTCTTCCGGCTCGCGCTGGGCGTGTGCGCCTCGTGCAGCATGGTCCAGCTGATGGAGGAAGTGCCACGGCACCTGATGTTCAATGGGCACTACCCGTATCTGTCGTCCGGGTCGTCGGTGATGAGGAAGCACTTCGAGCAGACCGCTCAGCACTTCCTCCGAACCGAGCTGACGTCCCCCGATGCGTTCGCGGTCGAACTCGGCTGCAACGACGGCATCATGCTCCGGGCCCTCGCCGACGCAGGCGTACGGCATCTGGGGGTGGAGCCGTCGGAGAGCGTGGCCGACATCGCCCGGAGGAATGGCATTCGGGTGACGACCGAGTTCTTCCAGGAGTCCACGGCGACCGAGATCCGCGAAGCCGAGGGACGGCCCGCGCAGTTGGTCTACGCCGCCAACACCATCTGCCACATCCCGTACGTGGACTCGATCTTCCGCGGGGTCGACGCCCTGCTCGCCGACGACGGCGTCTTCGTCTTCGAGGACCCCTACCTCGCCGACATCGTCGACAAGACCGCCTACGACCAGATCTACGACGAGCACTTCTACTTCTTCAGCGTCACCTCGGTCTCCGCCATGGCGCAGCGGTTCGGGTTCGAACTGGTCAAGGCCGAGCGTCTGCCGGTGCACGGCGGGGAGGTCCGCTACACGATCGCGCGCCAGGGGCGGCGAACCCCCGACTCCTCGGTGGCGGCGCTGCTCGCCGAGGAGAAGGTCAGGCGTCTGGCCGACCTGGACACGCTGAACGCCTTCTTCCGGAACGTCGAGAAGTCCCGCGACGACCTGGTTGAGCTGCTCCGGCAGCTGAAGGCGGAGGGGCGCAGGGTGGTCGGGTACGGGGCCACCGCGAAGAGTGCCACCGTGGCCAACTACTGTGGCATCGGCCGCGAACTGGTGTCGTTCGTCTCCGACACGACCCCGAACAAGCAGGGCCGGCTGACCCCTGGTTCGCACATCCCGGTGCGTCCACGGTCCGCTTTCGAGAACCCGTATCCCGACTACGCGCTGCTCTTCGCGTGGAACCACGCCGAGGAGATCATCGCGAAGGAGATCCGCTTCCGGGAGGCGGGCGGGAAGTGGATCCTGTACGTCCCGCATGTCCAAGTGGTGTGACCACAGGTGTGTGGCGGGGGACGAGCCCCCGCCACACACCATGCGCAGGGGATGCTGTCAGAAGACGGCCAGGTGGCCGCCGCCGTCGCACACGGCGGCACCCGCCGCGACGGCGGGCCGGGCACCCTCGGCCCGCTCGCGAGGTGCGCCGCGCGTGTCCAGTGCGGCGCGGGCGATGGTGGAGTCCAGCCTCGACCGGGCGTAACGCCAGGTCAGCGGCGGGTAAGCATAGTGGATGCCGTCATGGTCGTAGCGGACGACCCGCAACAGGTAGTTGTTGACGAAACGTTGCAGCACCCGTTCGACCGTGGGGACGTCACAGCCGAGCAGCTCGGCCGCGGCGGAGGCGGTGAAGGCGTCGGCGGGCAGCATGCTCAGCAGCCGGAACATGGCCTGCTCCGCGGAGTTGAGCCGACCGTAGACGGCGTCGAAACCGGCCTTCACGTTGAGGTCGCCGAGCCTGAGTTCGGCCAGAACATCCTGAGATCTGCCGATCTGGTCCGCGACCCGGGTCAGCGGCAGCCCGGGCATGGCCGCCAGCCGCCCTCCGATGCAGCGCAGTGCCAGCGGCAGTCCTCCGCTCAGTGCCACCAGCCGGTCGGCGGCCTCAGGCTCCCGCTCGATCCGCCGGCGCCCGATCAGCGCGGCGAGCAGGTCCAGGCCCTCGGGCAGGGCCAGTACCTGCAGATCGACGCTCTGAGCCCCGGCCAGGCCGTGCAGCCGCCGGCGGCTCGTCAGGATCACCCCGCAGCGTGGGCCACCGGGCAGCAACGGGCGAAGGTCGGTGAGCGACGAGGCGTCGTCGAGCACCAGCAGCAGCCTACGGGACACGGTGATCGATCTGAGCAGTTTGCTGCACTCCTCCAAGCCCTCCGGAATGTGCGAGTCCCGGACCCCCAGAGAGCGCAGTACCTCGTGGAAGACGTCCCTGATGTCCCGGGGAGTGTCGGACGATCCGGCCAGCTCGACATGGAGCTGCCCGTCCTCGAACCGGTGGCGCAGCAGGTGGGCGAGGTGTATGGCGAGCGCCGTCTTGCCCACCCCGGGCATGCCGGCGATCACCACCACCCGCGTCGCGGTGCCGTGCGGCTCGTCGGGGGCCAGATGCGTGGTGATCTCGGTGAGGGTGGTCGCCCGCCCGGTGAAGTCGGCGACGTCCGCCGGGAGTTCGGCCGGCACGGTCACGGGCGACAAAGGGACGGTCACCGGGGGGTCGGCCGGCAGGTCGCGGGTCGGGGGAGCCCCCGCACGGTCCCCGGCCAGGGGCGTTTCGCGAGGTGCCGGGGTGGTGGCTTCGTGCACGGAGCGGGGCTCCTGATCACCGCCCCGGTCCGCCGCGGGCTGCGGGAGCGCCGTCCCCGCCGCGGCATCGGCCGGCCGGATGGTCTGCCGGTTTTCAAACGGCGGTCCGATCGGGGAGTCCTCGAGCAGCGCCTGGTGCAACTGCCGCAGTTCCTCGCCGGGTTCGAGTCCGAGGTCCTCGATCATGTTGCGTCGCAGGACCCGGAACGCCTCCAGCGCCTCGTGGCGCCGTCCGGAACGGTGCAAGGCGATCATGAGGGAGGCGTGCAGATGCTCGTGCAGGGGATGCGTGAGCACCAGGGACTTCAGCTCGCTCACCAGCTCCCGGTGATGGCCGAGCTGGAGATCGGCCTCGATGCGCAGCTCCAGGATCCGGGACCGGAACTCCTCGAGCCGAGTGGCGTACGAGGAAAGCAGTGTGCCCTGGTCCACGTCCACCAGGGCCGGTGCCTGCCACATGGAAAGGGCTTCGTGCAGGATGCCATGAGCGCGCGTGGCATTTCCCGCTTCGAGCGCGGCCTGTCCTTCGGCTGCCGCGCGCTCCACTCGGTAAATATCGATGGAGGAGTTTGGTATTTCGAATACGTAGCCGCCCGGGCGGGTATGGAGAAGATCTTTCCCGCCATGCCGTAAAAGTATTTTACGGAGCTTGTATACGTAGGTTTGGAGTGTGGTCAGGGCGCTCGCCGGAGGGCCGTTCTCCCAAAGCTCGTCAATCAACTCGCTGGTCTGCACGACCGCGTTGCGCCGCATGATCAGCAGGGCGATGACCTGGCGGGGCTTGGGCGCTGTCGGCGCTATGTTGCGGCCTTTGTCGAGCATCTCTAAGGGTCCGAGAACCCGGAAGTCCATGTGGCGTTCCCCCAGTTTGTCAGCAGCTGGTCGAGTTGCTGATGCAAGTGATTGGAAGCGTAGGTTCCTAATATGCCTCTGTCAATGGTAGTGCAAATTTTGGCCATGGACGCGAAAAATTGATTGACGGGACGCTGCTGTGGTGTTCCGTCCGACGCGCCCTGTGTAAAGTCGAAGTAAATGGCAAGGCCACTGTCCATATTCGGCCCGGGGCGTTCCCGAGGAGGAGGGCAGGCACGCGCCACTCCGAGCGAGGCGTGCGGCTTTGCGCGGTGCCCGGAGCACATGGGGCGCAATGGTTTGCGGAGCCCGGGTGCCGGCGCGGTGCCGACCGTCCCGGCTGCGTCGTGGATGACGACCGCATCGCACGGGAGCAGCGGCGCGTCGAGGGTGACGAGGCCCCGGCCGCACGTCGAAAGGGAGTTCACCCTGACATCAGTCGAGCCGTGACGCGTCGCTGGCGCGCCATGCGCACCCTGTGCCCGGCGACCCGCAACGCCCACGCCGGCGGAACCCACCCGCACACGTGGGACCTTGCGACGAACGTCGTGAACAGGACACGCATGGCGGTTGCCCTTCCGGTTCAGCTGCGGGCGCCGTCCTCCGCGTATTCCTTCGCACGCACCATGGTGGCGGTGCTGTTGCGGCCGAGTGCGTCGCGGATGAAGGCCCGAGCCTCGGCGATCCCGGCGCCCGCGCCCAGAACCGAGCCGATCGCCTCGTGGTTGACGACCACCGTGTGCCTGCTGCTGATCACCGTCTCCTCGCCGTCCTCCCGGACCGTCCACTCACCCGTGTGCGCGGTCATCAGGGCCGGGGTCAGCAGCTGCTTGTAGACGATCCGGTCGTACGGGAAGCAGATGCGAACGGAGCGGGTGGTGTGAGTGGACCCGTCCGTGGTGCGGGTGTCCATCTCCAGTACCTGCTGCTGGGGGACGTCCTCGGTGAGCTGCACCCGGGCCACGTGAGGCAGCCGGTCGGGCCAGCGGTCGGCCCGGTCGAGGAAGTCGTACACGTCCTTGGCGGCGCCGGCGGTCCGCACGCTGTCGGAGAACGACAACAGCAGCCCGGCGCGCCGCTCCCGCGTCTCGGCCGCCTCACGCAGGGCCGCCAGTTCCTTGTCGCTGTTGCGGTCCACGGCCTGCCGGATCCACTGGACCCGCGCCGGGTCGTCGCCGACCGCGCGGAAGTCGTGCAGCAGCCGGACCAGGGTGCCGCCCCCCGGCCGGGGCTCCAGCACCCAGGCGCCGCCCATCGCGGCCACCGGATGCCGGGACACCTCCTGTCGAAACCGTATCCGCAGGCCAGCACGGTCCAGTTCCCGCCGGGACACCCAGCCTTTCACCTCGCCGTTGGCCGTTGCCCAGATCCGGATGCGCTCACTGTCCCCGGACCGTTCGATCCGTTCGGCGTGGACGGTGGGCGGGAACGTCACCGGCCAGTCGCGGACGTCGTCGATCAGTCCGTACACCACGTCGGGGGCTGCCGCCACGGTGATGCGGTGCTCGGTCTCGTGCGTCACCGGCTCTGTCATGGGTCCCCTCTCCCTGCGTCCGTGTTCAGTAGTTGCCGAGGCCGCCGCAGACGTTGAGCGCCTGCGCGGTGATCGAGGCGGCCGTGTCGGTGACGAGGTAGCCGACCAGCCCCGCGACCTCCTCCGCAGTGGAGTACCGACCGAGCGGGATCTTCCCCTGGAACCGGTTCAGCACATCCTCCTCAGAGGTCTTCCAGAACTCCGCGTAACCCTGGCGAACCCGCTGCGCCATCGGGGTCTCGACGTAACCGGGGCAGACGGCGTTCACGGTCACTCCCGTCTTGGCCAGCTCCAGGCCCAGCGCCTTGGTGAAGCCGACAACACCGTGTTTGGAGGCTGAATAGGGAGCACCGAACATCACCCCCTGCTTGCCGCCGGTGGACGCGATGTTCACGATCCGGCCGGCGCCCCGCTCCAGCATCCGGCCCGTCGTGAGGACCTCCCGGGTCATGCGGAACACGCTGTCCAGGTTGGTCTCCATCACGTCCCGCCACAGCTCGTCGGAGATCTGGGCGGTGCTCCCGCCGCCGCTGCGACCCGCGTTGTTCACCAGCACACCGATCGGCCCGAAGCGCTCGACCGCGGTCTCGACCAACGCGTGGATCTGTTCCGTGGAGCGCACGTCGCAGGTACGCCCGTCCACTTCGTGCCCCTCTTTGCGCAGTCGCTCGACAGCCGCGTCCACCTGTGTCGCGTCGCGGGCGCACAGGAAGACCTGATGGCCGCGCTCGGCCAGCAGGGATGCGACCGCCGCGCCGATACCACTGGTCGCGCCGGTCACCACGGCGACGCCTGGATCCTTACTCGTCATGCCATCCCCTCACCAGACCGGTGATCGTGACGGCCCAGGCTGCCAGCGGCCCCTCGTACCCCACTGGACTGGACCGCTCCAGTGGTCCGGCGCGCACCCAGCGGTCGTCGAGAGGCTTGCGAGAGGCAGTCGGCACACTCGCGGGCAACGAGCCGGGGCGGAGCCGGCCGGCGACTTCGGGAGACGCCCACGTGACGAGTTCCAGCAGGCAGCATGACGGCACCCCCATGGACACCCTGATCAGCATGTGCGACCTGGTGACCCCCATGGCGCTGAGGGTCGCGGCGACCCTGCGGCTCACCGACCACATGCTCTCCGGCGCCACCGACGCCCCGGCTCTCGCCACGGTGACCGACACGGACCCGGGCGCTCTGCACCGCCTGATCCGCCACCTCGCCGCAGTCGGCGTGTACCGGGAAAGCGCTCCCGGCAGGTTCGAGCCCACCGAGGTCGGCCTGCTGCTCGCCGACGACCACCCCGTACGGCAGCGCCACTGGCTCTCCCTCGACCAGCCCGTCGGCCGTGCCGACCTGGCCTTCACCCGTCTGCTGGACGCCGTCGGCACCGGCCTGCCGACCTACGAGGCGCTCTACGGACGCCCGTTCTGGGAGGACCTGTCGGCCGACCCGGCACTGGGCGAGGCATTCGACCGGCTGATGGCCACCGAGGAGGAGGCGGTGCACGCCGTCCCGATCGCCGCGTACGACTGGAGCGGGGTGCGCCATGTGTTCGACGTCGGCGGTGCCCCGGGCGGATTCCTCCAGTCCGTGGCACGAGCCGCACCTCAGGTGCGCGGTACCGTCCTCGACCTACCGGGCCCCGCGCGCCGAACCCGCGAGCGGATCGCCGCCGCCGGGTTGGCGGACCGTATCGACGTGCTCGCCGGCGACTTCTTCGACGAACTCCCGGTCCGTGCTGATCTGGTGCTGCTCTCGATGATTCTGCTCAACTGGCAGGACGACGAGGCCGCGCGCATACTCAAGCGCTGTCGCGACGCCCTGGAGCCGGGCGGCCGCATCCTGCTCCGGGAGCGCGCCGAGCCTGCCCAGGGGCCCGACGTCTCCACGTCCGACCGCTACTTCAGCGTCCTGGACCTGCGCATGCTGGTCTTCCTCGGCGGCCGGGTGCGCACCACGCAGGAGTGGTACGCCCTCGCCGAGTCGGCCGGACTGACCGTCACCTCCGTGATCTCGCCGCTCAGTTCCCCCGTCGTGCCCTTCGACTTCTGCCTGATCGAAATGAGCCCCGCATGACCGAGCGCATCGCCCTGTCCTCCGACGTACAGCTGTGGAGCGAAGAGATCGGGGCCCCGGCCCGGCCGCCCGTGCTCCTGATCGCCGGAGGCAACCAGTCCTCCCGGGCCTGGCCGCGGGAGTTCGTCGACCAGCTGACCTCGCGCGGACTGCGGGTGGTCCGCTACGACCACCGGGACACCGGCCGTTCCACCGCCCGGGACTTCGACGCGCACCCCTACACGTACACCGACATGGCCCGGGACGCGATCGCCGTCCTCGACGCCCACGACATCGCCGCCGCCCATGTGGTGGCCATGTCCATGGGCACGATCATGGCTCAGCTTCTCGCCCTGGACCACCCGGAGAGGCTGCTCAGCCTCACGCTGATGCTGGGCGGCGGCCTGGACGTCGACTTCGACGGCAACATCGAACGCCTCTTCAAGGGCGAGGCGTCCATCGACGGCCTGCCCCTGCCGAAGCCGGACCTGCTGGACGCCCTCGCCCTGATGTCCGAGCCGGTCGACGGACCCGCCGCCGAGATCGACCGCCGAGTCGAACGCTCCCGGATCTTCTCCGGCGACCAGATCCCCTTCGACTCGGACGAGTTCCGCCGATGGGAGCAGGAGGCCGCCGACCATGCGGGCACCACCACCGAGCCCGTAGCCCACCACATGCTCCCCTCCCACCCCCGGGAACGCGCTGCCGAACTCGCCCGGGTTCGCGTACCCACGCAGGTGATCCAGGCCCTCAACGATCCCATCGCCCCGCCCCCGCACGGCCGCCACCTGGCCGAACAGATACCCGGCGCCAGGCTCGTCGAGATCCCCGGCATGGGCCATGCCCTGCCCGGCGCCGTGCACACCCCGCTCGCCGAAGCCATCGCGGGGCACGCCCTGACCATCCGGTCCCGAGGAGGCCACTAGCCATGTCACCTGCCGAGAACAAGCGCCGCGCCCTGGAGATGGTCGCCGCGTGGAACCGGGGGGAACCCGACGGGGTCATCGCCTTCTGGGCACCCGACGCGGTCCATTACGACGAGGACGGACGCCCGATGCCCGCCGACCTGATCGCGGACATCATGCGAGGCTCCCTGAAGTCCTTCCCCGACCTGCACCTGGAGGCGAAGAGCATCGTCGCCGAAGGCGACCGGGTGATGCTGCGGATCACCGTCACCGCCACCCACCGAGGCGACTTCATGGGGGTACCCGCCACGGGGGAGCGCGTCACCTGGCACTACCTGGAAGAGCTGCGGTTCAACGACCGTGGCGAGGTGGCCGAACACTGGGACGTCATGAACTTCTCGCCCCTCTACCGCGCACTGGGCCGGGTTCCCGAAGGCCTCTGACCCGACGCCCCGGACGACCGTGCCGGGTTCCCGCACGGAACGGGAACCCGGCACGGTCGTCTCAGGCTGCCAGCTTCTCCAGCGCGGGTACGAGCGCGGCCGGACTCGGCATCGCGCGCAGTTCCTCCCGCAGACCCCGGGCCGCCGTGCGCAGCGCCGTGTCCTCCAGCAACCGCCGGCACTCCGCTGCGCCCAGCGTCGCCGCGTCCGTCGCGAAGCCCGCTCCGCTTCCCTCCAGCAGATCGCTGTTGGCCTGCTGGTAGGAACCGTCGGGAATGACACACTGCGGCACTCCGAGGGTCATCGCGGTCAGCAGCGTTCCCGACCCTGCGTGGTGCACGATTCCGGCACAGGTCTCCAGCAACGGTGCGAGCGGCACCCACTCGATGGTCCGGACGTTGTCCGGCAGTTCGCCGAGCAGTTCGGCATCACCGCCCCCCAAGGTGAGCACGAACTCCGCGTCGATCTTGCTCGCCGCCGCCATCAATGATGCCAGCACGGTGATCCCGCCCCACTGGGCGCCGATCGACCCCAGTGTGACCGCGATCCGGGGCCGTCCGGCCGGAGGCCGGCTCAGCCAGCCGGGAAGGACCCCGCCGCCGTTGTAGGGGACGAACCGCACCGGCCATTCGTGCTCCGGCCGGCGCTCACCCGGAAGCAGCGGGGCGAGCCGCTCCGGGACGGTGGTCAGCCGCACCGTGGTGCGCGGCGTCCCGGTGATCCCGTGACGTTCGTAGTCGGTCTTCATGGCCTCCCGGAGCAGCGTGGCCAGCCGCGGGTCGCTGTCCGCCGGACCCAACGGCAGTTCCACACACGGGATGTCGAGCGCGGCGGCGACCAGCGCGCCCGCCCCCTGCGCGGCCGAGTGCACGACGAGGTCCGGCCGGTAGGACCGGGCCAGCTCCAGCGTCCCGTCGACCTCGGCCCCGGAGACCCTGCCGAACAACTCGGCCAGGAACTCCACCCCGGCGTCCTTGACGTGCATCGGATCGTCGGTGCCTTCCGGCATCCACAGGGGGGTGTAGTCCAGGCCCGGCGTGATGTCGACGGCGTGCAGACCCGCCTCGGTGACCGCGTTCAGGGCGTCGCCGATGGCATAACGGACGCCGTGCCCCGCCGCTCGCAGGGCGTGTGCCAGCGGCACTGTCGGAAAGGCATGACTGAGAACAGGTGATGTGACGAACAAGGCGCGCATGATTCCCCTGTCGACGGTCGACGAAGTGCGCCCGGGCATCCGGGCGGCCGGGGCGCGTGCTCCGGCGAGCGTCCCAGGGGGCTCTAGCGTGACGGCCGACGACCGGTCGATCCACCGGCCCTTCGGCTCCAGCGGATTGCGGGGGAAAGCCGTGACACTGCGCGCATCCTGGGCGGCGGGGGCCGACTGCTCAGCCTGCCGGCCGCCCAGGACTGATCCTGTTCCGCGACCGAACGGACCCCTCACCATGACCTACCTGATCACCGGAGCCACGGGGAGCGTCGGCCGCCACGTGGTCGACCTCCTGGTGGCCGCCGGCTTACCCGTCCGCGCCCTGACCCGCACGCCGGAAACCGCGGCCCTGCCCGACGCCGTCGAGGTCTTCGCGGGCGATCTGCTGCGGCCCGAAAGCCTGGTCCCCGCCCTGACCGGCGTGGAACGGCTCTATCTGTTCCCCGAGCCGTCCACCGCCCCGCACGTCGCGGCCCTGGCCGCGGAAGCGGGCGTACGGCGAATCGTGGTGCTCTCCTCCGACGCCGTCACCGATGGCAGCGATCCCGGCCACCATCGCCCGGTCGAAGAGGCTGTGGAGCGGACCGGCGTCGACTGGACCCACGTCCGGGCGGGGGAGTTCGCCGCCAACAAGCTGAACATGTGGGGCCGTTCCATCAGCAAGGAGGGCGTCGTGCGCGCCGCCTACCCGGAGTCCGCCGGTGCCCCTGTCCACGAGGCGGACGTGGCTGCCGTCGCGGTCGCCGCCCTGGTGGAGGACGGTCACGAGGGCGCCCGGTACGGGGTGTCCGGGCCCGAGGCGCTGCCCGTGCGCGAGCAGGTCGGGGTCCTCGCCGCCGGACTCGGCCGCGACCTGCGTTTCGAAGAGGTCGCCCCGGCCCAGGCCCGGGCGGACATGATCCGGCAGGGCTTGCCGGAACCCATCGCCGACTACATCCTCGCCTTCCAGGCGGCCTGGGTGGAACGGCCTGCCCCGGTGTACGACACGGTCGAGCGGCTCACCGGCGCACCGGCCCGCGACCTCGCCCAATGGGCCGCCGACCACCGGGCGGACTTCCTGTGACGCACGAGGGCCGCTGATGCGCGTACTGTTCAGCACCATCGGCGCCACCACCCACCTGCACCACCAGGTTCCCCTGGCCTGGGCGCTGCGCGCCGCGGGGCACGAGGTGTGCGTGGCCAGCCAGCCCGACATCGCCGACGACATCGTCCGCTCCGGCCTCACCGCGGTCCGGGTCGGCGAGGCCCTCGACCCGGGCCAGTGGGACGACGTCGCCCCACTGCCGGAGGAGGAGGTGAGCGCCGAGGGGAACATCTGGACCGCTCAGGGCGGCATCGCGTGGGACCTGTTCGACCTGTGTGAGCTGCGCCCGGAGAAGCTGACATACGACTACATGCACTGCGTCCTCACCGCCTGGGCCACGCACGGCTTCCGGCCGAACTCCTCCCCCCGGACGGTCGACGACCTGGTTCGCTTCGCCCGGCAGTGGCGGCCCGACCTGGTGATCTGGGATCCGACGACCTTCGCCGGGGCGGTCGCCGCCATGGCTACGGGCGCCGCGCACGCCCGGCTGATGTTCGGCTTCGACGTCATCGGCCGGATGCGCCAGAGCTACCGTGCCGCCCTGCGTGAGCGGCCGCCGGAGCACCGGGAGGACCCGTTCGAGGAGTGGCTGGGCCCGCTGCTCGAACGCTACGGATGCGCATTCGCCGAGGAGGCCGTGGTCGGACAGTGGACCATCGATCCCGTGCCGGCCTCGCTGCGTCTGGACGTCGACCATGTGTACGTGCCGATGCGGTATGTGCCGTACAACGGACACGTCACCCTGCCCGCCTGGCTCCGCGCCCCTGCCCGCCGACGCCGGGTCTGCCTCACCCTCGGCCGGTCGTTCCGCGAACTCCTGGGCGGTGACCGCGCGCCGATCGCGGAACTGCTCGACGCCGTCTCCACGCTCGACGTCGAAGTGGTCGCCACTCTCAACGCCGACCAGCTCGCCCAGGTCCCACGGCTCCCCGAGAATGTCCGGGCCGTGGACTTCGTTCCGCTGGACGCCCTGCTGCCCAGTTGCTCGGCGATCGTCCACCACAGCGGCTCCGGTACGACCCAGACCGCGCTGGCCCACGGGGTTCCGCAAGTCGTGGTGACCGCGCCGATGCTGGACAACCTCCTCAAGGCGCAGCGCGTCACGGAGTCCGGCGCCGGACTCCACATACGGGACGCACGGGAACTGACCGCCGACGGCCTGCGGGACATGCTTGCCCGGGTCCTGGAGGAACCGTCCTTCGCGGCCCGCGCGGACGCGCTGCGCCGGGAGATGGCCGGTGCGCCCACGCCTCGCGAGATCATCCCCGCCCTGGAAAGGCTGACCGAGGCCCACCGGCGTTGATCTTCCCTGGAGGGTGGTCGGTTCCGGGGGCCCGGCGCGAGGGAGATCTGCCGGGTCAGCGCGCCGCCGTAGCCGTCCGGCCGTGGTGGCGCGCCGTCAGCCGTTGAAGCACTCCCACCACCTCGTTCGGGTGGGGTTCCGAGCGCACCTCGTCGCGCAGCAGTTCGGCCTGTTGCCGGAAGGAGGGTTCCTCCAGGACCCTCACCAGGGTGGCCCGCAGGTTACTCGCCGACACTTCGCCGGGCGGCAGGTACAGCCCCGCCCCCAGCTGCTCGATCCGCCTCGCCCGGTAGACCACGTCCCACACGCCGCCGAGCGAGATCTGCGGCACCCCCGTCGCGGTRGCCGTCGCCCAGGTGCCCGCCCCGCCGTGGTGCACGATCGCCGTGCACGTCGGCAGCAGCGCCTCCAGCGGCACGTGCTCCACGACCCGGACGTTGTCCGGAACGGTGCCGACCAAGTCCTGCTCTGCCGCGTTCAGGGTCGCCACCACCTCCGCGTCCAGGCCGTCGACCGCGTCGAAGACCTCGTCGGCGAGGATCGCGTTGGGCGCACCGGTGGCACGGGCGGTCATCCCCGCGGTGACACACACCCGAGGCCGCTCGGGCTGCGCCCACAGCCAGTCGGGCACTACCGTCGGGATCTGCCCGTTGTAGGGGATGTAGCGCATGGGCACGACGGCATGCCCGAGTGACAGCCGGATACTCGGGGGCATTTGGTCGATCGACCACTGCCCGGTGACGGCTTCTTCGTCGAAGGTGCAGCCGTACCGGCCCAGTGTCCAGCTCAGCCATTCTCCGAGGGTGTCGTCGTGATGCTCGGCGGCGCCGGCCGCAAGCCTGTCGAGGAACAGACCGCGCGTGCTGCCGAACATGTCGGGGAACGACAGCAGCCGGGCGTGGGCTGCCCCGCTCGCGCGGGCGGCCACCGCCCCGGCGAACGTGAACGGTTCCCAGATCACCAGGTCGGGTCGCCAGGCACGGGCGAACGTCACCAGGTCGTCGACCATGGACTCGTTGTTGATCCACGAGTAGAAGAGCGCCGTCATGACCGTCTCATGGCCCTTCAGGAACGCCGTCGGCAGCTTCTCGTGCCGCTTCTCCAGATAGTCCGCGACGTCGTGCAGCGCCATGATGTCGCCGCCCACCGCTCCAAGCACGGTGTGCAGGGCCGGATCGCTGCCCACCGGCACCGCTGTCAGCCCGGCCCCGGTGATCGTGCCGGTCAGCGCCGGCTGGCTCGCCACCCGTACCTCATGGCCGGCCGTACGCAGCGCCCACGCCAGCGGCACGGAGCCGCTGAAGTGGCTGCCCTCCGCGAAACAGGTCATCAGTATCCGCATCGGAACCCCTCAGCCGACCGTCGTGACGGGAAGGAACAGCACACCGCCGGTCACCGGTGCACGAAGGCGCCGCAGTTCGGGCTCGGCCCGGCGCAGCCCGGGGCACCGGGTGGCGACCGCCGTCACCGCGGCCGTGGCCACCGGCACCGCAAACGGCTCCAGCACCCCGGTGTAGAGGTCGTCGGTGAAGACGAGCGGCTCCGGCGCATCCGTCCTGGAGAGATCGAAGCGGTCGGGGTCCGTGAACGCGTCCGGGTCCCGCTGCGCGGCCTCCACCAGAACGGTCACCTCGGCACCAGCGGGGACGAGCGTGCCGGCCAGCTCCGCGTCCTCGTGGGCGAAGAGCTTCTGCAGGCGCACCGGAGGAGTGTGGCGCACCGTCTCCCGCACGGCCGCGGCGCTCAGATCCGGGTCCTCGCGGACCGCGGCCCACACGTCGGGACGGTCCAGCAGGGCCGAGACCGTCCTCGTCGTGAGATTGGCGGCCAGGTGCACCCCGACGACGGCGAGCAGCATCCGCGCCGCGAACCCGTCGGCGGCGACATCCTCGGGCGCCGGCCCCGCCAGCAGACTGCGAAGTCCACGGGCCGCCGTGATCAGCTCCCGGGCCGTGGCCAGCCGCGGCGGACACACGGTGGCATCCAGCGCGGGAGCCGTTGCCGCACACAGCGCCGCCAGTCGCGACGCGTCGGCCATCCCCAGCACCCCGGCCAGGGCTCCTGCGGCGAGCGGATGAGCGAAGTCGGTCATCAGGTCGAAGGCCGTTCCCAGCCGGTCGGGTTCGGTCTCGCGCCGCTCGGCGATGCGCGCGGCGAAGTCCGTGCCGACGGCCGCCACGGTCACCTCGCGCAGCCGCCGGTAGACCTCACGGTCCGCGGCCAGGTACACATCGTCCAGCGGCAGGATGTCATGCATGGCGGGGACCTGCCATGCAGCGGCCTCGGCTGCGCCGTTCGCCGGTTTCGGGTACCCGACCCCGAACCGAGGGTCGTTCAGGACCGCTGCCGCGGTGGAGTACCGTGCCGTCACCCAGCTCTCGGCGGTGCTCCACATCAACGCCCCGTGGTCCCTGGCCCGTCGGCCGAGTTCGTGCGGGTCGTCGCTCTCCGCGCGCAGCAGCAGCGCGTACGGGTCGCCCTTGATGCCGTAGATCCACTGCATGCCGCGGAGCGTCATAAGCTCGGGGCCCAGCTCGCTGTCGGTCTTGGTGGAAATCATGCCGCTGAACGTAGGCCCGGCCGCTCTAGCTTCCCTCGACTCCCGCTGTGCTCGGCACGGCCGGTTCCGGCGCTGACAGGAGACCGTGCAGACAGGTCACCAGACTGCGTGCCTGGACGTTCAGGTAGTGACTGTGCCGCAACAGCTCCATCAACTGGTGGACGGCGATCCAGCGGAACTCCGGATGCTCCTCGGTCTCCTCCGCGTCGGTCTCCACGATCATGTAGCGACTCAGGGCCTGGTAGAAGCGCCCGCCCTCCTCCGACAGCACGGTGTTGTAGCGGACCCGGGAGGGAGCTGCGGACAGCACGGTGTCGAGAAACGGGGGCCGGGCCTCGGCCGGCAGAACAGCCACACTGTCCGGGATGCACTGCACCGTCGGCGCCAGCTCGGCGACGTCCAGGTAGCCCGGCTCCACCCGCGCGTGCATGAGGGCGTGGAGCACACCGTCGATCCGGGCCACGAGCAGCGCGATCACGCCTTGACTCCGTGGCTGGAGCATGGGCTGGGTCCAGTGGGAGACCTCGCGCCCACGCGCGGTCACCTCGACGCCGATGACGGAGAAGAACTGCCCGCTCTCGTGCGCGATGGTCTCGGCGGTGCGCCGCCAGCCCTGCACCGAGTTGAGCGGAATGCGGTCGGTGGACCCGTCCGTTCCGGTACGGACGTCGGTGAGCCAGTGCAGCAGCTCACCGAACGAGTGACGGGTACGAGCCGACGGGTGGCAGGAGCGGACGAGGGCACCTCGGAACCCCGTGCCGTCGCTGCGCAGCACCGTGTCGAGGTCGGGGACGGACAGCGGCAGACAGGACAGCACGCTCCGCAGGTCCATATTGATCCGGTCCTCCTCGGCGAGCATCGCGTACAACTCGCCGAGCGTCAGCCAGATGAAGCCGTCACGGAGTTCGACGTCGTCGGTGGTTTCGACGATCATGTTCCGGTTGCGTTTGCGGTAGAACCACGCTCCCTGTTCCGACTGGCGCACATCCGCGATCACGTGATGGTTCCGGTGATCCCGGAAGAACTCCAGGTAGGGCACCGCGCGGCCCCGGTGGACTCGCGTGTAGTTGGAGCGGGTGGCCTGCACGGTGGGGGAGAGCTGGAGGCCGTTGCGGTTGCCCGGCTCGACCTTCGCCTGCACCAGAGCCCGCAGGACGCCGTCGGTCTCCTTGACCAGCAGGCCCAGAACCCCGATCTCCGGCTGGTTGATGATCGGCTGCGTCCACTCGGGCACCGGGCCGCCGGGCAGGTGCGCCGCGAGCCCCTCGATGGTGAAGAACTTGCCGCTGTCGTGGCGGATGTCACCGGTGGCCGGGTCATGGTGCCAGCCCTTGAGGCCGCTGAGCGGGACCCGTGTCACATCGGTGTAGCTGTAGCGGCCGAAGTCGGTGAACCACTGCTGGATGTGCGCCACGCGCCCCGCGATGTTCTCGGGGTCGGTCCCGTGAGCCAGGGACTCGGCGAGGCGCCGGGGTGTCTCGGCGGAACCGGGGAGCATCCTCATGACCGCAGCCCCCGGTCGATCTCCAGGCACTTCCCGTAGTCGGGGAGCAGCCCCGCCGCCTGTGCCTCGGCCAGGGTGGGCGCCTCGGTGTCCCGCTCGGACATGATCGGGTCGATGTCCTCGGGGATCGGCAGTCCGAGCGCGGGGTCCATCACGGACAGGGCCTTCTCGTCGTCCTGCACGTACTCGCCGGACAGCAGGTACGAGACCACGGTGTCGTCCTCCAGCGCCACGAAGGCGTGTGCCACACCTACGGGGAAGTACATGGCATGGCAGCTCGTCGGATCGAGGACCGCGCTGTCCGAGGCGCCGAAGGTCGGAGAGCCGACGCGGATGTCCAGGGCGATGTCCAGTACCCGGCCACGGGAGCAGTAGACGTATTTCGCGGTGCCGGGCGGGCACACCGTGAAGTGCAGCCCGCGCACCACGCCCCGTCCCGAGGTGCTGTGGTTGGTCTGTGTCACGTGAAACAGCCGGTGGCCGGTCGCCTCGACGAAGGAACTCTCCTGGTACGGAGAGGTGAAGGAACCGCGCTTGTCGTCGAACACCCGGGGAATGAATTCGTAGGCGCCGTCGACGGCGAGTGCGCGTGATGTCATGGTGAGGGTCATCTTGTCCGTGTCTCCCCAACTCAGTGGTATTCAGCGGTACTCGGTGGTCAGCCTGACCAGGGTCGGCACGATGTCGCGGGGTGTGGGCATGCTCTGCATCTCCCGGCGGACACCGGCCGCGTTCCGTTCGAAAGAGCGGTCCGTCAGTACGCGGACGATCATGTCCCGCAGCTGGGCGGCGTCGAACCGGTCGACGTCGGGCACGGCGAGCCCGGAGCCGGTCGACCGCAGGTAGCGCATCTTGTACTCGGAGTCCCAGAGCAGATCGGGGACGATGATCTGAGGCACCCCGTGCAGATGCGAGTTCTGGAACGTCCCGGCGCCGCCCTGGTGCACGATCACCGAGCAACTCGGCAGCAGGGCGTCCAGCGGGACGAAGTCCACCACCCGGACGTTCTCGGGCACCTTCCCCACTCCGGCCAGTTGCTCCGCCGACAGCGTGGCGACCACTTCCGCGTCCACGTCGGCGACCGCGTCGAGCAGGTCCGCCACCGAGGCGCGGTCCGCGCCCAGCACCTCGCGGCCGGTCGACCCGAGGGTCAGGCACACCCGGGGCCGGTCCGGCGGCTCGCCAAGCCAGTCGGGCAGCACGGAGGGACCGTTGTACGGAACGAACCGCACCGGCACGTGGTGCTGGCCCGCCACCGGCAGTCGCATGCCGGACGGAAGCCCGTCCATGGTCCAGTGCCCCGTGACGACGTCCTGAGTGAACGGTTCGCCGTACACGTCCAGGACCTGCCCGAGCCAGTCGGCCAGGGGATCGGAGCCCTCGCCGGCAGGCAGGCGGTCGAGTTCCCGCAGGAAGAGCTGACGGGAGTGGCCGAGCAGGTCCGCGCCGAACAACAGCCGGGCGTGGGCCGCGCCTGTGACAGTGGCGGCGATCGCCCCGGCGAACGTGTGCGTGTCCCAGATCACCAGGTCCGGTTTCCACCGCCGGGCGAATGCGACCAGGTCCTCGATCATGGACTCGGAGGACAGACTCGGGTACACGTAGGACGCCATCAGCTCGAAGGCGTTGCGCAGGTAGGTGTAGGTACGGCGCTCGGGCAGCAGCCCGGACAGATCGGCGTCGGCCAGGAAGTCCGGGTCGTCGGCCGGCTCTTCCGTGTCCCGCCGCCGGTTGGCCCCGGCCATCTTGACGTCCAGTCCCAGGGGCTCGCCCACCCCCACTGCCGTCAGCCCGGTGTGGGAGACGTACTCGGTGAGGTCCGGCTGGCTTGCGACGCACACGTCGTGGCCGGCCGAACGCAATGCCCAGGCCAGCGGGATGTGGATGTGCACATGCGACTTGGCGGCGAAGGTCGTGAACAGGACCCGCATCAAGGCTCTCCTCTGCTTCCGCCCCGAAGCGTTCCGGTCGGCCCTCGCAGCCCGATCGACGACGGCTGGACGTCCGAGAAACCGACGACCGGGGGAACAGGGACATGCCGTGGAGCGCGCCAACGGCTCCCCAGCATGTTCCCCCGGGCGACGGTTGCTCGACGGCGTTCCGCGGCCCCGCCGTCGAACGCCCGACACCCCTAGCCGGTCACGGCCGCGTCCCGGTCCTGGGCGCTCTGGTTGATCGTCGCGATGCGCAGCGCCGCCACCAGGTCCCGGTACAGGTCGTCGACGGCCAGGAGTTCGTCGTGGGTGCCGGTGGCCCGGCACACGCCGTCCTCCATGACGAGGATCTGGTCAGCGTCGACGACCGTGGACAGCCGGTGGGCGATGGTGATCACCGCGCCCCGGGCGGCGACCTTGACCACGGCGTCATGGATCGCCGACTCGGTCAGCCCGTCCAGCTGGGCGGTCGCTTCGTCCAGCAGCAGCACCTCCGGCCGGCTCACCAGGGCACGGGCCAGCGCGATGCGCTGGCGCTCGCCGCCGGAGACCACGGTGCCGTCGAGCGGGGTGTCGAGGCCGTGTTCCAGGGAGCGGACCTTCTCCTCGAGCCGGACCTCCCGAAGGACGTTCCAGAGCGCCTCATCATCCGCGTCGCGGTGGGTGTAGCACAGGTTCTCCCGCAGGGTTCCCGGCAGCAGCGGGGTGTCCTGCTCGACGTAGACCACACGTCGGCGCAGTTCGTCGAGCGAGTACTGCTGCAGGGGGACGCCGTCCAGGACCACGGCACCGTGCTCCGGCTCCAGGAAGCGGAGTATGAGGGAGAACAAGGTGGTCTTTCCCGCGCCCGACGGGCCTACCACCGCCGTGTGTCCGTGACGGGGGATGTCCGCGCTCACCCCGTTCAACGCCCGCCTGACACCCGGGGAATAACGGGCCGTCACGTCACGGAAGGTCAGCACCGGGGTGGCACCGCCCGTCACCGGAGCCGACGTCCGTTGCGGTACCGCGTGGATGTCCTCCACCGGAAGGTCCTGGATCTCTTTTATGCGCGCGGATGCGGCGACTCCGGACTGGAGCGTGGAGACCGACTGACTGAGCTGGGTGACGGGCTCGACCACCAGGAACGCGTAGAGCAGGAAGGCGACGAGCCCGGAGACGGTCAGTTGCCCGAGGCTGACCCGCCAGGCGCCCACACCGAGGATCACCAGGATCGCGCCCTGGAAGCCGACCCCCGTCAGGGTCCAGCCGAGTGCCTCGATGCGCACGGCGCGCATGCGCTGCCGGAAGGACTTGTGCGCCTCGGTGAGGACACGGTCGCTCTCCCAGGTCTCGGAACGGCTCGCCTTCACAGTACGGATCGCCCTCAGAGCACCTTCCAGGATGCCGCCCAGCCGGCCGATCGCCGCTTGAGCCTCCTGCTGGGCCGCCGCGAGCGGGCGCATGACCAGGCCGATCACAGCTGCGATCGCGATGATCGCCCCGACCATGACGGCCAGCAACACCCAGTCGAGGGTCGCCATCAGGGCGAGCGAGCCGACGAGAGTGATCACCGCACTGAAGAAATCCAGCGCGGTGGAGGACGCGGCCTCCCTCAGCAGCAGTGTGTCGGAGGTGACCCTGGTGACGAGTTCACCCGGTGAGCGCCGACCGAGTCGGCCGATGGGCACGCGCAGTAGGCGCCGCACCATGGTGACGCGGGCATCCAGCACGATCTGCTCGGCCAGCCGGCCGAGCAGGATCAGTCGTACCCATCCCACGACCCCGCCCACGACCAGCAGAGCGACCAGTATCCACAGGGGACGGGCCAGTGGCGCCTTGTCGGCCAGGCCGTCCAGGATGCTCTTGGTCGCCATGGGGGTGACCAGCATGGTTCCCGTGGTGACGGCGGTCAGGGCGGCGGCGGCCGCCAGCGTCCAGCGGTGCGGCCGCACGAAGGACCAGAGCACGCGGAGGTTGGGGAACCGTCCCGGGGGAGTCCCGGGTGGCGTGTCCGCTAACACCGTGCCGTCCAAGCCCATAGGGGCCCCTTTCTTGCGGCGCACGTTCCAGTGCGTCCAAGTTTAGAAATGGAACATTGATGTCCCGAAACAGCATACCAATATCTTAAATCAGTCTGCTGTATGCTAGATTCAGGCCATGGGAAGTTCATCGGTAGAGTCCGGGACGCGTGGTCGTACCCGACGGGCCATCCTGAGCGCGGCGGCCGAAGTGCTGGCCCGGGACAGGGCCGCGACGCTGGCGGACATCGCCAGGGCAGCCGAGATCGGGCGCAGTACGCTGCATCGCTACTTCCCCGACCGGGACGTCCTGCTGCGGGCGGCCGTCGCCGATGCGCACCTGGTGATCCGGCAGGCGGTCCAGGACGCGGCCGTGGACGAGGGGACGCCGTCGGAGGCCGTGCGGCGCCTGGCAACGGCGCTGGTCGGTACCGGTGATCGGCTGCTGTTTCTGTACGGCGACCCCCGGTCCCTCGGAGAGTTCGACCCCGGTGAGGACCCGGACTCGGTGGACCGGATGGTCACCGGCCTGATCAAGCGCGGTCAGGCGGAGGGAGTCTTCGACCCGACCGCGGCCGTGGAGTGGCTCCGGGACATCCTGTGGGCCCTGGTCTACGCCGGCTGCGAGTCGGCTCGGCGCGGGGTGCTGCCACGGCCCGGCGTCGCAGACGCGGTCGTCCGTGTGCTGGAGAACGGCATCCGAGGGCAGAGCTGAGACAGCCGGAGCGGAGTCCGCGGCACCATGCCGCCGGCTGCCGGCCGGCCCCCGCGGTTCCAGCGCCTTGCGAGCGGAATCCGCCACCGCCTCTCTACGGTGTGCGCCGAACCGACGGACGAGGCACGGGAGTTGGCATGCGGATTCTGTTCACGACGTTCGCCGCGCGGTCGCATCTCTACGCGCAGGTGCCACTCGCCTGGGCGCTGCGGACGGCCGGTCATGACGTGCGCGTCGCGAGCCAGCCGGACCTGGCCGACACGATCACCCGTACGGGGCTGACCGCCGTCACGGTCGGCGAACCGCTGAACCAGGCCGAGGACGCGGCCGCCGCCGACGAGTGGGCCGGGCGCGAGGACGAGACGGAGGCCTCCCCGTACGCCGTCGACACGGCGACCTGGCCGGAGGTCCTGGACATCTCCGAGACCGACCCCGAGCGGCTCACCCACGACTACACCCAGGGTGTGTTCGCGGCCTACGGCCCGCTCATCTTCCGGTACTTCTCCTGGCAGATGACCGACGACCTGGTCCGGTACGCCCGTTGGTGGCGGCCGGACCTGATCGTGTGGGACCCCCTCACCTTCGCGGGCCCGGTCGCCGCGCTGGCCTCCGGTGCCGCCCACGCCCGCCTGCTGTTCGGCCTCGACCTGGTCGGCTGGATGCGTGGGCACCACCTCGCCGCGCTGGCGAAGCGGGCACCTGAGGTACGGGACGACCCCATGGCCGAGTGGCTGGGCCAGACGCTGGGGGAGTACGGACTCCACTTCACCGAGGAAGCGATCACCGGGCAGTGGACCATCGACCCGGTCCCCTCCCCGCTCGCGCTGCCCAGCGACGTCGTGCGCGTCCCCATGCGGTACGTCCCCTACAACGGCCCCGCGGTCGTCCCCTCCTGGGTGCTCGAACCGCCGGGCCGGCCACGTGTCTGCATCACGCTCGGCGTCTCCCAGCAGGAGGTGTTCGGAAGGGATCGCGCCTCCGTCGCCGAGATCGTGGCCGCCGTCGCCACCCTCGATGTCGAAGTGGTCGCCACGCTCAATGCCGCGCAGGTGGCCGCGCTGGGCGCCGGGCTCCCGGCGAATGTGCGGGTCGTGGACTTCGTGCCGCTCGACGCCTTGCTGCCCACCTGCGCGGCCGTGATCAGTCACGGTGGAGCGGGCACCTTCCAGACCGCCCTCGCACACGGTGTCCCCCAGGTGCTCGTCCCGGACATGATCTGGGACACCGCCCGCAAGGCCGAACGCTTGCAGGCGGCCGGAGCCGGCATGCGGATCCCCGATGTGGACGGGTTCTCCGCCGGGGAACTGCGCGGCATGCTGGCCCGGGTCCTCGACGACCCCTCGTTCGCACGGCGGGCGGCCGACCTCCGCGAGGAGATGCTGGCCACCCCCGCACCCGGCGACCTCGTACCGACACTGCAACACCTGACGACCCGGCACCGGCGCCTCGGCGCCGCGGACTTCAGGTGAGCGAGAGCCCCCCGTCCACCGGCACCACCACGCCGGTGGCGTAACGGGCCTCGTCCCGGGCCAGTTGGGTGATCCACCAGCCGATCTCCTCCGGCCGTCCCACCCGGCCCGCCGGGGCCCGGGAACTCATCTCCGCAAGGAAGCCGTCGTACTGTTCCCCGGACATGCCCATCCGGACTCCGATCCCGCTGTCCACGACCCCCGGGGCGAGACCGATCACCCGGATGCCGCGGGGGGCGAGTTCCACCGCCCAGGTCCGGGTCAGGAAGTCCAGGGCCACCTTGCTGGCCCCGAAGACGCTCGCCCCCGGCCAGGTGCGCGACCCCAGTGATCCCGACGTGCTGATGTTGACCACTGTCCCGCCGCTGGCCTCCAGCGCGTCCAGGGCGGCCCGGGTCAGCGCGATCGGCGCCAGCAGATTGGTGCCGATCTGGGTCAGGTCCTGCTCGCGGGTGTGATCAGCGAGAGTGCCGTGCAGGGAGACGGCCGCGTTGTTCACCAGTACGTCGATCCGGCCGAAGACGCGCAAGGCCTCCGCCACCACCTCCTCGGCCGAGCCTTCGGCGGTCAGATCGGCGACGGCCGTCCGGATCGTGTCGTAGCCCTTGGCCGTCCCGACCAGACTGTCCTGCGTGCGGCCCACGACGAGGACCCGCGCGCCCTGCTCGGCGAAGGCGTGCGCGGTGGCCCGCCCGATGCCGGTGCCGCCTCCGGTGACCACGACCACCGGGGCCTCGTCGGACGGCGCCCGGCGAGCCGTGCGGACAGGCGCGTACATCTGCGGGTCGCTGGTGGCAAGGGCCCGCAGCGCAGCCGCGTGTCCCTGGAACTCGGGCTGTGCAACGGCTCGCTGCAGGGACTCGGCGTCCTGCCAGCGGGCGATGTTGACGTACCGCTGCGGGTCCTTCGTGTGCCTGGCGAGCGTGTGCTCCACGAATCCCGGCTGCCGTGCCATGTACTGCGATGTCCGCGCGAACGCCTCCTCGAACTCCTCCGGCGAGCCGGACAGCGTGAAGGTGTTGATGAAGGTGATTCCGTCACCGGTTTCCTGACCGCTCATGTGCCGCACACACCTCTCTGAGGGATTCGACTGGGCCGGGCCAGCATGGGCGACGGCTCTCGTGCTCGGCTGGGGGCGCGTTGGACGGCGTCGAGTGCAAGTCGACGCTTCGGCGACTGCCGGATGTCACGTTGCACAGATCCGCTGGACGACGACAGGGACCGGGAGCGCAGACGATGAGCCATCAGACAGACGCCGTACGCCGGGTGATCGAGGCCTTCAACACCGGAAGGACGGACGACGCCGCGGAGTACCTGCACGCGGAGTACCTGAACCCCGCCACGCTCGAGCACGGCATCCCGCCCGGCCCCGACGGCTTCGCCCTGATCGTCAAGTGGGTCCGGGCGACCTTCTCGGAGGAGGCCCGGCTCGAGGAGGTCAAGATCGAGGAGAACGGCGAGTGGGTCCGCGCCTACCTCGTGCTCTACGGCCGTCACGTCGGCAACCTGGTGGGCTTCGCCCCCACGGGCAGGCGGTTCGCGGGTGAGCAGGTGCACCTGTTCCGCTTCGTGGACGGCAAGATCCGCGACCACCGGGACTGGCCCGAGTTCCAGGGCACCCTGCGCCAGTTGGGCGACCCGTGGCCGGAGGCGGGCGGCTGGCGACCCTAGTCGGGGCCTGAGAGGCCCGAAGGTTCTGACCGCGATGCCGGGGCATCGTGGTCAGAACCGCCGCAGCACGGCCGGCCACCGGCGGCCGAGGCACCGGCTCCCCGCCGCCTCGGCCTCCAGCCGTCTCCGGCCGGTTCACCAACCGGCGTTCCTATCGTGACCGGCATGGGCACCCTCATGATCACCGGCGGGGCCGGATTCATCGGATCGCATTTCGTCAGGCACTGGCGCGGGACCCACCCCGAGGACCGCGTCGTCGTCGTGGACGCGCTGACGTATGCAGGAAACCTGGCCAACCTCGACAACGTCCGCGACGGCATCGTCTTCGAGCATGCGAGCATCGACGACCTTGTGGCCATGGAGCGTGTGCTGCGCACCCACCGGGTGGATGCGGTCGTGAACTTCGCGGCCGAGTCCCACAACTCGTACGCCGTGCTGGAGCCGGGGCGGTTCTTCCGGACGAACGTGCTGGGCACGCAGACGCTGCTGGAGGCCGCCCGACGAGTCGGTGTCGGACGCTTCCACCACGTCTCCACCTGTGAGGTGTACGGAGACCTGGACCTGGACAGCACCGACCTGTTCACCGAGTCGAGCCCCTACCGTCCGCGCACCCCGTACAACGCCAGCAAGGCCGGCGCCGACCACGCCGTCCGCGCCTACCACCACACCTTCGGCCTGCCGGTCACCATCTCCAACTGCGCGAACAACTACGGCTCTCACCAGTTCCCGGAGAAGGTCGTCCCCGCCTTCACCACCGCCGCCCTGGACGGCAAACGCCTCCAGATGTACGCACAGACCCAGAACCGGCGCGAGTGGATCCATGTGCTGGACCACTGCCGTGCCATCGAGGCCGTACTGGAACGCGGCGAAGTGGGCCGGACCTACCACGTGGGCACCGGCGTCGAGGCGTCCGTCGAGCAGATCGCGGACCTCGTCCTCGACGAACTGGGGCTGCCGTCCTCCCTGAAGAAGATCGTGCCCGACCGGCCCGGCCACGACCGCCGCTACGTCCTCGACTGGAGCACCCTGCGCGACGAGCTCGGCTGGCGTCCCCGGATCGACTTCGCCGAAGGGCTGCGGGAGACCGTCCGCTGGTACGCCGAGCACCGCTCGTGGTGGGAACCGCTGCTGGACCGCGCCCCTGTCGCCGAGGGCGGCTGGGCCACGGCGGGAGCGGACCGATGAGTCGGCGGCTCACCGCCGTGGGCGCCCTCGCCGCCACCCTGCCCGGTCTCCTCGTCGCCCCCTCTGCGGCCGTCGCCCAGGCCGACGGGCCGTCGACCGGGCGCATCGTCTGGGCCCCGTGCCCCGAGGCGCCGGAGGATCGCACGCTGGACTGCGGGCGCATCACCCTTCCGGTCGACTGGGACGAACCCGGCGGCGCCACGGTCGAGGTCGCGCTCGCCCGGCGCTCGGCTGCCGCGCCCGAGCAGCGCATCGGCGTGCTGTTCTACGGCCAGGGCGCGCTCGGCGGCTCCGGCGTCGACGCCGTCACGCACGACCCCCGGCTCTTCTCGGCCGAGACCCGCCGCCGCTTCGACGTCATCGCCATGGACGTGCGCGGCACCGGACGCAGCAACCCCGTCCTGTGTGACGCCGCCCTCTACCCGGCGGACGTGCCCGTCGTCCCGGCAACCGAGACCGAGTACACGCGTACGGTCGAGGCGTACCAGGCCTACACAGCCGGCTGCCGGGCCATCACCGGACCGGTCTTCGACCACATGGACAGCCGCAGCGTCGCCCGCGACATGGACGCAGTCCGGGCGGCGCTGGGCGAGCGGCACCTTTCCTTCTACGGCGACTCCTTCGGCACGCTCACCGGTCAGGCGTACGCCGAACTCTTCCCCACCCGGCTGCGCGCCGCGGTGTGGGAGAGCAACCTGGACCACACCGCGGACCTCACCCGCTGGGTCGCCGAGCGGTCGGCGGCCGTCGAGGACTCCTTCCGGGGCTTCGCCGACTGGTGCGACCGCACTCCCACCTGCCCCGGGCGGGCCGACGGTACCGCCCTTTGGTACGACCGGCTGCACGCCCGGGCCGAGCGGGGTGAACTGACCGCCACCGTTCCCGGTGCGCCCCCGTTCACCCTCGACGGGTATCTGCTGAGCAGCCAGGTCTCGTTCTTCTTCTTCCAGCGCCGCTGGGCGGAACTGTCCGCCTGCCTCGCCCAGGTCGCGGCCGACCGGACCGGGTGTCTGTTCGGCGACGGCCAGGGTGTGGCCGCCTCGGCGAGTGGGCCGTCCACGCCGTCCACGATCCATCACCCGCAGAGCGCCGCCTTCTGCGCCGATTACCGGATGCGGGTGCGGGGCGCCGCCGACGTCCTGCGGCTGCGCGCCCTCGCCACAGCCGCCGCCCCGCACACCCGGCTCGGCGCCGTCGCCTGGAGCAGCGTGACCGACTGTCTCGGCATGACCGGTCCGGCCAACAACCCGCAGGGGCCCCTCCGGCTCGGTGACGACGCCCCCACGATCCTGCTGACCAACAGCCGGCACGACCCGTCATCGCCCCACCAGTGGGCCGAGAGAGTCGCCCGGCAGGCCGGCCCCAAGGCCCGGTTGCTGACCTATGAGGGCTGGGGCCACGGAATCTACGGGGTCAGCGACTGCGTCCGCACACGGGTCGACGGCTATCTGGCCGACCCGCGGACCGCTGTGGCGCGGCGGACGAGCTGCCCGGCGGTGCAGGAGCCGTGAGGCCGTGCATGGAGGGTGCCGGAGGGTCCGACCCCCTCCACAGCGGTCGCCGAGGGGTCAGCGGCCGAACTCGCCCGCGATCGACATCACGTACTGGCCGTACTCGGACTTGCCGATCGCGGCCCCCAGGGCGTGGCACGCCTCCGCGTCGATGAACCCCATCCGCAGGGCGACCTCCTCCACACAGGCGATCCGGATGCCCTGACGGTGCTCCAGGATGCTCACGTACTGGGCCGCCTCCCGCAACGACTCCGGGGTACCGGTGTCCAGCCAGGCGAACCCGCGCCCCAGGTCGACCAGTGAAGCCGTGCCGCGCTCCACATAGACCCGGTTCACATCGCTGATCTCCAGCTCGCCGCGCGGCGAAGGGGTGATGTTCTTCGCGATGTTGACCACGTCGTTGTCGTAGAAGTACAGCCCTGTGATGGCCCGGTTGGACCTCGGCCGGGCCGGCTTCTCCTCGATGGACACCAGCCGCCCCTCCTCGTCCGTCACCCCCACGCCGTAGCGGTGGGGATCGTGCACCGCGTACCCGAACAGCACGCAGCCGTGGATGTCCCCCGCGTGCTCCGCCAGCACGTCGGAGAACCGCTGCCCGTGGAAGATGTTGTCGCCGAGGACCAGCGCCACGGAGTCCGTACCGATGTGGTCCGCGCCGATGATGAACGCCTCGGCCAGCCCGCCCGGATGGGCCTGCTCCGCGTAGTCGATCTGCAGACCGAGGTGTGATCCGTCCCCGAGCAGCCGCCGGAACTGCGGCAGGTCCGCCGGAGTGGCGATGATCAGGATCTCGCGGACGTCGGCCAGCATCAGCACCGACAGCGGATAGTAGATCATCGGCTTGTCACCGACCGGTATGAGCTGCTTCGACACCGCGAGGGTGATCGGGTACAGCCGGGTTCCCGCGCCTCCGGCCAGAATGATGCCCTTCATGTTGCTCCCCGTCCTCGTAGCCGCGCCGTCCTGATTGATGGCCCTTGCTCACGCCCGGCCGGGCTGGTGCGGGAACCGCCGGGCCCGCAGACGCACCTCCTCCACCAACTGCGCCTGACGCAAGGTGGTCTCCTCGTGCAGCGGGCCCTCGGCCCCCGAGCGGATCGCCGCGGTGAACGCCCGAACCGCACCGCGTACCTGGTGGTCAGCCGTCAACGTCAGCTCCGTGTACCGGTCCTGCTGATGGATCAGCACCGGGGGCCTCAGGTGCTCCGGCGGGGTGAACGCCCGCTCGACCGTGATCCGGCCCGCCCGGCCCCACAAGGCGTAGTGCGACCGGTAGGCGTGGTCGAATCCGAATGCCAGGTGCGCAGCGGTGCCGTCGGCGGCGGACAGCAGGGCCGTGCCCGCGACGTCGACCCCGGTGCGCTCGTCGATCCGCAGCGTGGCTCCCAGCACCTCCAGTTCGGTGCCGAGATACAACTGGGCCGCGCGCAGCGGATAGACGCCGGTGTCCAGCAGTGCGCCACCGCCCAGCTCCGGGCGGTAGCGGAAGCCCGCCGGGTCGAGCGGCGGCACCCCGAAGGAGCTGCTGAAGACCTGCACCGTCCCCACTGCACCGTCCTCCAGCAGCCGTTGGATCTCGGCATGCTGCGAGTGGTGGAGGAACATGAAGTTCTCGGCAAGCACGAGACCGTGTTCGTGAGCCCGCTTCATGAGATCCAGAGTGTCGGCGTAGGACGTGGACAACGGCTTCTCGCACAGCACGTGCTTCCCGGCCGCCATGGACTCGGTGACCCAGTGATGGTGCAGGGCCGGCGGCAACGGGATGTAGACCGCGTCGATGTCGTCCCGCCGCAGCAGCGTGTCGTAACCGACGGTCCCGTCGCACCCGAAGCGATCCGCCGTCTGTGCCGCCTTGCGGGTGTCACGGCTGGCCACCGCCACCAACTCGGTGCCCGGCTCCTCGACCAGCACCGGAAGCATCCGGCGCAGCGCGATGTCGGCACACCCCAGCACGCCCATCCTCAACGGACCGCGGCGGGTGTCCATCACAGAGCGGCCAGTACGTCGCGCAGCGCGCCGATCACCTTGTCCTGGACGCCGGGGGCCAGGGAGGGGTACATCGGCAGGGAGAAGATCTCGTCCGCGACGCGCTCGGTCACCGGCAGCGAACCCCGCTCGTACCCGAGGTGCGCGAACCCGCTCATGGTGTGGATCGGCCAGGGATAGCTGATGTTGAGTGAGATGTCGTAGGCCTTGAGCGCCTCGATGATCTCGTCGCGCCGCGGGTGGCGCACCACGTAGACGTAGTAGACGTGCTCGTTGCCGGGCGCGACCGTGGGAAGCGCCAGCTCGGTGTCGCCCAGCCCCTCCGCGTACCGCAGGGCCACCTCGCGCCGGCCCTGCGCATAGGAGTCGAGCCGGGTCAGCTTGCGGCGCAGGATCTCCGCCTGGATTTCGTCCAGACGGCTGTTGTGGCCGGGAGTCCGTACCACGTAGTAACGCTCCTCCATGCCGTAGTAGCGCAACCGGCGCAGATCGCGCTCCACCTCGTCGTCGGAGGTCACGGTTGCGCCGCCGTCCCCGTACGCGCCCAGCACCTTCGTCGGGTAGAAGGAGAAGGCCGCCGCCCGGCCCATCGTGCCGGCGAGTCGCCCGTGGTGACGCGCGCCGTGAGCCTGTGCGCAGTCCTCGAAGAGCACCAGGCCGTGCCGCTCGGCCAGCGCCTGCAGCGGTGCCATGTCGACGCACTGGCCGTACAGATGCACCGGCAGCACGGCTCGGGTGCGGCTGGTGACGGCCGCTTCGACCTGGTCGACGCGCATCAGGTACGTGTCGGGGTCCACGTCCACGAAGACGGGCGTCGCACCGGTGCCGTCGATGGCGACGACGGTCGGTGCCGCGGTGTTCGACACCGTGATCACCTCGTCGCCCGGTCCGATGCCACAGGCCTGGAGGCCCAGCTTGATGGCGTTGGTCCCGTTGTCCACGCCGACACAGTGCGCAAGCCCGTGGTAGGCGGCGAACTCCTCCTCGAAGCCGCGGACGCTGCGGCCGAGCACCAGTTGCCCGGAGCGCATCACGGTCTCCACCGCGTCGTGGATGTCGTCGCGTTCGTTCTCGTACTCGGGCAGGTAGTCCCACACGTAGGTGGTCATGGGCGGTCGGCCCCTCCGATCGGTCGGTCGGTCGTGGTTGTCTAGCGGCGGATGCCGACGAACAGCCCCCGCCCGGTTGGTGCGCCGGGGAGGTACTCGACGGAGCAGTCGGCGTCCAGGAACGCCTGGGTGTACTCGTCCTTGGTGAACAGTGACAGCACGTCGATCTCGGTGAACTCCCGTATGCCGGAGGCGTCTCCGACGAGGAAACGCACCTCCATCCGGGTCGCCCTGCCCTGCAGCGTCGAGTGCGAGATCCGGGCGACGGTCAGCCCGTCCTCGTGCCCGAGGTCGCCCGCGACGTAGCCCTCGATGTGGTCCTCGGGGAACCACCACGGCTCGATGACGAGCACGCCACCGGGGGAGACGTGGTCCGCCATGGCACGTACCGCGGCACGCATCTCCTCGACGGTGCCGACATAACCGATGGCGCAGAACATGCAGACCACCGCGTCGAAGGTGCACTCCAGCGCGAAGTCGCGCATGTCCCCCTCGTGGAGGGGGACGCCGGGCAGCCGCTGTCGCGCCGTTTCCAGCATCGGCGGCGCGATCTCCAGCCCCTCGACCTGCGAGAACGACTCGCGGAACGTGGTCAGATGGGCGCCCGTACCGCAGGCGACGTCCAGCAGCGTGTCGGCCTGCGGCATCCGCTCACGGATCAGCCGCGTCACCTCCTCCGCTTCCGCGGCCCAGTTCTTGCCACGGCTGCGGTAGAAGATCTCGTAGACCTTGGCGAGTTCCTGTCCGTACATCGCTCTCCCGGAGGTCGGATCGGATCGGTCGGTCAGTCATCGACGATGGCCACGGCCCTCGCCCAGCCGGCCCCCGCGCCGGTGATCTTCACGGGGAAGCAGGAGACCCGGAAGCCGTACGGGCCGGGCAACGAGGCGAGTCCGGCGAGCCGCTCGATCTGGCAGTACTCCCGCCGCCGCCCGGTGAAGTGGGCCGGCCACAGCACCGAACGGTCCCCGGTGGCCCTGTAGCGGGCGATGATGTCGGCGAACGGGGCGTCCAAACTGAACGCGTCCGTCCCGATCACCCGCACCCCCAGGTCGAGCAACAGCTCCACGGCCGGTCCGTCGAGTCCCGCGAAGTCGGTGAAGTACGAGGGTGTCCCCACCCGGGAGTCCGCGCCGGTGTGCAGCAGCACGATGTCCAGCGGCTCCGGCCGCCGCCCGATCCGGGCGAACTCCTTCTCCAGCCGCTCCGCGCCGACCACACCGGTCGCCGCGTCGGTCAGATCCAGGACCATGCCCGGGCGGTGGAACCAGTCCAGTGGCATCTCGTCGATGTGCCGGGGAACACCCGTGCCGTACGCCGCCTTGGAGCCGTAGTGCGAGGGCGCGTCGACGTGGGTACCGGTGTGCGTCGTGAGGGAGATCCGGTCCAGGGACAGGAACTCGCCGTCCGGCAGTTCGTCCGGATCGAAGTCGATGCCGAAGTGCTCCCGCATCTCCGCGCTCATGTGTTCGGCGCCCTGGCGCGGGGTCAGTACGTCATGGACCACCGGGTCGGGCTCGACGAAGGAGGAATCCACCGGGGAGGACAGATCGATCAGGCGCATGCGTCACCTTCGGGCCGCCGGGACGAGAGGGCGATCCGATCCTCGGCGCAGCGGAGCGAGCCCTGTTGGAGGATGACTGGGGCGGTGCATTGAACGGATCTCGAAGCCGGTGGGGGATCGTCCTCCCACTTCCACCGGCTTCGAACACCCGAGGAGAACACGTGTCAGACGCCGTGTCCGCACAAGTGGTCGCCGAAGTACAGCAGTTCTACGCCCGCCACATGCACCTGCTGGACGAGGGGGACGCCGAGGGCTGGGCCCGAACCTTCACCGAGGACGGCGTGTTCGCCCCGCCGTCCCTCCCCGAACCCGTCCGCGGCCGGGAGGCACTCGCCGCAGGAGTACGCAAGTCGGCCGCCGGCCTCGCCGAATCCGGCGAGGTCCACCGGCATGTGCTCTCCATGGTGCACGTCGACCCGCTGGACGACGACGCCCTTGCGGTCCGCAGCTACGCGCAGATCTTCGCCACTCCCAGAGGAGGAGAACCGAGGCTGCACCTACTGTGCGTCTGCGAGGACGTCCTGGTCCGCGAAAACGGCCGGCTGCTCGTCCGGGAGCGCCGGGTCACCCGCGACGACCGTCCCTGAGACCGGCGCTCAGCCGTCCAACCGCACGGTGAACGAGGCGAAGTCCCGCAGCGGTACGGACCGTCGGCGTACCGGCTCCTCGGCGAACCGCAGGCCGGGGAGCCGTTCCGCGATCGCCATGAGTACGGCGGCGATCTCCATCCGGGCCAGGTTCATGCCCAGGCAGTGGTGTATTCCTCCGCCGAAGACCAGTGTGCGGGGCGCCTGCCGGTCCGGGTCGAAACGGTCCGGGTCCGCATTGGCCTGCGCATCCCGGTTCGCCGCCCCGAGCAGCACCCGCACCGGCGACCCGGCCGGCACCCGGTACTCCCCGAAGTCCGCGTCCTGAGCCGCGTACCGGAATCCCGCCGACATCGGTGCCGGGGAGTCCCAGCGCAGCACCTCGTCGACGAACCGCAGAGCCCCCTCGTAGGTGCGCAGCGACGCCCGGTGCTCGGGACGGGTGAGCAGGGTGTGCACACTGATGTCGATCGCGGTGGCCGAGGTCTCGAACCCGGCCGTGAGCAGCGCCACGAGGACTGCTTTCAGATCGTCCTCTGACAGGTGGTCCGCGCCGTCGGAACCGTCTGCCTCCAGCGCCACGAGACCCGACACCAGGTCGTCCGCCGGCTCCCGGCGGCGCCGTTCGACCAGCTCCCACAGCCGCCCCAGCAGGGAGTCCAGGGCTTTGTCCGCGTCCTGCAGGGTCGCCGTGTCACTGGTCGGATCGACCACGTTGATGATCCGCGGGATCAGCTCGGCGAGCAGCCGGTCGTCCTCGAGCGGCAGGCCGATCAGCCGGGCCAGCACCTGAAGCGGTACGGGCACGGACAGCTCCGCATGGAAGTCGATGACCGCTCCGTCACGGGCGCGGGCCTCGACCTTGTCCACGTGGCCCGTTGCGATCGTCATCACGCCCTGCTTCAGCGACTCCACCCGCCGCGCCGTGAACGCCCGGCTGACCAGCCGGCGCAGCCTCGTGTGCTCCGGCGGGTTGGCGTTGACGATCGAGCCGACCAGCACCCGGAACGCCTCGTACTTGCTGTGTTCCGGCAGGAAGGACGCCACCGATGCCGCATCCGGCGCCGGGAAGAGCGCCGGGTTCTTCATCACGTGGGAGCAGTCCTCGAACCGGGTGAGGACGTAACCGCCCAGCTGCGGGCTGAAGTGCACCGGTGCACGGCGGCGCAGCTCGGCGTAGAGCGGGTACGGATCGTCCTGCCCGGGCGCCAGGAGGCGGTCCAGGACTTCGTCGGCGGTGTTCATACGGGTCTCCCTCGCTCGGTGGCCGGCCGTCGCACCCGCGGGCCGGGTGCGGGCGCGCATATGCTGCGCCGGGCATGACGTGCGTAGCGTGGAGGGCGCCGTTCGAGTGTGGCTCAACGCAAACTCGATGAGCCTCGGCGATGGTGGCGCGATGACTCAACTTCCCGCTCCTGGCGGCCCCTCGGCCGGCCGGGTCTGGTTCATCACCGGAGCCTCCCGCGGCCTCGGCCGCGCGTTCGCCGAGGCCGCGCTCGCGGCCGGGGAACGGGTGGTCGCCACGGCTCGCGACGTCTCCTGCCTGGACGGCCACGAACACGAGGGCCGGCTGGTGGTGCTCCCGCTCGACGTGAGCCGCCGGACCGACGTCTTCGCGGCGGTCGACCGTGCGGTGGCGGCCTTCGGCCGGCTCGACGTCGTCGTCAACAACGCCGGCCAGCTCGTCCTCGGCATGGTGGAGGAGACCACCGAGGAGCAGGTCCGCGACCATCTCGACGTCAACTTCTTCGGTGCGCTCTGGGTGACCCAGGCGGTCCTGCCGGTGCTGCGGGCCCAGGGAGCCGGGCACCTCGTCCAGGTGACGGCGATGGGAGCCGGCGGGGGCTCCGCGGGCAGTGGAATCTACAGCGCGGGGAAGGCGGCGCTCGGCGCGATGGGCGAGGCCGTCGCCGCCGAGGCCGGGCCTCTCGGCATTCATGTCACCCTCTTGGAGCCGGGCCCGTACGACACCGGCCTCGGCCACCTCGGCACCACCGTCACCGCGCCCCACCCCGCCTACGACGGCGTCCGTGCCGCGCTGGAGGCGTCCTGGACCGAGTCCCCGCCGCCGGCCTCACCGGCCGCGGCCGCGCAGGTGGTTCTGGAGGTCTCCCGAATGGCCAGCCCGCCGCGCCGGATCGTCCTCGGCGACCGGGCCTGGGACGAGGTGGTGGCGAGCCTGCGCGAACGCCTGCGCGAATACACCGCCTGGGAGTACCTCAGCCGTAGGGGCGGGTGAGGTGACGCAATGCGGGTCCTGTTCACCCCCTTTCCCGCCACCCCTCACGTCAACGCGCAGGTACCACTGGCCTGGGCGTTGCGCTCGGCCGGCCACGACGTGCGCATGGCCAGCCGCCCCGAGGTGCACGACGACATCCTTGCCGCGGGCCTCGCAGCCGTGCCGCTCGGAGAGGTCAACGGACAGGACGGGGCGACCGGTCCGGGTCGCGTCGAGGAGCCACCCGCGTCGTCCGGGCCCGAGGAGGAGGCCTGGCTCGGCGACTCCCCCTTCGGCGACCTCGCTGAGGAGCCGGCCCACGCCCGCGTCCACACGGCGCTCACCGCCCGGGCCCGTCATGCCCGACGGACCACCGCTTCCCGCCCGGTGATCGCCGAACTCGTGGGCTTCCTCCGGGACTGGCGTCCCGATCTGGTCGTGTGGGACTCGACCGACCACGCCGGTGCCGTCGCCGCCATGGCCGACGGCGCCGCTCACGCCCGCCTGGTGACCGGTCTGGACCTCGTGGGCTGGACGCGGGGGCGGTACCGCGCTCTACCGCGGGCGCATCCGGATGCCCCGCGCGAGGACGCGTTCCGGGAATGGCTGGGCCCGATCCTCGCCGAACACGGCCGTGTGTTCGCAGAGGAGGCCGTCCTGGGCCAGTGGACCGTGAACTCGCTGCCCGCCCCGCTCCGCCTGCCGGTGTCCCACCGTCAGGTCCCCGTCCGTCATGTGCCGTACAACGGCTTCTCGCACATGCCCGACTGGCTGTGTGAACCGCCCACCCGGCCCAGAGTGTGCCTCGCCCTCGACCGCTTCTTCCTCGGCGTCGACGGCCTCCCGGCATCCGCCCCCGCCCTCCTCGACGCCGTCTGCGACGTGGACGCCGAGGTGGTCGTACCCCTCCCGGCCGGTCTGCCCGACGCGCTGGGGGACCTCCCGGACAACGTCCGCCTGGCCGACGGCGTTCCCCTGGACCTCCTGCTGCCCAGTTGCGTCACCCTCATCCACCACGGCGGGCCGAACGACATCGCCGGCGCTCTCGCCCATGGTGTCCCGCAGCTCATGCTTCCCACTCGACGAGGGCTGGGCATCCCCGAGGCGCGGCGGGTCGCCGAGTTCGGTGCCGGGTTGTGCCGGCAGGCCGAGGAACTCTCCGCAGCCGAACTGCGCGGCATGCTCCTGCGCGTCCTTCGGACGCCGTCCTTCGCCAGGGCCGCCGCCGCGCTGCGTGCCGCGTCGCTCGCCACCCCGCCCCCGGCCGACCTCGTCCCCGTACTGGAACGCCTGACCACCGCACACCGCACCAGCCAAGGAGTGAAGAGCAGATGACCCATGCCAAGCCCCGGCCCGTGGCCGCTGTCCTCGGCGCGACCGGCTGTGTCGGCCGCGCGGTGTGCACGGCCCTGCGCCGGGACGGATACGAGGTCCTGGGCATCGCCCGCCGGGCCAGGCCTGACGTCACCGGCCATGCCTTCCACGCTCTCGATGTGGCCACCGCCGACCCGGCCGCGCTCGCGGCGCTGCTCGGCTCCGCGCGTGCGGACGTGGTCGTCAACGCGACCGGGGGGTGGGCGCTCACCGAGGAGGACATGCATCTGGCCCATGTCCAGTTGGTCCACCGGCTCCTCGCCGCGACCGCCCCGATGCCCCGCAGGCCCCGGATCGTTCAGGTCGGCACGATCCACGAGTACGGGTTCGTGCCCGAGGGCCTCTCCATCGACGAGAACGTCACACCGGATCCGGTGACCTCGTACGCGCGCACCAAGTACGCCGGTTCGGAGGCGGTGCTGACCGCGACCCGGGCCGGTGAGGCCGAAGGGGTGGTGCTGCGCGCCGTCAACGTCTGCGGGCCGTACACCACCGAGGCGAGCTTCCTCGGCGCGGTTGTCGCCAAGCTGGCAGCGGCGTCCGCCGAGGAAGGACTCGACCTCACGGTCGCCGATGCCCGGCGCGACTACATCGACGTGCGGGATCTGGCCGACGCCGTTGTTCGTGCCGCCCGTGCCCCCGTGGTCGGGCAGGTGATCAACATCGGGCGGGGCGAGGCGCTGCCCATACGCGAACTCGTCCGCATGCTGGTGTCCGCCTCGGGATTCCCCCGCCACGCGGTGAGGGAGCGTTCGGCGCAGGTGGAGAGCAAGGGGGGCGGCTGGACACGGGCGGACATCACCCTCGCTCGAAGGGTGCTGGGATGGCGTCCGGTGGTCGGTCTCGACCGGGCGATGGCCGACATGTGGGCCACTGCGCGTGCCGGGCGACCTGCCGTGCACGACCGGCCGGTCGGCTGAGTTCCGCGGGGGACCGCCACGTCCGGCCGTCCAGCCGTGGGGCGGCCGGACGCCGTCCCGGACCAGCTCCGCGCCGTTCGGATGCGGGTCCGGACGGCGCGGTGTCGCCGGGGTGGCGGAGCGAACGCGCGTCCGCGACCGGGGGGCTCTACGGCTTTCCGCCGAGCGGGGCCTGAGGGGCCGGGTACAGCACGCCGGCGCGGTGGCGGGACGGGTCAGAGAGCACCGGGCCACTCGCCGTCGCTGCGCAGCAGGGCACGGGCCAGGTTCTGGTAGAAGGAGATGACGGCCGGTTCCTTGGGGCTGAGGTGACCGCGTGCGGCGAACCGGGAGCCCACGGACCGCTGCACGGCTTCCAGTCCTCGCCGGTCCTCCGCATTGATCATCGCGGCGTACGACTCCACGCCCTCGCGCATCTCCTTGAGCTCGGCCTCACTCATGCCCTGCAGCTGGGCACCGGGCACGAGCATGCCGCCGCGCACCTGTGTGCGGTCGATGGACAGAGGGATCATGCTCAGCCAGATCAGCGTTTCTCCGGCGGCGGCCAGGCTTCCGGTGGGGAAGACAAAGAAGTCGTACAGGTGCGCCTTCTCGTCGTCGTCCAAGGGGAGGACGGTGGGCTGCTGCGGCTCGGTGAGGCGGATGCGGAAGCGCAGCGCCCAGGGGGTGTCGTCGCGCAGATCGGTGTCGGAGCGGCCCGGCGTCGATGGTTCCAGCGTCTCCGGGTGGAAGCCCATCACATGGTAGTTCTCGTGTGCGTTCTCCACCGCGATCTTCCAGTTGCAGTGCCACTCCTCGACCCACTCCCCGACCAGGACCATCTCGTCCAGCCGGTAGTTGACCAGGTCGTTCTCGATGCGGGAGAGGTGTGGGGCGAGCGCCTCCACGGTGTCGTCCAGATTGACGAAGACGAAGCCGTGCCACTCCTCGACGGCGAACGCCGGCAGCCGGCAGGCCGCGGGGTCGAACGCCTCGTTGCGCCGCATGTAGGTGGCGCCGATCAGCTTGCCGTCCAGTCCGTAACGCCACAGGTGGTACGGGCAGGTGAAGCGGTCGGTGTGACCGGCGCCCGTGTCGACGACCGGCATCATGCGGTGCCGGCAGATCGGCGACATCGCGTGCAGCCCGCCGTCCTTGCCGCGGGTGACAAGCACGAGCTCATCCGCGATGGTGAGGGACACGTAGTCGCCGGGTGTGGAGAGCTGGTCGGTGTGGGCGATGAGCACCCACGACCTGCCGAACACCTTGTGCCGCTCCAGTTCGTACAGTTCGTCAGAGGCGAACGCGCGGGGCGGAAGGCTGAGGGCGGGCGGGTCCTCCGTCAGATAGCCGCCGATCTCGGCGAGGAGCTCGGAGGCCTCCGGCGACAGCGCGGGAACGGAGGGAGACCCCCGCCCCGGAGTCGCCGAGCCTGTCTGATGGGCCGTCAAGTCGGTCAAGTCGGTCTCCTTGCTTCGGAGGAACGAGGCGGTGATCAGCAGCCGCCTCAGCGCAGCAGCGGGAATCGGTCGCCCGCGAGGGGGGCGCCCTCCCGCAAGGTCTCCGCCCCGGCTTCGGGCAGGTCGTCCAGGAAGGGCATGCCGGTCGGCAGGTAGGACGCCGTGGCGTCCATGTAGACGGCGGACGTCGAGAACCGGGGCGTCTGCGTTGTGTTCGCTCCGGCGCTGTGGACGGTGCGGGCGTGGTGGAAAGTACAGTCACCTGCCCGTAGCGGCACCGTGATCCGCGGCATCCACATCTCCCCGGGCCGGGTGAAGGCGCTCGCCCAGGGGTCGGCGCCGGTGTCCGGCGGCGGCAGCAAGTGCGATCCCGGGACGAAAGTCATGCATCCGCGTTCCACGGGAACGTCGACCAGGGCCACCCACGCCGTCAGTGCCGTGCCGGCTGTGGAGAAGGGAAAGGCGAACACGTCGTGGTGCGGGTCGGTGGGGGCCGAGCCTTCCCTCTCCTTGTGCAACACCTCCAGTTTGAACAGCCGCAGCGGGGTGCCGGCCAGCCGCTCGGCGATATCGGCGATCCGCGGATGGGTGGCGAGGCGACGCATCGGTTCACTTCTGAGCTGGGCGTCCGGGATGTAGTTCATGACGGTCTCGTCACCGGATCCCCACCGGGCCGGTTGGTCGTCGACGAGGAGCCGACGGGCTTCGGCCAGGTACTGAGCGGTCTCCTCGGCGTCCAGTACGCCTGGCACGTGGACGAACCCGTCCCGGCGATAGCGTGCCGCGAGCCGTTCCATGGCCGCCGGTTCACTCTCGGCGGGAGCTCCCGCGGTGGCGCGGGGCTCGATGTCCTGCACGGCGTTTCTCCTTCTGCTGCGGGAGCGATATGGCGGCCTTCGCGTGGCCGGTGAGGCGGGGTGACGACGTCAGACGAGCGACAGTCCGCCGTCCACCGGGAGCACCATTCCGGTGGTGTATCCGGCCTCGGGACGGGCGAGCTGGGTGATCCACCAGGCGATGTCCTCGGGACGTCCGACACGCCCTGCCGGGATACGCGCCCCCATGTCGGTGAGGAAGTGCCGGTAGGTCTCCGCGGACATGCCCATGCGGATTCCGATGCCGGTGTCGATCACACCCGGTGCCACCCCGACGACGCGGATGCCGCGTGGTGCCAGTTCGACGGCCCAGGTCCGTGTCAGGTGGTCGAGGGCCGCCTTGCTCGCTCCGTACAGGGCACCGGTCGGAGCGGCACTCAATCCCAGAGTCGCGGCGGTCCCCACGTTGATCACGACACCGTGTGACTTCTCCAGGGCTCCGAGGGCTCGCTGCACCAGAAACAGGGGCGCTGCCAGATGGGTGCCGAACTGGCGTTCCACCGCTTCGCGGTCGATGTCCTCCAAGGCCTCCATTCCCGCGACCGCAGCGTTGTTGACCAGGGCGTCGATCCTGCCGAACTCCCGCAGGGCGGTGTCGACGACCAGGGCGGGCCCTTCGGCCGATGTCACGTCCGCCGTGAGGACGCGCACGCCCTCGTAACCTCCGGCGGTCTGCGCGAGTGTGGCTTCGGTACGGCCGACGACCAGCACCTTCCAGCCCTGTGTGCTGAAAGCGCGGGCGGTGGCCCGGCCGATGCCCGTACCGCCGCCTGTGACGATCACAGTGCGTGGCATGGGGCCGCTACCGGTGGGGTGGGATTGCGGGCTGTGACCTGTCGCGTCAGTCATGGCTCGACGCTAGATTCGCGGTCTCGACAGGGACTCGACGCCTGGTGGCGCGCCGGCGCACTCGGCGCGTCGGGGCTGCCCGCCCCCCCCGCGGGTGCGTGACGGCCGACAGGCTGAGCGAGGGGCCGTGGGCCCGTGCGATGCCGCGTCCGTGTGTGGCCGGATCGAGGTGGTCGGTGCGGATGCACTCTCGGTCTGGCGACTCGACGGCGCCTCCCCTTGAGTCCGGGGCGTTCCGGGCACTCTGGGCGCGGCCGTTGGTCATTCGTTCGAGACCCGGTGGAACTTGAAGACGCTGCGGCCGATCCGTCCGCCGGGGCCGCCCGCCGATGGTGTAGGAGATCCGCCTCCCCCGTCCGGGCGCCGGCGCATCGTCCCTGGCGCAGGCGCCACCGCGCTGAGATACGGCCGGTCCCCCGGGGCTTGTCCCGGACTGGGTGGTCCGCCGCCGGCGGTTCACCGGCGGCGGGCGGGACGTTCGTCAGGCGCGGAACTCGTCGGCATGGTCCCGTGCCCACTGGGCGAAGGTACGCGCCGGCCTTCCGGTGACGGCTTCGGCCGTCGGCATGGGGCCCAGGGACGACAGGTCGAACGCCTCAGCCTCCGCCTCCGCCGAAGGGTCCGATTCGTTGCCGCCGTAATCCTCGAACCCGAGGAGGAAGTCCACGTTCTCCGCCGCGAAGCCGCCTTGCGCGAGATAGATCTCGCGGGCCTGCTGAGGCGTGACCACTTCTAACCGGATCTCCTCGCCCATCGCATCGGCGATGAGCTCCACCTGCCGCCGGTGGGTGAGGAGTTCGGGACCATTGAGGGTGTACGCCTGCCCGGCATGGCCCTCTTCGGTCAGAGCGAGGACGGCCACGTCGGCGATGTCCTGCTCGTGCACCGGGAACCAGCCGGCATCCGGGGCGGGCTCACGCACCACGCGCTCGGCGCGGATCGGTGGCCCCCAGAGAGCCAGCTTGTTCATGGCGAACTCACCGGGGCGCACATGCGTCCACTCCAGCCCCGACGCCTCGACCGCCCGCTCCACCGGCAGGTGGAAGTCGGTGTCGTAGCCGGCGGTGACCGCACCGGAGGAGAGCACCACGATGCGCCGCACACCTGCCGACTTCGCCATACCGACCACCTCCTCGGCGGTCGCCGCCACCGGGAAGAGGAAAAGTGCGTCGACTCCCTCCAGGGCGTCCTTGAGCGTCTTCGGATGCGTGAGATCGCCCTCCTGGACCCGGACTCCCTCGGGGGCCGCCCCGGGCCTCGCCCTGCGGGTCAGGGCCCGCACGTCGTGGCCCCGCTCTGCGAGTTGCCGGACGACATTGCGCCCGACGTTGCCGGTAGCGCCGGTCACCAGAATGGTCATGGATCACCTTTCGTCTCATCACGTCCGTCAGATGCCGCATGCCCCGATGCCGTTCTCCAGCGTGCTCATGACCCATGCGGAGGTGCCGTGACGTGGCAGTTCCCCCTGTTGACGGCCACGCAGCCGGAGGACACGTGGCCCACAGCACCTGCTCGATCCAGTCGCTGCTCACTTCGGGGTCCAACGTCCGGGCGGTCTGGCCGTGTCTGATCAGTCGGCCGATCTCCTCAGCCGCCGGATCAGGGCTGTCCGGCGTGGCGGGGGCATCTGTGATGCGCGGGTCGCCGTACAGGAACAGCACGTGGTCGCCGACATCGAGCATGGCGGTCACCAGCCGGCGCAGCGCGTCCACCGGCGGGCCCTCGTCGGTCCGCGCCTCCTTCGATGAGTGCTCGAGCCGCTGCAGCGAGTCCTCGACGACCGCCGAGACGAGCTCCTCCCGGTCCAGGAAATACCGCTGGAGAGTACTGCGTCCGACGCCCGCCGCTATCTCGGCCGGCGTGGCACCACGCCGGCGGGACAGCACATTGGCCACAGCGCTGAGGATCGCCCGACGCGTGCGTGCGCGGGCTCCCGTTTCCCGAGGAGCACTGGACATGAGCTCACCTTAGCAGTCGGTGCCCCAGATTCAGAGTCTGGATTTCCTTTACGGGACGTTGCTGTCTCATTCCAGGGGGAGTGTTCTCCATACTGCGCGCCACCGTCCTGAAGCGGCGCGTGGCTGTGTCGATAGGCGGCTCCGGCTCCCGGCACCACCGGCGGTGCTTGCACCAGCGGAACTCCAGCCCGCTCTCGCCAGATCGCGGGGCCGGGTCACCGCCGAGTCCTTCACCGGGTGGCGAACACCCCGCAGGCCGGGCACGCCAGGGCCCTCTCATCGGCCGTGCCAGGTGGACCCGCCGGGTTCCGTCAGCCAGGGCGCCTTGCTTCCAGGGCCAAGACGCCCGGCCCAACATGGAGGGCCGCGTCAGCAAGCCAAACCGGCGCACCGCTCAACTTCGAAGCCCCGTTTTTCTGTTGCGCACCGAGTGAGAGAGGAGCTCCTACCACCTCGCCTGGCCGCGGATGACCGGTTGTGCCGTCGTGATCCGCTCCGATCGGCTGGAAGTCCCTGGCCGACCGGGCGCCCGCAACCGTCGTCATCCGAGACTTCGTCATGCGCCTTGGGCGTAGCGAAGAGGGAAAATGCCACCCCAGTTGGGGTGCGTATCCAGTTGTGATCAATCTGCGATTTTGCTCCTGCTGCAGGGTGGGTTCCGGTAGACCGTTACGTGTGACGCAGGTGCAACTGAGGGCAACAGGGGCGGCAGGCCCGTCAGCCACTACACCGAGCTCTACAAGGAACGGAACACCGTCGATCCCTCGACTTACCTGGTGACCCATCAGGTAAGTCGGCATCCAGTCAGCATTGGACCGGGATGGAGCTCCTGGCCGACCGCTTCGCGGCGGCCTGGTTCGCACGGAAACGCAGGCAGGGAGCCTTCGCGCCAGAGTGAAGCGATGTTCCTCACAATCTTCGAGTCCGAAGCGTGCCCGTGTACAGTGAAGAACGCCCTTGACCTGCACAAATCTGGCAGGGAGCCGTCCTCTAGGAGTTCAAAATGCTGCGCACCATGTTCAAGTCCAAGATCCATCGCGCCACCGTCACCCAGGCCGACCTGCACTACGTGGGATCGGTGACCATCGACGCCGACCTGCTGGACGCCGCCGACCTGCTGCCCGGCGAGCTGGTGCACATCGTGGACATCACCAACGGCGCCCGGCTGGAGACCTACGTCATCGAGGGCGAGCGCGGATCCGGTGTCGTCGGGATCAACGGGGCCGCCGCCCATCTCGTCCACCCCGGCGATCTGGTGATCATCATCAGCTACGCCCAGGTGACGGACGCCGAGGCGCGGGCACTCACCCCCCGGGTCGTGCACGTGGACCGCGACAACCGGATCGTGGACCTCGGCGCCGACCCGTCCGAGCCGGTACCGGGTTCGGACCAGCAGCGCAGCCCGCAGGCCGTCCGGGCCTGACCGGCGTACAGGGGACAGGAGCGTGTCCATGAGGGACCTGGAGATCCGTGACGACCGGGCGGCGGGCCGCCTGGAGGCGGTGTCCGGCGGTGAAGTCGTCGGCCGCATCGAGTACTTCGTCCTCGACAGCCCCGAACGCGCGCTCGTGCCCGTGCACACGATCGTCGAACCGGCCCACGAGGGCCAGGGCATCGCGGGTGCGCTGGCACGAGAGCTCTACGGCATCGCCGGCCGTGAGCACTGTGCCGTCGCCCCGCTCTGCCCCTACGTCGCCAGGTGGTCCGAACGCCACCCCGACGAGGCCCCACCGGCTGACCAGGCCCTGCTGACGGCCGCGAAGGGCTGGTTGACCGAACATCCTGGCCGCTTCTGACTCCCGAGCCGGGACGTACGGTGCCCGAGCCCGGCCCCGTTACCCCCACCTGGCC
>NZ_NGFN01000399.1 GCF_002148965.1 Streptomyces swartbergensis | reverse complement strand
CGTCAGACACCTCCCCACCCGCCGTCCCCTACGGCACACCCGACGCCCCCCGCATCGCCGTCCGCGGCGAGGCACGCCTCGAAGTCGACCCCGAGATCGCCCGCATAGGCATCACCGTCGCCGCCCGCGGCCGCGACCGCCGCTCCGCGCTCGACGACCTCACCCACCGCAACGCCGCCGTCCTCGACCTCGTCAAGTCCTACGGCGACGCCGTCGAACGCCTGGAGACCGGCGCCTTCTCCATCACCCCCGAACTCACCAAACACGGCCGCGGCGAACGCGTCCGCACCTACCACGGCACCGTCCACGTCACCGCCGAACTCACCGACTTCACCGCCCTCGGCGAACTCACCACCCGCCTCGCCGACCTCGAACTCACCCGCGTCGACGGCCCCTGGTGGGCCCTGCGCCCCGACTCGCCCGCCCACCGCGAAGCCCGCAAGAAGGCCGTCCGGGAAGCCGTCCAGCGCGCCCGCGAGTACGCAGAGGCCCTCGGAACCACCCTCTCCGCCCTGGTCGAACTCGCCGACATCGGCGCCGAGAACGCACCCCCGGCCTACCCCCAGGCCCCCGGCCGCGCGCGATCCGCCGCCTTCGGCGCCGCCGCCGAGAACGCCCCGGCGCCACCCCTCGACCTCGAACCCCAGCGCCAGCGGGTCCACGCACAGATCAACGCCCGCTTCACGATGGTGCCGCCGCAGCTCTAGCCGGCGCGGCTCCAGCCGACCCATTTCCGAAAACCCGACCGAATTCCACAGGGGTGCTCATGTGCTCATCGGAGCACCCCGCCGCACAATTCAACACTTGTCAATAACGCTTCACTCAAAGTCTGTTGAGTAGTCACGCGCGACCAATTCACTACCAGCCGGTAACTCATAGGCTCAGACCATGCGCCGAGCAAAGATCGTCTGCACCCTAGGACCCGCCACCGACTCGTACGACCAGATCAAAGCCCTGGTCGACGCCGGAATGGACGTAGCCCGACTCAACCTCAGCCACGGCAGCCACGCCGAACACGAGGAGCGCTACCACCGGGTACGAAAGGCCTCCGACGAAACCGGCCGCAGCGTCGGAATCCTCGCCGACCTTCAAGGCCCGAAAATCCGACTCGACCGCTTCACCGAAGGCCCCGTACTCCTTGAACGCGGCGACACCTTCACCATCACCGTCCAAGAAGGCGTCGAAGGCGACCGCAACACCTGCGGCACCACCTACGCCGGCCTCGCCGACGACGTCACCACCGGCGAACGCATCCTCGTCGACGACGGCAAGGTCTGCCTGGAGGTCACCGAGGTCGACGGCCCCCGCGTCCACACCACGGTCGTCGAGGGCGGCGTCATCTCCGACCACAAAGGCCTCAACCTCCCCGGCGTCGCCGTCTCCGTCCCCGCCCTCTCCAAGAAGGACGAGGACGACCTCCGCTGGGCCCTGCGCACCGGCGCCGACGTCATCGCCCTCTCCTTCGTCCGCACCGGCCGCGACATCCAGGACGTCCACCGCATCATGGACGAGGAAGGCCGCCGACTCCCCGTCATCGCCAAGGTCGAAAAACCCCAGGCGGTCGAGAACATCGAGGAAATCGTCGCGGCGTTCGACGGCATCATGGTCGCGCGCGGAGACCTCGGCGTCGAAATGCCACTGGAACAGGTCCCGATCGTCCAAAAGCGCGCCATCAAACTCGCGAAGCGCAACGCCAAACCGGTCATCGTCGCCACCCAGATGCTCGACTCGATGATCGACAATGCCCGCCCGACGCGTGCGGAGGCCTCCGACGTCGCCAACGCGGTCATCGACGGCACGGACGCGGTGATGCTCTCCGGCGAGACCAGCGTCGGCAAACACGCGATCGAAACGGTCAGGACGATGGCCCGCATCGTCGAAGCGGCGGAAGAAGACATCCTGGCCAAAGGCCTGCCGCCCCTCACGGAACGCAACAAGCCCCGCACCCAAGGCGGCGCGGTAGCCCGGGCAGCCGCCGAAATGGGCGACTTCCTCGGTGCCCGCTTCCTGGTCGCCTTCACCCAGTCCGGCGACACGGCCCGCCGCCTCTCCCGCTACCGCTCCCCGATCCCCCTCCTCGCCTTCACCCCCGACCAGGCCACCCGCTCCCAACTCAGCCTCACCTGGGGCGTCGAGACCTTCCTCGGCCCCTGCGTGGACTCCACGGACGCGATGGTCGACCAGGTCGACGAACTGCTCCTGCGCTACGGCCGCTGCCAGAAGGGCGACACGGTCGTCATCACGGCCGGCTCCCCTCCCGGCGTCTCCGGCTCGACGAACATGGTCCGAGTCCACCACATCGGCGAGGACGACAGTCCGAAGTAGGGCGTCATCAGTACTTGGGTCCTACGTGGGCGTCCATCAGGGCTACTGAGGCTTTGCGGGCGACAGAGATGTTGAACGGGTTGCCATTGCGGGTGCAGTGCGTCCACTCGACGCCGAGCTTGTCCAGGGTGTCGGTGTAGAGCCGCCGGATGTCTTCGGAGACGTTGGTGAAGAAGTACCGAGGGTACTCGTAGCGCTTCCGCTCACCGGCGACCATGCGGGTCGTCCAGTTGGTGATGCGACAGCCGTCGGAGTGGATCAGGCCACTGATGAACTCCCAGGGGTGGGCGTCGACGATGGCCTGCTGCCAGGGTTCGAGGGCGATGCGGCGTTCGTGCTTCTTGCCGGGGCCGTGCTGGGGGAAGAGGACCGGCCAGCTCCGGGAATAGCTGGTGACCGCCATGCAGCCCTGCTTTTGCGCGACATAGACGCCTATGCCGGGGCGCACCTTCCCGATGGCCTCGCGGCACTGTTCGATGAGCCCCGGCCAGGCGTCCGCACAAGCGATCCTGAGGTAGTAGCCGCCGCGCGGGTGAGCGCTGATGCAACCGTCACCAAGGTAGAGGCCCAGGAGGTAGGCGTACGCGCATTCGTCCGCGGGCGGTCCGGGGTCTGGGGGCATCATTCGGGGCTGCGGCTCGAGACGGTCCTGCCAGGAGCGGATCGCGCTCCGTGAGATGCCCGTCTCGCGGCTCACCGAGTTCAGGCTGCGGCCCTGGGCCACCAGAGCGAGCGCTCGCTTGCGTGTACTGAGGTCGTACATGGGGCCACTCTGCGCTACTGATCGTGACCCTGGGCAGCAAAAAGCGGAGGATCATGCGAACGTGATCCTCCGCTTGAGGCGAGAGTGCCGGGTACGGGATTCGAACCCGTATGTCCTTTCGGACAGATGTGTTTGAGACATCCGCGTAAGCCTGTTCCGCCAACCCGGCTGGGCAACCCCAAGGAGTGTACCGGTTCCCCCTAGTCAGTCGCAGCTAGGTACGCTCTTGGGAGCAGTACCGGCCTGCCCCGTACCAAGGAGCCCACGTGAGCGCCCCCGAGTCGCCCCAGCCTGTTGACGTGCCTGATGAGGACAACTCGCACGTGCCTCCGATGACGACCCGGGTCGTCATCGCCGAGGACGAGGCCCTGATCCGGCTCGATCTCAAAGAGATGCTGGAGGAGGAGGGCTACACCGTCGTCGGTGAGGCCGGGGACGGGGAGCAGGCCGTGGAGCTGGCGCGTGAGCACCGGCCGGACCTGGTGATCCTGGACGTGAAGATGCCGAAGCTGGACGGCATCTCCGCGGCCGAGAAGATCGCCGAGGAGAGCATCGCGCCGGTGCTGATGCTGACCGCCTTCTCGCAGCGCGACCTCGTGGAGCGGGCCCGGGACGCCGGTGCCATGGCCTACCTGGTGAAGCCGTTCAGCAAGAGCGACGTCGTGCCGGCGATCGAGATGGCCGTCTCGCGTTTCACGGAGCTGAAGGAGCTGGAGAAGGAGGTCGCGGACCTCACGCTGCGGCTGGAGACGCGGAAGCTGGTGGACCGGGCCAAGTCGATCCTCCAGACGGAGTACGGGCTGACCGAGCCCGCCGCGTTCCGGTGGATCCAGAAGACGTCGATGGACCGACGGATGTCGATGCAGCAGGTCGCGGAGGCCGTCATCCAGGACGCGGAGGAGAAGAAGGCCGGCAAGGGCTGAGAGCAGAGCAGAACGAGAGGCCCGCCCCCTTCGAAAAGGGGGGCGGGCCTCTTCATATACAGGTACAGGGGCCGGACGTCAGTCCTCGCCGAGGTACGCCTTGCGTACCGACTCGTCGTGCAGCAGGTCCTGCCCCGTCCCGGAGAGGACGACGTTGCCGACCTCCATGACGTGGCCCTGATCGGCGAGTGAGAGCGCCGCCTGGGCGTTCTGTTCGACGAGCAGGATGGTCGTGCCCTGGGACTTCAGCTCCGAGATCGTCGCCATGATCTTCTGCATCATGATCGGGGAGAGGCCCATGGAGGGCTCGTCGAGCATGAGGAGTTTGGGCTGGGACATCAGGGCGCGGCCCATGGCGAGCATCTGCTGTTCGCCACCCGACAACGTCCCCGCCGCTTGCTTGCGGCGTTCGCCCAGTATGGGGAAGAGGTCGTAGGCGCGCTGGATGTCCTTCTCGATGCCTTCTTTGTCCTTGCGGAGGAACGCGCCGAGCTGGAGGTTCTCCGCGATGGTGAGGCGGGGGAAGATGTGCCGGCCTTCGGGGGAGTGGGCGAGGCCGAGGGCGACGATCTTGTGGGCGGGGACCCCGTTCAGGGGCTTGCCGTCGAAGAGGATCTTTCCGGACGTCGGCTTCAGCAGGCCCGACAAGGTGCGCAGCGTGGTCGTCTTGCCGGCGCCGTTGGTGCCGATGAGGGTGACGACCTGGCCGGCCTCGACGCTGAAGGAGATGCCTTTGACGGCTTCGATCTTGCCGTAGGAGACCCGGAGGTCTTCGACCTCGAGGAGTGCGGTCACTTGGCTTCTCCCTTGGTGCTGCTGGTGGTGCTGGGCGCGTCGGCGGAGGCTGCGGCCTCGGCTGCCTCGACCTCCGCGGCTTCGGCTTCTCCGGGGTCGCCTTCGAAGGGTTCTCCCAGGTACGCGGCGATGACGCGCTCGTCTGCCTGGACGACGTCGGACGTGCCTTCGACGAGTTTCTCGCCCTGGACGAGGACGGCGACGCGGTCGGAGAGGTTGAAGACGAAGCGCATGTCGTGCTCGATGAGGAGGACGGCGATGCCCTTGTCGCGGATGGCGAAGACGAGTTCCTCGGTGGCCCGTGTCTCCTGGGGGTTCATGCCGGCGGTGGGCTCGTCGAGGAGCAGCAGGCCGGGCTCGGAGGCCATGGCGCGTGCGATCTCCAGCTTGCGCTGTTCGCCGTAGGGGAGGTTGCGGGCGAGGTGGTCGCGCTTGTGGGCGAGGCCGATGAACTCGAGGAGTTCCATGGCGCGTTCCTCGCTGGCGCGTTCGGCTTTCTTGAAGCCGGGGCCGCGCAGGAGGGCTGACCAGAGGCCTTCCTTGGTGCGGGTGTGGCGGCCGACGAGGACGTTTTCCAGGACCGTCATGTTGGCGAACAGGCGGATGTTCTGGAAGGTCCGGGCGATGCCGGCCTGGGTGACCAGGTGGGGCTTGGGCGGGAGCACGGTGCCCTTGTAGGAGACGGTGCCCTCGGTGGGGACGTACAGGCCGGTGAGGCAGTTGAAGAAGGTGGTCTTGCCGGCGCCGTTGGGGCCGATGAGGCCGACGATCTCGCCGGCGTTGACCGTGAAGTCGACGGAGCGGACGGCGGTGAGGCCGCCGAAGCGCATCGTGACGCCGCGGGCTTCGAGTACAGGTGTGGTCATGGTGGTTACGCCCCCGCCTTGGTGACGGCCGGTTCGTCGGTCAGCGTGGTCTGTTTGGGTACGTCGAGTTGGCCGGTCTCGTGGAATTCGAGCTGGCGCCGGCGGTTGGCGATGATGCCTTCGGGGCGGAAGCGCATCAGCAGGATGAGCGCGATGCCGAAGGCGAGGAGCGACTTGTCCTGGAGGAAGACGAGCTTCTCGGGGAGCAGGTAGAGCAGGGCCGCGCCGAGGAGTGGTCCGGCGACGGTGCCCATGCCGCCGAGGACGACCGCGGCCAGGAGGAACGCGGAGTTGGGCGGGGTGGAGCCGGCGAACTGGTACGGCGTGGGGACGACGCTGTAGGTGACGTGGGCGCTGACGGTGCCGGCGAGGCCGGCGAGGGCGGCGCCGAGGGCGAAGGCGACGAGTTTGACGCGGAAGCCGTTGATGCCCATGGCGGTGGCGGCGGTTTCGTCCTCGCGGATGGCGATCCAGGAGCGGCCGATACGGGAGTCGGCGGCGCGGGTGTAGACGAGGACGACGATGGCCATGATGAGGACCATCAGCAGGTAGTAGTTGGCGAAGCGGCCGAGGGTGAATCCGCCGAGGTCGTGGGCCTGGCCGAAGTTGAAGCCGAGGAGGTTCAGGTCGGGGATGTTGGAGATGCCGTTGGGCCCATTGGTGACGTCGGGTCCGGAGTCGCCGTCCATGTTGTTGACGGCGATGCGGAAGATCTCTCCGAAGCCGAGGGTGACGATGGCGAGGTAGTCGCCGCGCAGCCGCAGGGTCGGGGCGCCGATGAGGACGCCGAAGACGAGGGAGGCGGCGGCGCCGGCCAGGGCGGAGGCCCAGAAGGGCAGGTGGACGCCGGAGATGGTGGAGAACTCGGAGCCGGAGACGAGGGCGGCGGTGTAGGCGCCGACGCCGAGGAAGGCGACGTATCCGAGGTCGAGGAGTCCGGCGAGGCCGACGACGATGTTGAGGCCGAGGGCGACCGTCCCGAAGATCAGGATGTTGACGCCGATGTTGGCGTAGTGGTCGTCGGTCTGGGTGAAGGGGAAGGCGATGGCCGCGGCGAAGCCCATGGCGAGCGTGAAGCTGCGGTTGGCGGCGACCAGGGCGGAGAAGCGGTCGAGCAGGCCGGCGGTGTGGATCGCCCACATGGCGAAGGTGACGACGAAGAGGTAGCCGACGAAGAGTTCGCCGTACTCGGTGTCGATGCCGTAGGTGAAGACGCCGAGGCCGATGATGGTGACGGCGGTGATCACGGCCCGCTGGACCCAGCCGCTGGTGGCCTGCGGTGCGGGGATGCGGTCGGGCTTGGCGATGTAGGCCTTGAGGGCTTCCTTGGTGCCGTCGGCGTCGGGCCGCTCCTGCGGGAGGGCGAAGGCGCCGAGGACGGGCAGGAGGGAGGCGATGGCCGCGATCCAGCCGCCGGGTTCGAGGTTGACGACACCGCCGAGTTCGGCGCTGATGGCGATGACGGTGAACCAGGTGACGGCGAAGCCGCCGAGGGCGGTGAGCACGAGGGGGGCGTTGTTGCGGGCGGGCAGCAGCCAGCCGAGGCCGCGGATGCCGTACGCGGCGAGCGCGAACAGTGCGGTGAGGACGCCGGCGGTGAAGGTGAGCCACTGCACCACCGACTGGCCCGACAACGTGCGGTTCTACGTCTCCCTCGACCAGGACGTGCAGTCCGGGCTCGACGCGGCGGCCAAGAAATACCCGGGCAACCCGGCCGCGCAGGCCGCCGCCGTCGCCGTCCAGGGCACCGCCCACTCCCACCCCGACTACCCGGGGCCCGCCTCCGACACCCACGACATCGCGGTGGTCGAACTGCC
>NZ_NGFN01000398.1 GCF_002148965.1 Streptomyces swartbergensis | reverse complement strand
CCTTCAGCCATACGCCGGGCAAGACGGCCGGCGGCGACACCGGTGACATCGCTGTCGACCACTACCACCGCTACCGCGAGGACGTGGCGCTGATGGCGGAGCTGGGCCTGGGCGCCTACCGGTTCTCCGTCTCGTGGTCGCGGGTGCAGCCGACCGGCCGGGGTCCGGCCGTGCAGAAGGGCCTGGACTTCTACCGCAGGCTGGTCGACGAGCTGCTGTCCAAGGGCATCAAGCCGGCCGTCACGCTCTACCACTGGGATCTGCCGCAGGAGCTGGAGGACGCGGGCGGCTGGCCGGAGCGTGACACGGCGTACCGTTTCGCGGAGTACGCGCAGATCGTCGGCGAGGCGCTGGGTGACCGGGTCGAGCAGTGGATGACGCTCAACGAGCCGTGGTGCAGCGCGTTCCTGGGCTATGCCTCCGGGGTGCACGCCCCGGGCCGTACGGACCCGGCGGCGTCGCTGCGTGCCGCGCACCATCTGAACCTGGCGCACGGGCTGGGCGCGTCCGCGCTGCGGTCGGTGATGCCGGCCCGCAACTCCGTCGCGATCAGCCTCAACTCCACGGTGCCGAGGCCGCTTTCGCAGAGCCCGGCGGACCTGGCGGCGGCCCGGAAGATCGACGACCTGGCCAACGGCGTCTTCCACGGCCCGGTCCTGCACGGCGCGTACCCGGAGTCGCTGTACGTGGCGACGGCGGGGCTCACGGACTGGGACTACGTCCTCGACGGCGACCTGACGCTGATCAACCAGCCGCTGGACGCGCTGGGCCTCAACTACTACACGCCCGCGCTGGTCTCGGCGGCCGACCCGTCGGCGAGGGGGCCGCGCGCCGACGGCCACGGGTCCAGCGAGCACTCGCCCTGGCCGGCCGCGGACGACGTCGCCTTCCACCAGACGCCCGGCGACCGCACCGACATGGGCTGGACGATCGACCCGACCGGCCTGCACGAGCTGATCATGCGCTACACCCGGGAGGCGCCGGGCCTGCCGCTGTACATCACCGAGAACGGCGCGGCCTACGACGACAAGATCGACTCGGACGGCCGAGTGCACGACCCGGAGCGCGTCGCCTACCTGCACGGCCACCTGTCGGCTGTCCGCCGCGCGATCGCCGACGGCGCGGACGTCCGCGGCTACTTCCTGTGGTCGCTGATGGACAACTTCGAGTGGTCCTACGGCTACGGCAAGCGCTTCGGCGCGGTGTACGTGGACTACGCGACGCTCGAACGCACTCCGAAGTCCAGCGCCCACTGGTACGCGAAGGCGGCGCGCACCGGGAAGCTGCCGGAGGTGGAGGCGGTATAGCCACTGCGGAGGCGGGGGGACGGGGCGCGGCACCATAAGGGGGAGTGCCGCGCCCCGGCTGCTCAGTGCGAGGAGACGCCGCGCGGCGCCAGGAGCCGGCGGGTCGTCGTCACGCCCCACTCGTCCAGCGACAGCAGGCGGTCGCTGGAGGCCATCAGGCCTCCCGTGGACTCGACGTGTGCCGCCCACTGTTCGCGGGTCTCGACGGCCGGACGGGCCATCAGGCAGTCCGGGTCGTTGATCCAGAGGCGGTCGTGCTGCCACTGGCGGCCGGCGCCGGTGAACTCGGCCGGGTCCTGGCCGGGCTGGCTGTAGTCGTCCGCCTCGGGGCGGCGGTGCGGGGCCGTGTCGGGGCTGACCCGCATGGCGTCGAACAGGCCGATGGAGGGGAGGATGGGTGCGCCGCAGCCCAGCAGGTACGACTCCGGGCCGATCGCCGCGCGGATCAGCTCGATGCCCGATCGGTACGCCGTGAGGGGGTCGACGTCCGCGTGGCGTACGCCGTCCAGGGCGCCCGCGTACAGGAAGTCCACCTTGAAGTAGTCGTAGCCCTCGGCGCGCAGGGTCGTGAAGACCTCGGTCAGGCAGGCCGCCGCGTCCGGGTGGGTGGTGTCCAGGACGCGCAGGTCGTGACCCCAGTTGCGGCCCGCGTGGGCGAAGCCGCCGGCGGTGTCCCGGACCAGCCAGTCGGGGTGCTCGGCGGCCAGTTCGCTCGCCGGGTCCACGAGGAACGGTGCCGTCCAGATGCCGGCGCGGCGGCCGCGGGAGCGGATCTTGTCGGCGATTCCGGCACGGGAGCGGAAGCGGCCGGAGAGGGTGAGCCAGTCGCCGAGGGCCCGCTGGTAGCCGTCGTCGATCTGGACGACGTCGACGGGCAGGTCGAGGGTGTCCATCGCGCGGAGGTTCTCGTGGATGTCGTCCTCGGTGACCTCCGTGAAGTACTCGTACCAGGAGCACCAGACGGTGGGCGCCGGGCGGGGGGCGTCGAGTCCGAGGCCGGAGGCCCAGTCCCCCAGCACCGACTGGATGCCGTCGCCCGTCCACTCCTTCACCGGGCCGTCGGCGCCGACCTCCGCGATCCCGTCCCGTACGGCCAGCCGGATCGACGGCACCTCGCGCGTCGGCTCGGCGGCCGCCCACAGCCGGACCGGTGAGCCGTCGCCGGGGTCGAGGGCGAGCAGGCCCTCGCCTTGGAAGACGCCGTCGGGGACCGTGACGCCGGGGCGGTAGCAAACCGTGGCCCAGTTGGTGTTCGCCGGGCGGTGGGGCGCCGTGCCGAGGGCGTAGGCGCCGCTGGGGCTCCAGGACTGCCAGCCCTCCTCGTGGACACGGGCGTGGCGGAGGTCGACGGGCACGGAGGCCAGCGGCGTGAAGGGGTGGGGCACGGTGATCTCTTTCGGGAAGGGTCAGCCCTTGTTGGCGCCGAGCGTCAGGCCGCTGACGAACTGCCGCTGGAGGACGAAGTAGACGATCAGGGTGGGGATCGCGGTGAGCAGGGCGCCGGCGGCGACCAGGTTGGGGTCGGTGAAGTACTGGCCGGAGAGGTTGTTCAGCGCCGAGGTGATCGGCATGTTCTCGCCGGTGGAGATCAGGACGATGGCCCAGAAGAAGTCGTTGTAGATCCAGATGGACAGCAGGGTGGCGAGCGCGGCCATCGCGGGCTTGCACAGCGGCAGCACGATCTGCCAGTACAGGCGCCAGACGGAGGCGCCGTCGACGAGGGCGGCCTCGGTCAGTTCGTGCGGCAGCGAGCGCATGTAGTTGCTCAGCACGAACGCGCAGAAGCCGGACTGGAACGCCACGTGGATGAGGACCAGGCCGAGCGCGGAGTCGTAGAGCTTGCCGGACATGGTGATGCCGGGCAGGTCGATCAGCAGATACAGCCGGTACAGCGGGGTGATGATGACCTGCTGGGGCAGCAGGTTGCCGGCCGTGAAGACCAGCAGCAGCGCCAGGTTGACGCGGAAGTCGAAGCGGCTGACGTAGAAGGCGACCATCGACGACAGCAGCAGCGTCAGCAGCACGGCCGGCACGGCCACGATCAGCGTGGTGCCGAAGTAGTGCAGCATGTCCGACTGCTGGAAGGCGTTGGTGAAGTTGTCGAAGGTCAGCTTGTCGGGCCAGGAGACGTAGCCCTTCTCACTGGTCTCCGCATACGGCCGCATCGCCGCCAGCAGGGCCCACAGCAGGGGTGCCAGCCAGGCCAGCGCCGTGACGACGAGGAAGGTGTGCAGCAGGATCCGGGCGGGGCGGATGGGGGTGCGCTGCTTGGGAGCGCCGGCGACGGTGCTCATGCGCGCCGCTCCTTCCGGAAGGTGGCGATCAGGTACGGGATGATCACCGCGAGCGAGATCACCAGCAGGACGACGGCGATGGCGGAGCCGTATCCGATCCGGCTGGACTCGCCGATGATGTTGTTGGTGACCAGGATCGACAGCAGTTCGGTGCCCTGAGCGCCCTTGTTGAAGACGAAGACCAGGTCGAAGGCGCGCAGCGCCTCGATGATCGTGACGACCAGGACGACGGTGTTGGTGGGCCGCAGGGTCGGGAAGACGACGTTCTTGAACGTCTGCCACTCGCCCGCGCCGTCCAGCGCCGAGGCCTCCCGCAGAGCGGGGTCGACGCCCTTGAGGCCGGCCAGGTAGAGGATCATCATGTAGCCGGCGTGCCGCCAGGAGGCCGCGACCAGGATGGCCCAGAGGTTGAGGTCCGGGTCGCCGATCCAGTCGATGTAGTGGCCGGGCTTGTTGGCGCCGATGAGGCTGTTGATCAGGCCGGTGTCGGGGTTGTAGACCAGCTGCCAGACGAAGCCGATGACCGCCATCGACACCACGACCGGCAGGAAGAACGCGGTCTGGTAGACGCGGCTGAAGCGGATCTTCTTGTCCAGCTGCACGGCCAGGAACAGGCCGAAGGGCGTGGGCAGCAGGATGAGCACGACGAACCAGACGACGTTGTGCTCGACGGCCGGCCAGAACTGCGGGTTGCTGGTGAACAGTTCCCTGAAGTTCTGGAGGCCGACCCATCGGATGGAGTCGAAGCCGATGCCGTCCCAGGTGGTGAAGGCCAGCGCGATGGAGGCGAGGGCCGTCAGCCACACCAGGGCGACGTGCAGGATCGTCGGCACGCCCGCCATCAGGCCGAGCGTGAGCCGGTCGCGGCGGGTCAGCAGGCGCTTGTGCCCGTGGGGCACCTTGGCGGGCTTGGACGTGGGGGCGGGCCCCGGAGCCGGCTCGTCGGCCGTCTCCGGGACCTTGGCGGGGGTGGCAGTCATGTCAGATCCGAGTCGTCGAGTCTCCGGTCGGGTCACGAGGAGGCGAAGATCGTCTTCTTCTGGCGCTCGATCGACGAGAGGATGCTGTCGACGTTCTTGGGGTTGCGGACGAAGTTCTGCAGCGCGGGCTGCATCACCGTGGAGGTGAAGTCCGGGCGGGAGTCACGGTCCATGAACTGCGTCAGGCTCTTCGCGCCCGAGATCATCTCGTAKGCCTTCTTCTGCAGCGGCGTGTACGAGGAGGTGTCGGCCTTGGTGGAGGCGGCCACCACGTTCGGGTCGGACTTGAGGTAGATCTGCTCGGCTTCCGGGGTCCCCAGGTACTCCAGCAGCTCGACGGCACCCGCCTTGTTCTTCGGGGCCTTGGAGAGCATGAAGCCGTCGGTCGGCGCCTCGACGGTGTCCTGGCCGAACTGCGGGTCGATCTCCGGGAAGGCGAAGAAGTCCAGGTCGTCCAGGTCGGCCTTGTTGGTGAACTGCTGGCCCACGAAGGTGCCCAGCACATACATGCCGGCCTTCTTCGCCACCAGGGTCTGCGCCGCGTCCTGCCAGGTGCGGCCCACCGCGCCCTCCTGGTGGTAGGGCAGGATCTCGGTCCAGTGGTCGAAGACCTTGCGCACCTTGGCGTCGGTCCAGGAGGCCTTGCCCGCCATCAGCTCGACGTGGAAGTCGTAGCCGTTGGTGCGGAAGTTGATCTGGTCGAAGGTGCCCATCGCGGGCCAGGCGTCCTTGTCGCCGAAGGCGATCGGGACCAGCCCGTCCTTCTGCATCCGCTTGCACAGGGCGACGAAGGCGTCCCAGGTGGTGGGGACCTCGTAGCCGTGCTGGGCGAAGACGCTCTTGCGGTAGAAGACCGCCCACGGGTACGTGTACAGCGGCACGAAGTAGTACTTGCCGTCCTCGCCCTTGCTGAGCTTCTTCATCGCGTCCGGGAAGTTCCCCCCGATCTTCGCCCACACGTCGTCGATCGGCGTGGCCAGCTTCTTCGACGCGAAGAACTGCATCCGGTACCCGGCGAACCAGGTGAACACGTCGTCCGGCGTGCCCTGCAGATACGAGTTGATCTGCTCCTGGAACGTGTTGTGGTCCTTGGTGTTCACGTCGACCTTGATGCCGGACTTCTTCGTGAAGGCCGCGTAGATCTCGGCGAACGCCTTCTTCGGCACCGCGTCCGAGGAGTTCGAGCCGAGGCTGACCGTCTTCGGGTCGGCCGCCGTGCCACTCCCGCCGCAGGCGCTCAGCAGGGGTATGCCCGCGCCGAGCAGGGTCGCGCCGCCTATGCCGCGCAGCAGGGTGCGGCGGCTGGGAGCGGAGAAGGAGGGTCCGGAGGGGGAGAGGTCGTGCATGAACGGCTCCTGAGGGGCAGGGTTCGGTCACGAGGGTGTGGCGTGAAATCCGGTCTTAATCGACCAGAAATCAACTTGACCGAACACGGTGGCGCAATAACAGCCGTATGTCCGGTCATGCGTCAAGGGCCGTCGCCTCGATTTGTCGAAACGTGACCGACCCGTGAGCGCGGACGCGCCCGGGAGGGGGCCGGGGCCGGCGTCCGGGCAGGCTGGGTGCTGCATACAACCGCTCCCGCTCTGTCTGACGGCTGCGGCTCTCTCCGACCGTTCGCCGCACCGGCCCGCGGTGTCCCCTGGGCCGACGCCGGACATGAGGACGATCACCGCGTCCTCGCCGTTGTGCACGTCGACCGCGACGGCGGTGCCCTCCGGGGTGTGCCGGAAGACGTTGCCGAGGAGCGCGGCGGCCAGGCCGACGCGGGCCACGGGTATGCGCACCGGCGTGCGCGCGCTCCCTGACGGTCTGCACCAACAGGCCGTGGCCGCTGCCGCCGCCGACGACCGCTCCCTGAACACCTGGCTTGTATCCGTCTTACGACGCGCCGTCACCGCCAGCGAGACCCCCGGACCGCCCCGGAGGCGATCAGACCACCCCAGTCCCGCTACTCAGGAACGGGCATTCGCTCCGGCCATGAACGACCGAGCACCCGGCCCGGCAGGATTACTGAGTGCCGTACGGGCTCACCTGAACACCGACTCGGGCGGCGCGGGCGACGCCACCGCCGCGAGATCCGTCACAGGTACGGCCCCGCCGGTGAAGTCGGTCAGCGTCCGTCCGTGCTCGACCCGGCCGGGATGCGGGTCGGAGGCGGCGCGGCGGGTCAGCTCGGCGACGGGCAGCGGCTGGTCGGAGACGACCAGGACGGCGTTCCCGAAGCGTTTGCCGCGCAGCACCGTCGGGTCGGCGACCAGCGCGAGCTGCCCGAAACGGGCGGCGGCGGTGGCGATCTGGCCGCGCAGGTGCGCGAGCGGCGGCCCGTCGGCGAGGTTGGCGGCGTAGACACCGCCGGGCTTCAGCGCCCTGCGTACGTCGTCGAGGAACTCGGTCGAGGTCAGATGGGCCGGTGTCCGGGCCCCGCTGAACACATCGGTGATGACCAGGTCGGCCCAGCCGTCCGGCACCTTGGCGAGCCCCTCGCGGGCGTCGGCGGACCGCACCCTGATGCGCGCGTTCGGGTCCAACGGCAGCTCGCGGCGCACCAGTTGCACGAGGCGGGCGTCCCGTTCGACGACCTGCTGCGTGGAGCGGGGCCGGGTGGCGGCGACGTACCGGGCGAGGGTGAGCGCGCCACCGCCGAGGTGCACGGCGTGCACGGGCCGGCCCGGCGGGGCGACGAGGTCGATGACATGCCCGAGCCGGCGCTGGTACTCGAAGGACAGGTAGGCCGGGTCGTCCAGGTCGACGTGCGACTGCGGGGCCCCGTCGATCACCAGGGTCCGGGCCCGGGCCCGCTCGCGGTCGGGGATCAGCTCGGCGAGCCCGCCGTCGACGCTCTCGACGACGGCTTCCGCACCGGCCTGCCTGCGCCGACCGCTCCTGGACTTTCCCATGGGGTCATTATCGGGGTCGGGCTGTTAAGCGGGTCGTACGC
>NZ_NGFN01000397.1 GCF_002148965.1 Streptomyces swartbergensis | reverse complement strand
GCCTCCCGCAGCTCCCCCGCCACCCGCACCAGCCGGTCCACGTCCCCGGCCGCGAAGCCGTCGGCGAGCCGCAGCATCACCCGCAGCGAGAGGTCGACGGCACGGCGGATCCCGGCGACGGTGGCGGCCGACGGGGTGAGCCCGTCGGCCGCCATGTCGGTGACCAGCTCAAGGCGGTCCGCGCCTCCGGCCTGTGCGGCGACCGCGTCCTCGACGCCGAGGGCGATCACCTCCAGGACTGCACGCTTGCTCATGGGGCCCCTTCGTCGGCATGGCGTCGGCGTTCGGCGACAGGTCTAGATTTCGACAACAGGTCTAGTCCAATCAAGACTACGCTGCCCGCTCACGCCGGATTCCAAGCCCTGGGGGACATGGCTCACCCGTAGATGTTCAGGGACTTCGCCTCCACCCCGACCAGCTCGAACGCGGGCGCCCCGTCGACCGGCCGCCCTGTGTAGAGCCGCACCAGCGTCGGCCCGTCCCCGATGAAGCGCCCCGGGGGACGCTCCCCGCCGCTCTCCCCGAGCCGCAACGGTTCGTCCAGGTCGTCGAGGTCGGCGTGCAGCGGCACGTGCCCCCGCTCGCGGGTGATCCGGGCGAGCAGCGCCAGCGCGTCCGGCAGCCCGGCCCCGCCGTACGCCCCGGGCTCGCCGAAGGCCTCGCGCACGTCCCCGGCGTGCACCCACTCCCCCAGCGCGAGACCGTCCAGCTTCCCGTCCGCCCCGGCGATCACCGGCCCGGCCTCGGTCATCCCGCGCTCCAGCTCGTCGACCACCCGCGCGTTGCTCCAGCCGTCCCGCTCGGCGATGTCCCGGTCGTTCGACTCGGGCGAGAACACGCCCTCCTCGAACCGGTTCTCCACCACCCGCGTGAGCGCGGCCGAACAGTGCGCCAGCACCGACCGCACCGACCAGCCCGGACACGCCCTCACGGGCAGCGCGAAGTCCTCCTCGGCCCTGCCCCGCAACAGCGGGATCAGCGCGTCACGCTCGGTCGACAGCAGCCGCCCGGGCTGCTCGGGGTCCCGTACGTCGTACACATCAGCAGGAGTCGTCATGGGACCCACGCTAGGTGTCACACCCCCCTCAGCGGGAGAATGACCCCATGGCCGATCTCGACGCCCTCCGCGCCCGCTTCGTCCGCACCCTGGAAGCGGCCCGGGGCCCGGCCGGCGGCCCGGACCCGGTCCCGTACGCCGACGACCTGCTCGGCCGCTGGCAGGAGCCCCAGCGCCGCTACCACACGGTCGGGCACCTCACGGCGGTCCTGGACCACATCGACGTACTGGAGAAGTACGCGCACGACCCGGACGTGGTGCGGCTGGCCGCCTGGTTCCACGACGCCGTCTACCTCCCCGACCGGTCCGAGAACGAGGAACGCTCCGCCCGGCTGGCCGAGCGCGCCCTCCCCGAGGCCGGCGTGTCCGCCGCCCGGACCGCCGAGGTGGCCCGCCTGGTCCGCCTCACCGTCGGCCACGACCCCGCCGACGACGACCCCGACGGCCAGGTGCTGTGCGACGCCGACCTGGCGATCCTCGCCTCGCCCCCGTCGGCGTACGCCGCCTACACCGCCGCCGTCCGCGAGGAGTACCACTTCGTCCCCAGCGACGCCTTCCGCACGGGCCGCGCGGCGATCCTGCGCCAACTCCTCGACCTGCCGAGGCTGTTCAGGACGCCGTACGGAGCGTCGAAGTGGGAGGCGACGGCCCGCTACAACCTCACCGCCGAGCTGGAAATGCTGTCGCTTCCACCCGACGTCCCCTCGTAACCTGCCCGGCATGTGGACAACGGGTGCGGAACAGGTGGAACAGGCCGTCGCCGAGTGCGTGGGCCTGCTGGGGGCGGTGACCGACCGGGACTGGGAGGGCGTGCGGGCCGGGCGGCTGGAGTGGAGCTGCCGGGAGACGGCCGTGCACATCGCCGACGATCTCATCGGGTACGCGGGGCAGCTCGCGGGGCGCGAGCCCGAGGGGTACACGCCGTTCGAGATCTCGCTGGAGGAGGGGACGGACAACGCGGGTGCGCTGCGGGTGATCCACACGATGGGCGCCCTGTTCGCCGCCGCGATCCGTACGACACCGCGCGACGTGCGGGCCTTCCATCCGTATCCGTTCCGCAGCGCGAACCGCGAGGGGTTCGCCGCGATGGGCACGGCCGAGGTGCTGCTGCACACCCACGACATGGCCGAGGGGCTGGGCGTGTCGTACGAACCGGACCCCGAGCTGTGCGACTTCGTCCTCACCCGGATCTTCCCGCACGTCCAGCCCGGCCCCACCCCCTGGCAGACCCTGCTGTGGGCCACCGGCCGGGGCGATCTGCCCGGCCGCGACCCGGTGACCGAGTGGCGCTGGAGCAACAACCTGGTGCTGCCCACCGACCGGCTCACCCTTCAGGGCGTCACCCCGGCGGCGGCCGCCGATCTGGGCGCGGTCGGCGACGGCGGCTTCGAGTGGCTGGAGGGCGACCCGGCCGAGGGCACCCGGGTGGGCGCCGGGCTGGTGTTCAAGCAGTACGAGGACGGTGTCCACCGGCCGGAGTGGGGCATGTACGTCCTGGTCCGGCGCGAGGACGGCCGCGCGCTCGGCGCCATGGGCTTCCACGGCGTGCCGGACGGGTCGGGGCGGGTGGAGATCGGCTACGACCTGGTCGAAGCGGCCCGTGGGCACGGTTACGCCACCGAGGCGCTGCGCGCGCTGTCGGCGTACGCGCTGTCCCGGGACGAGGTACGGACCGTCGTCGCGAACGTCGAGCGGGACAACACGCCCTCGCACAACGTCCTCGCCCGCGCCGGGTTCAAGGCCGTCGCGGAGGACGCCGAGCAGGTCGCCTACGAACTGCGCGAACCCGGCGACTGAGCCCGCCCCTTGGGCCGCCGCAGCCCCGCCCCGTGCAGCAGCCGCACCACCTCGCGGCTGCTGACCTCCACGGCCCCGGCGGCCACGGCGTCCGCGTACCGCTGGGCAGGGATGTCGTAGTGGTCGCGTTCGAAGGCCCGCCGGGGCACGCCCAGGCGTTCGGCGAAGGTGTGCAGTTCCTCGTACGAGACGTCGCTGATCAGGTGGGACCACATGCGGCCGTGGCCGGGCCAGGTCGGCGGATCGATGTAGACGGTCACGAGGGCGCCGCTCCGCCGAGAGCCTCGCCCAGCGATCCCAGCGCCGCGACCTTCACACCCGCCTCGCCGCACACCCAGTGCGGGTCGGGCCCCAACTCCGGTTCCACGTCCAGCGCGTGCGGGTCGCCGGTGCCGCACACCGGGCACAGCGGCCAGCGGCCGTAGCGCTCCAGCAGGGCGTCCTGCACGTCCTGCGCGACCAGACCGGCGACGTACTGCGCGCCCTCCGGCCACTGCTCGACCCACCACCGCCGTCGCGTGACGGACTCCTCGACCAGCGACACGACGTCCGCCTCGGCGACGCGTCCCGCGACGAGGTCGGCCAGCACGAGGGCGCGCGCGGCGTGCAGCGCCTGCTCCAGGGGGCTGATGGGGTCCATGCCCCCATTGTGCGCACTCTTGACCACAACGCCGAGCCGAAAATATCTTTCAAGGGTGACCCGAAGAGTGAAGGAAAGTTTCGCCGACGAGTGCGGCGGCACGAGCGGTACGGGTGGCACGGGTGGCACGGGAGGCAGTGGCACGGGTGCCATGGCCGGCACGCTCGGCACCCCGCCCGCCCCCGCCGCCCTCGCCGCCAAGGTCCGCACGCTGGGCCCGTCGATGACGCGTTCCATGCAGCGCGTCGCCGAGGCCGTCGCGGGCGACCCGGCCGGCTGCGCGGCCCTCACGGTCACCGGCCTCGCCGAACTCACCGGCACCAGCGAGGCGACCGTCGTACGCACCGCCCGGCTGCTGGGCTATCCGGGTTACCGGGACCTGCGCCTGGCCCTCGCCGGCCTCGCCGCCCAGCAGCAGTCCGGCCGCGCCCCGGCCATCACCACGGACATCGCGGTCGACGACCCGATCGCCGACGTGGTCGCCAAGCTCGCCTACGACGAGCAGCAGACCCTCGCCGACACCGCCGCCGGCCTCGACACCGTCCAGCTGGGCGCGGCCGTCACGGCGCTGACCACCGCCCGCCGCACGGACGTGTACGGCGTCGGGGCGTCCGGGCTGGTCGCCCAGGACCTCACGCAGAAGCTCCTGCGCATAGGGCTGGTGGCGCACGCGCACAGCGACCCGCACCTGGCCGTCACCAACGCCGTGCAACTGCGCGCGGGCGACGTCGCGATCGCCGTCACGCACTCCGGGTCGACGGGGGACGTCATCGAGCCACTGCGGGTCGCCTTCGAGCGCGGGGCGACGACGGTGGCGATCACCGGCCGCCCCGACGGCCCGGTCGCGCAGTACGCCGACCACGTCCTCACCACGTCCACGGCCCGGGAGAGCGAGCTGCGTCCCGCGGCGATGTCGTCCCGGACCGGTCAGCTTCTTGTGGTGGACTGCCTGTTCGTGGGGGTGGCGCAGCGGACGTACGAGACGGCGGCGCCGGCGCTCTCGGCGTCGTACGAGGCGTTGGCCCACCGGCATCGTTCCTGAGCCGGCCCCGGCCCGCACCGGAAAGCACGGAAAGACACGGAAAGAGCCGTCCCATGACCTCCACCTCCGACCCCCGTGAGCTCAGAGCCGAGTTGGAGTCCCTGACCACCGAGGCGTTCCGGCCGGACCTCGCCGGCATCGACCGGCTGCCCACCCTCGACATCGCCCGGCTCATGAACGCCGAGGACGCCACCGTGGCCGGGGCGGTCGCGGCACGGCTGCCCGAGATCGCCGCCGCGATCGACGCCCTGGCAGAGCGGATGGCCCGGGGAGGCCGCCTGGTCTACGCGGGAGCGGGCACGGCGGGCCGGCTGGGCGTCCTGGACGCCTCCGAGTGCCCGCCCACCTTCAACACCGACCCCTCCCGGGTCGTCGGGCTCATCGCGGGCGGCCCGCAGGCCGTGGTCACCTCGGTGGAGGGCGCGGAGGACTCCCGGGAACTGGCCCGTGCCGACCTGGAGCCCCTCGGCCTGACCCCGGACGACACGGTGGTCGGCATCTCGGCCTCCGGCCGCACCCCGTACGCCATCGGCGCGGTCGAACACGCCCGCGCCCACCGCTGCCTCACCATCGGCCTCGCCTGCAACTCCGGCAGCCCGCTCGCGGCCGCCGCCGAGCACGGCATCGAGATCGTCGTGGGCCCCGAACTGCTCACCGGCTCCACGCGGCTGAAGGCCGGCACGGCACAGAAGCTCGTCCTCAACATGCTCTCGACGATCACGATGATCCGCCTGGGCAAGACCTACGGAAACCTGATGGTCGACGTCCGCGCCTCCAACGACAAACTGCGCGCCCGCTCCCACCGCATTGTCGCCCTCGCCACCGGCGCCGGCGACGAGGAGATCGAACGGGCCCTGGCCGCCACCGACGGCGAGGTGAAGAACGCGATCCTGACCATCCTGGCCGACGTGGACGGCCCGACGGCGGCGCGGCTGCTGGCGGAGTCCGACGGGCACCTGCGGGCGGCCTTGGCGGCGGCCGGCTGACTCACCGGCCCCGGCGGCGCTGACCGCCGTAGAAGGTGCCGCCCGCGAGGAGCAGGGTCAGTCCGGCGGTGACGGCGAGGGTGATCTCCGTGGTGTTCCGCTGATCGGGACTGTCGGGCAGCCTGGGATCGAGCAGCCCGAGCGGGTCCTCGCGGATCTCGACGCGGTCGCCGGGCTCTGCCTGGCCGAAGCAGTTCTCCTGCTGGGACACCTCGTACGTCCTCCGGTCCCCGCCGAGCTCCCTTACCGTGCAGAACATGTCCGGCCCGCGCCGCTGGTCCCGGTCGACCACCTGGGTCACCACGGCGTCGACGGGCTCTCCCACGGTGTCCATGTACGCCTCGTACACGGCGGGCCCGGCGAACAGCATCAGCGCGAATCCGCCGAAGGAGACGAGCGTCGCCGCCCCGGCCCGGTGCCAGAAACCGCCGATGACGCTGGCGGCGACCGCGATGGTCGCCATGCCGAGGACGACCCCGAGCCAGGTCACCCACTGTCCGACCGCGGAACCGACCAGCAGCAGTACGGGCACCACCACGGCCCACAGCGCGGAACCGACGGCCTTGCGCACGCCGGAGGGGGCCGGCCGTGAACTACCCGTCCCGCTGCCGCCGCCTGCCTCCACAGCCGTCCCGGACGCGCTCATGTCCCCCGAACTCCTGTCACAGGCACGTTCATCAGCGCCCGCCACGATATACAGCGGCGCGACGCCGCCGTTCACCGGAACCGCGCGACGTCGACCACCATTACTTCACCGTGACTTCGGCTTACGGTTGACCTGCCTCACCCGCGCCCGCAGCGTCTCCCTCACAGGCAGCGAGCGCAGTACGTCCGTCAGTTGCTCGGCCGTCCTTACATTGCACCGCCCCAGATCGACCAGGGCGAACGGCTCCTTGCTCGCACCGGTCACCGGGTCGACGCCCAGCGACGGCAGCACGGCACCGACACCCGCGAGCGCGTCCCGCAGTGCCTCCACGATCTCTTCGGTCGAACGCACCTTTCCCTACCTCCACGCTGAGTTTGTGATTCACCACACAGCGTGGCCGACCGGTGCCTAACCTGGCCATACACGGCGTTCCAACAACCCCAGGTGTACGACAGGAAGTTGCCCATGCCCGGTTCCAGGGACCTCGACCCGTCCTCCTCCCCTCGGGCCCTCCTGGGCGCCGAACTCCGCCACGCCCGCGAGAAGGCCGGCCTCAGCCAGGAGGAACTGGGACAGCGGCTGTTCGTGAGCGGGTCGTTCATCGGGCAGCTGGAGGCGGGGACGCGGCGGATGCAGCGGGAGTATGCGCGGTTGCTGGACGAGGAGTTGGGGACGGGGGATTTCTTTCAGCGGAACTGTGGGGCGGCGGCGAAGTCGAAGTATCCGGAGCATTTTGCGGAGGCCGTGGAGGCGGAGGCCGCGGCTACGGAGATCCGGCAGTTCGCGCCGCTCCTCATCCCCGGGCTGCTGCAAACTCCCGCGTATGCACGGGCCGTGTTCCGGGCGTACCGGCCCACAGCACCAGAGGAGATGATCGAGGAGTTGGTGACTGCTCGGACGGACAGAGCCCGCATCCTCGACGATCCAACAAGCCCTTTGTTGTGGACGGTGATTGACGAGGCTGCATTGCGTCGGCAGACCGGCGGGCCGGAAGTCATGGCAGAGGCGCTACGTCCGCCATCAGCAGCGCACCTTCCAACTCCTCACAGCGTGCGCCCTCTCCCCGGACGAATCTCCGGCCCTCATCAAGCACATCGCGCAGGATTGCGGCCATGAGGAGCATCCCTGAGTACGACCTGGACGGCGCGACCTGGCACAAGTCCAGCCACAGCGGCGGCAGCGGCGGCGACTGCCTGGAAATAGCCGGCCACCCCACCCTCGTCCCCGTCCGCGACTCCAAGAACCCCCATGGCCCGAAGCTCGTGTTCCGGACCACGGCCTGGGCCGCGTTCGTCACAGACCTCAAGGACGAGACGGCCTGAGCTTCGGGATCCGAGCTTCGAGCCCTCTTTTCAAGGAACGGGGAGAGGGCCCCAACC
>NZ_NGFN01000396.1 GCF_002148965.1 Streptomyces swartbergensis | reverse complement strand
GGCTACCCCGGCTACCCCCAGGCGGGCTACGGCTGGCCCGGTATGCCGCCGGCCCCCCAGAACGGCATGGGCGTCGCCGCCATGGTGCTGGGCATCATCTCCTGCACCCTCTTCTGTCTGTACGGCGTGGTCTCCCTGGTCACCGGCATCCTCGCCGTCGTCTTCGGCATCAAGGGCCGCAAGCGCGCCGAGGCCGGAGTGGCCACCAACCACGGTCAGGCCCAGGCGGGCCTGATCATGGGCATCATCGGGATCATCCTCGGCATCGCGGTGATCGTCCTGATAGCCGTCGGCATCACGGCCGCGATCAACAGCGACGAGCCGTACGACGACCCGTACTACGGCGCGCGCGCCCCAGTCGCCACCGTCCCGTCCCACCACTGAAACAGCCGTACTGCGCGGCGGACTTGGCCACTACGATTCCCTGGTCTGACAACGGAGGGGAGATCGTCATGTCCAACACCAATCCCACGCCCGGTGGGTTCGGTCCGCCGTCCCAGCCCCCGCAGCAGCCGGCCCCCGGATACGGCTATCCGCAGCAGGGCGGCCCCGGCTACGGCTACCCCCAGGGCGGCCCTGGCTACCCGGCCGCACCGCCGGTGGGCTACCCCCAGGCGCCCGGCTACGCGATGCCCGCGCAGCCGAGCAACGGCATGGGAACCACGGGGCTGGTGCTGGGCATCATCGGCGTGGTGTGCAGCGTGACCTTCCTGCTGTGGTTCTTCGGCGTGATCCTGGGCATCCTGGCGATCATCTTCGGCGCCATCGGGCGGGGCAGGGCCACCCGAGGTGAGGCCACCAACAAGGGCGCGGCGACCGCCGGGCTGGTCTGCGGCATCATCGCCACCGTGATCCTGCCGCTGCTGGGCTTCCTGCTCTTCGCCAGCATCATGGGCGGGCTCGGCGCGGCTGCCTGAAGCCGCTGCCGCACGGGGGGCCGGTCCATGGGCCGGCCCCCGACTCATGCCCCCTTATGACTCGCGCAGCCGCGCCCGCGCCTCCATCAGCGCGAAGCCCAGCAGGTTCGGCCCCCGCCACCGCTGCGGATCCATCGCCGCCTCGTCGTCCGCGGCCAGCCCGATGCCCCACACCCGGTCCACGGGACTCGCCTCGACCAGCACACGCTCGCCCGTGCCCAGCAGGAACTCCCGCAGCTGCGGATGCGCGCCGAACTTGTGGACGCTGCCCTCCACGACGATCCGGAACCGCTCCCGCCGCCATATCGCCTCGTCGAAGCCGCGCACCAGCCGCCCGGCCTTCTTCGCCTCGGCGGGATGCCCGGCGGCCAGCACGGCACGCTCCGCCGCCGCGTCCTCGAAGAGCCGGGCCTTGCCCGCCATCATCCAGTGCTCGGCCGTCGCGTACTCCACGCCGTCCACCGTGAACGGCGCCGGCCACCACTGGCTCAGGCAGCTCGCCCCGATCCGGCCGTCCGGCCGCGGCCGGTGCCCCCAGAAGTGCAGATACCTGATCCTGGCCCCCGCGCGGACAGCCCCGACCAGGGCCTCCCGGGAGCGGACCTCCCCCGTGATCTCCTCCATGCGCGCGAGTCTGGCACGCACCACTGACACAGCGTCCTGTGTTTTCCCTGCGGACTCGACACCTGGTCGACAGATTCCGTCGCGTAACCAAAAATCAACAACGGAATCCCTTGTTGGAGTGGCATCCCTCTGTCAGGATCGGCACTCAAATCGAGCCTGAGCCACGCCGGCCCCACTATGGGGACACGGAGGAGAGCGACATGCACAACCCGGGCAACGCCACCCCGGACCGATTCCCGGCCGAGGAGCGCTTCGCGGAGGGCGCGCAGTACATCGCCGGCCGCCTGACCAGGGGCACCTCCGGCCGCACGCATGCGGTCGTCGACCCTTCGTCGGGCGAGGAGGTGCTGCGCTACGAACTGGCGGGCACGGCCGACGTCGACCGGGCCGTCGCAGCCGCCCGCGAGGCCTTCCCTGGCTGGGCGGGAGCCACGCCGGGCGAGCGGTCCGACGCCCTGCACCGGTTCGCCGCGGTCCTGGCCGACCGTGCCGAGGACTTCGCCCGTGCCGAGTCGCTCCAGTGCGGCAAGCCGCTGAAGCTGAGCCGCGAGTTCGACGTCCCGGGGACGATCGACAACACCGCCTTCTTCGCCGGTGCCGCACGGCTTCTCCAGGGCCATTCCGCGGGTGAGTACTCCGGCGACCACACGTCGTACGTCCGGCGCGAGCCCATCGGCGTCGTCGGCTCCATCGCGCCCTGGAACTACCCCCTCCAGATGGCCGCCTGGAAGATCCTCCCGGCGATCGCCGCGGGCAACACCATCGTCCTCAAGCCCGCCGAGCTCACCCCGCTGACCTCGCTGCTCTTCGCCCGGGCGGCCACGGACGCCGGGATCCCGGACGGTGTGATCAACATCGTGACCGGCACCGGCAGGGAGGCCGGAGAGCACCTCGTCGGCCATCCCGACGTGGCCATGACCTCCTTCACCGGTTCCACCGCCGTCGGCAAGCGCGTCGCGGAGATCGCCACCGCCACCGTCAAGCGCCTCCACCTGGAGCTCGGCGGCAAGGCGCCCTTCGTGGTCTTCGACGACGCCGACCTCGAGGCCGCCGCCCACGGCGCGGTCGCCGGCGCGCTCATCAACACCGGGCAGGACTGCACGGCCGCCACGCGCGCGTATGTGCAGCGACCGCTGTACGACGCCTTCGTGGAGCGGACGGCCGCGCTCATGAAGACCGTCCGGCTCGGCGACCCCTTCGCCGCCGGGACCGACCTCGGACCGCTCATCTCGCACGCGCAGCGGGACCGGGTCGCCGGTTTCGTCGACCGGGCACGGGCCTACGCGCGCGTGGTGACCGGAGGCGAAGCACCGGAGGGGGAGCTCGCCAAGGGCGCCTACTACCGGCCCACCCTCATCGCCGACGCCGCCCAGGACAGTGAGGTCGTCCAGTCCGAGATCTTCGGACCGGTCCTGGTCGTGCTGCCGTTCGACACCGATGACGAGGGGATCGCCCTCGCCAACGACACCCCGTACGGGCTGGCCGCCTCCGCCTGGAGCCGGGACGTGTACCGGGCGAACCGGGCCACGCGCGAGATCAAGGCGGGCTGCGTGTGGGTCAACGACCACATCCCGATCATCAGCGAGATGCCGCACGGCGGCTACAAGTCCTCCGGCTACGGCAAGGACATGTCCGCGTACTCGTTCGAGGAGTACACCCAGATCAAGCACGTCATGTTCGACAACACCGCGGTGGCCGCCAAGGACTGGCACCGCACCGTCTTCGGGGATCGATAGTCGTCTGCAGGCCGCCTGACCAACGGCCGCCCACCCTCCGAAAGGGCACCACGCGCATGGAGCAGTACGAGCCCGACCGCCTGTCCCCGGCCCAAGTGGCCGCCATGCGGCGCAGTTTCACAAACGGCAGGGCCGCCCTCACCCGGCGGTCGCTGCTGCGCGCCTCCGCGGGCGGGGCGCTCGCGGCCGGCGGACTCGGGACGCTGAGCGCCTGCGGCATCCCGGCGGCGGGCCAGTCGCAGGGCGGCGTCCCGGCGGAGGACCGTTCGGCCAAGGAGAAGACCGTGAACTTCTCCAACTGGACCGAGTACATGGACGTCGACGACAGCGGCAAGCACCACCCGACACTGGAGCAGTTCACGAAACGCACCGGCATCAAGGTCAAGTACACCGAGGACATCAACGACAACAACGAGTTCTTCGGCAAGATCAAGCCGCAGCTCGCCGCGGGCCAGGACACCGGCCGCGACATCATCGTCCTCACCGACTGGCTGGCCGGCCGCCTCATCCGCCTGGGCTGGGTGCAGAAGCTCGACCCGGCCAACCTGCCGCATGCCTACGCCAACCTGTCGGCCCAGTTCCGCAGCCCCGACTGGGACCCGGGCCGCGCCTACTCGTACGTCTGGCAGGGCATCTCGACCGTCATCGCGTACAACAAGAAGGCCCTCGACGGCGTCGAGGTGACGTCGATATCCGACCTGCTCGACAACCCCAAGCTCAAGGGGCGCGTCGGTTTCCTGTCGGAGATGCGCGACAGCGTCGGCATGACGCTGCTCGACATGGGCAAGGACCCGGCGGACTTCACCGCCGACGACTACGACGCGGCCATCGCCCGGCTCCAGAAGGCCGTCGACAAGGGACAGATCCGCCGTTTCACCGGCAACGACTACACCTCGGACCTGACCAGCGGCGACTTCGCGGCCTGCGTCGCCTGGGCCGGTGACGTCGTCCAGCTCAAGGCGGACAGCCCCGACATCGACTTCCTCATCCCGGACAGCGGCTACATGACGTCCACGGACAACCTGCTGATCCCCAACAAGGCCCGGCACAAGACGAACGCCGAGCGGCTCATCGACTTCTACTACGAGCCGAAGCCGGCCGCGGAACTCACCGCGTACATCAACTACGTGTGCCCCGTCGACGGCGTGAAGGCCGAACTGGCGAAGATCGACGAGGACGCGGCGAACAACCCGCTGATCATCCCCGACAAGGCCATGGCCGCCAAGTCGCACGCCTTCCGCTCGCTGAGCTCGAAGGAAGAGACCGAGTTCGAAGAGAAGTTCGCGAAGCTGACGGGGGCGTGACCCAAGATGACGAACAAGACAGACCCCACCGGCGACGTCCGCCTGACGGGCATATCCAAGACCTACGGCGCCTTCACCGCCGTCCATCCGCTCGACCTGACCGTGCCGCAGGGCTCCTTCTTCGCCCTGCTCGGCGCCTCCGGCTGCGGCAAGACCACCACCCTGCGCATGATCGCCGGCCTGGAGGAACCTTCCGCCGGCACCGTCTCGCTGGGCGGCCAGGACGTGACCGCGCTCCCGCCGTACAAGCGGCCCGTGAACACGGTCTTCCAGTCCTACGCCCTCTTCCCGCACCTCGACATCTTCGAGAACGTCGCCTTCGGCCTGCGCCGGCGCGGCATCAAGTCGGTGAAGAAGCAGGTCGAGGAGATGCTCGACCTGGTCCAGCTCGGCGAGCAGGCCCGCAAGAAGCCGCACCAGCTCTCCGGCGGCCAGCAGCAGCGCGTCGCCGTGGCCCGCGCGCTGATCAACCACCCCAAGGTGCTCCTGCTCGACGAGCCGCTCGGCGCCCTCGACCTGAAGCTGCGCCGCCAGATGCAGTTGGAGCTCAAGCGCATCCAGACCGAGGTCGGCATCACGTTCATCCACGTCACGCACGACCAGGAGGAGGCCATGACCATGGCCGACACGGTCGCCGTGATGAACGCGGGCCGCGTCGAGCAGCTCGGCTCACCGGCCGACCTCTACGAGAACCCGCGCACCACATTCGTCGCCAACTTCCTCGGCACCTCCAACTTCATCGAGGCCGAGGTCGACTCCAAGAGCGGCGAGGAGATCGTGCTGAAGGCGGGCGGCGGCAAGCTCGTCCTGCCCGAGGCGCGCTGTTCCGCCCCGGCGACCACCGGCGGCAAGGTGCTGGTCGGCGTCCGCCCGGAGAAGATCTCCCTCACCCACGCGGACGACGCCGGCGAGATACCCGACGGCCGCAACCGCATCACCGGCCGGATCGCCGACTCCAGCTTCATCGGCGTCTCGACGCAGTACGTCGTCGACAGCCCGGTCTGTACGGACTTCGAGGTCTACGCCCAGAACATCGACCGCGACCCGCGGCTGGTGCCCGGCGCCGAGGTCGTCCTGCACTGGAACCCGGCCCACACCTTCGGCCTGGACGCGGACCAGGACGCCGACGCCGGAGTGGAAGAGGCGGCCTGATGTCGACACTCACCGAGGCGCCACCGCCGCTCGCACCCGAGGCCCCCGAGCCGAAACCCCCGAGGCGCAGGGGCCGCTGGACCCCGTACTGGCTGCTGCTGCCCGGCATCCTCTGGCTGCTGGTCTTCTTCGCGCTGCCGATGATCTACCAGGCCTCCACGTCCGTGCAGACGGGCTCCCTGGAGGAGGGCTACAAGGTCACCTGGCACTTCGCCACGTACTGGGACGCGCTGTCCGCGTACTGGCCGCAGTTCGTCAGGTCCGTGCTCTACGCGGGCACCGCCACGATCCTGTGCCTGCTGCTCGGCTACCCGCTCGCGTACCTGATCGCCTTCCGCGCGGGCCGCTGGCGGAACCTGATCATGATCCTGGTGATCGCGCCGTTCTTCACCAGCTTCCTGATCCGCACCCTGGCCTGGAAGACGATCCTCGCGGACGGCGGCCCGCTCGTCGGCGCGCTCGACACGCTGCACGTCCTGGACGTCACCGGCTGGCTCGGCTGGACCGCCGGCGACCGGGTCCTCGCCACGCCGCTCGCGGTGGTCTGCGGACTGACGTACAACTTCCTGCCGTTCATGATCCTGCCGCTCTACACCTCGCTGGAGCGCATCGACGGCCGGCTCCACGAGGCCGCCGGTGATCTGTACGCACGTCCCTGGACGACCTTCCGCAAGGTGACCTTCCCGCTGTCGATGCCGGGCGTCGTCTCCGGCACGCTGCTGACCTTCATCCCGGCCACCGGCGACTACGTCAACGCCGACCTGCTCGGCTCCACGGACACCCGCATGGTCGGCAACGTCATCCAGACGCAGTTCCTGAGAGTGCTCGACTATCCGACCGCCGCGGCACTCTCGTTCATCCTCATGGCGGCCATCCTTCTCATGGTCACCCTCTACATCCGCCGGTCCGGGACGGAGGATCTGGTCTAAATGCCCTTCGTCAACTGGCTGAAAAGAAATCTCGTCGTCATCGCGGGACTGCTGACGCTCGCCTATCTCCTGCTGCCGAACGTCATCGTCACGGTGTTCTCCTTCAATAAACCGAAGGGGCGCTTCAACTACGAATGGCAGCGGTTCTCCCTGGACGCCTGGAAGGACCCGTGCGGGGTCTCCGACCTGTGCGGCTCGTTGTCGGTCAGCCTCCAGATCGCGTTCTGGGCGACCCTCGGCGCCACCCTCCTCGGCACGCTCATCGCCTTCGCGCTGGTCCGCTACCGCTTCCGCGCCCGCGGCGCCGTGAACTCGCTGATCTTCCTGCCCATGGCGATGCCCGAGGTCGTCATGGCCGCCTCGCTGCTCACCCTGTTCCTCAACATGGGCGCCCAGCTGGGCTTCTGGACGATCCTCATCGCGCACATCATGTTCTGCCTGAGTTTCGTGGTCACGGCCGTCAAGGCGCGCGTGATGTCGATGGACCCAAAACTGGAGGAGGCGGCGCGGGACCTGTACGCGGGCCCGTTCCAGACCTTCGTCCGGGTCACCCTGCCGATCGCGGCGCCGGGAATCGCGGCGGGCGCCATGCTCGCCTTCGCCCTCTCCTTCGACGACTTCATCATCACCAATTTCAACGCCGGCTCGACAGTCACCTTCCCCATGTTCGTCTGGGGCTCGGCACAGCGCGGAACGCCCGTTCAGATCAATGTGATCGGGACGGCCATGTTCGTCGTCGCCGTACTGTTCGTCCTGGCTTCCATGGCCGTCGGTAATCGCCGCAACAGACACAAGGCATAACCGTAGGGAGTTGAAATCATGGCCCCGAGCGCCATGAATCAGCGGTACAAGTGGATCCGTTCGCTCTCCGACGCCCAGCCGGTCCCGTACTGGCTGGACGACCCCGGCCGGCCC
>NZ_NGFN01000395.1 GCF_002148965.1 Streptomyces swartbergensis | reverse complement strand
TCGCGCACCTGCGCCCGCCCCGCAACTGGATCAACGACCCCAACGGGCTGGCCTTCCACGACGGCCACTACCACGTGTGCTTCCAGTACAACCCGTACGGATCCGAGCACGCGCACATGCACTGGGGGCACTTCCGCAGCCCCGACCTGCTGACCTGGGAGGAACTCCCCCTCGCCCTGACCCCCACGCCCGGCGGCGAGGACGCCGACGGCTGCTTCTCCGGCAACGCGGTCTCCGACGGCGACCGCATGGTCGCCTTCTACTCCGCCTTCCGCACCGACCGCTGGGCCCAGCCGGTCACCACCGCGGAGTCCCGGGACAACGGTGTCACCTGGACACCGCGCGGCAGCCTGTTGATTCCCGAACCGCCCGAGGGCGCGACCATGTACCGCGACCCGTACGTGTGGCGTGAGGGCGGCGGGTGGCGGATGCTGGTCGGCTCCGCCTTCGCGGACGGCCGGGCGGCGGCACTGCTGTACGAGTCCGCGGACCTCGAACAGTGGGAATACAAGGGGCCCTTCCTGGACGGGGCCCCGCAGCCGGTGGCGCCGGGCGCCGACACGGGGCTGGGCTGGGAGTGCCCGCAGTACCTGCACGCGGACGGTCGCGGCGCGCTGCTCCTCAGCGTGTGGGACCCGGAGCTCGGACCGCGCCGGACCGTGGTCTACCCCGGGCGGGAGCACGACGGCCGTTTCCTCGCCGGCGCCCCGGCCCTGCTCGACCACGGCCCCGACTTCTACGCCCCGGCGCTGCTGCCCGCGCCCGACGGCCGGTGGCTGCTGTGGGGCTGGTCCTGGGAGGCCCGTGACCCTCAGTGGGTGCGCGAGGCCGGCTGGGCCGGGCTGCTGACCCTGCCGCGCGAGGTGACGCTCGCCGAGGACGGCTCCGTACGGCAGCGACCTGCCGCGGAGCTGCTCGCTCTACGGGGCGAACGGACGGTGACCGCGGCCGGTGTGACGGCCGGAACGGCTGTCCTGGGGACGGTCGGCGCGAGCTTCGACCTGACCGCGCGCCTGGAACCGGCAGGAGGGCTACGGCTGGTGACATCGGCCGACGGCGCCGAGTACCTCGACATCAGGATCGACCCCGGGGCCGGTGAGCTCGTCGTGGACCGTGACCACGCCTCTCTCGACGCCCGCGCGCAGGGCGGCACGTACCGCGTCCCCTGCCCCGAGGCGAGCGTCGAGCTGCGTCTAGTGGTGGACCGGTCCGTCGCGGAGCTCTACCTGCCGTCGGGCCGGACGCTGACGCTGCGGTTCTACCCGACGGGCGATGCCCCCTGGCGGATGGAGGCCCGTGCCGGAGACGGGGGCGGCCTCGGCTACACGGTCAGTGCGTGGAACCTGCGGCCCCACACCGTGCGCTCCCTGGCCGACGCCGGGGCCGGGCTGACGGACGCCGGTCTCGTGGGGCCCTGACCCCTGACCGGGCTCCCCGGCTGCCGGTCCCGTGTGACACGCTCGTCGCCGAGCGGCCGGCAGGAACCGGCCGCCGGCGGTTTCAGGCAGCGTGGAGAGGCGGCGGCATGCGCATAGGACTGCTCGGCACCGGACCCTGGGCGCAGATGGCCCACGCACCCGCCCTGAGCGGGCACGACGAGCTCGACTTCGCCGGCGTGTGGGGACGCCGCCCCGAGGCGGCGAAGGAACTGGCCGAGCGGCACGGTGTCCGGGCGTACGACGACGTCGACCAACTGTTCGCCGACGTGGACGCGGTCGCCGTGGCGCTGCCGCCCGAGGTGCAGGCCGGGCTCGCCGTGCGGGCGGCGCGGGCCGGGTGTCATCTGCTGCTCGACAAGCCCCTCGCGCCGACGGTGGAGCAGGGGCGGGCCGTGGTCGAGGCCGCCGAGGAGGCCGGGGTCGCCTCGGTCGTGTTCTTCACGGCCCGCTTCCAGCCCGAGCCGGAGGCGTGGATCGCCGAGCAGGCGGCGGTGCCGGGCTGGTTCACGGGGCGGGCGCAGTGGCTCGCGGCGGTATTCACCAGCGAGAGCCCCTTCGCGACGCCGTGGCGGCGGGAGAAGGGCGCCCTGTGGGACGTCGGGCCGCACGCCCTGTCCGTGCTGCTGCCGGTGCTGGGCGACGTGCGGCGTGTGACGGCGGCGGCGTACGGTCCCGGGGACACCGCGCATGTCGTCCTCGACCACGCCGGTGGCGCGTCGAGCACCCTCACCCTGAGCCTGACGGCACCGCCCGCCGCGTCCGGTGCCGCCGTGGAACTCCTCGGGGAGGCCGGGGCCGCCGTCCTGCCGGAGAGCTCCGACGGAGCGGTCCCCGCCCTGATGCGGGCCGCGGACGCCCTGCTCGCCGCCGCCCGGACCGGCCGCCCGCACGCGTGCGACGCGGCGTTCGGCCTGCGGGTCACGGAGATTCTCACGGCGGCTCAGGATCTGCTGGACGGCGGCGGCCGCTAGCCCTGCCTGGGGTACGGCCCCCGGTTCCTACGCCGGGTCGAAGTTGATGCGCTCCTTGACCACCGGGAAACCGGCCTTGGCGAAGTTCGCGGCCATGGGGAAGTTGCCCTGGTCCGTGGCGGCCGCTATGAACTCGGCGCCCCGCTCGACCAGGAAGTGGGTGCACTCGGCCAGCAGGTCGTGGGCGTAACCGTGGCCTCGCTGGTCGGGCAGGACGCCGATGAAGCCGATGCACGGGCCCGAGGTGTTGTGGACCGGGATGTGGATGCCGGCCAACTCGCCCTGCGGTGTGTGAGCGACCTGCCACCACTCGCGGGGCGAGGGGCACCAGTGGAAGAAGTCGATCTCCTCCTGGGCCGCCTGGTCGAGTCCGCCCTGCTCGATGGCTTTCAGCGCGTGGGCGTCCAGCGTGACGGAGTGGATGCGGCGCAGCGCGTCGAAGAACACGGCGTCGTCCGGTTCGGCGCGGAACACCAGGCGCCCGGGCCGCTCGGGCAGACCGCGGTCAGGGGTCCACCGGTACAGCAGGCGTTCCACCAGGAGGTCGTAGCCGGCCTTCCGTGCGGCCGTGAAGCGGGTCTCGGCCGCGGCGTGCAGGGCCGGGTCGCCGCGCCAGCCCGTGGGCAGGTTCAGTTCCAGTTCCACCTGCCAGGGGGCGGAGCGCAGGAGTGCGGCGCCCGCTTCCTCCTCGCCTTCCGCCACGTCGAACCAGTTGAGGTTGACGGGCTCGGTGTCGTCGGGGCCGCCCCACCAGGCGCCGCGGGCCACGACCCTGCCGTCGCGCAGGGCCACCCGCTTCCAGTCGGGGCGGTGCCGGGTCAGCCGGTGGCCCTCACGGGCGCCCAGCGGATCGGACAGGGTGTCGAAGAGATCGGCGTCGCTCGCGTCGAGCGCGCGGATGACCACATCGGTCACGGAATTCCTCCGGGATGCATGCTGTGGAGAGCGCTCCCGGTGAGGTCAGTCGAAGCACGCCGGGACGAGGGACAGGGAGCGCTGAAATGGTGTGAACTGCACGGCTCCGCCCTCCTTCCACGGGTCTCGGGGCGTGACGCCGACACGCTACGGGATCACCGGCGGGCCGTCCATCGCTTTTCCGGCGCGGCTCAAGTGGCCCTCAAGAGGCGGTTGAGCGACCGCAGATGCCCCCAAGTGACCGCTTCAGCAAGGGGTTACGGCATGCCGGACGGGTTGGCGGAAGCACTGCCCGTCCGTGGCATCCGTGACGCGGATCCGCCCTGAGAGCGCTCTCACAAGACGCGGCGCCGACGGGCTGCGGCTGACGCTCACGCCGTTCTGGCAGTCGCGCACGTCCCCGGCGGCCGCCGCTGACGGCCGTCCCCGGTGACGCGGGCCCGGAGTGCGGCGCCCGGTGGGGCGTAGCAGCGTGGTGGTGTGAGCAGTGCGCGCGCCCGGCTGCCGCGCCGGGGCAGGGACCCGGACCAGGACCGGGATCGGGATCGGAACCTGGACCGGGATCGGGATCGGGACCTGGACCGGCGGGGTTGGCTGCGCGGCGCACCGCCGCCGGTCTGGGCGCGGCTGCTGCCGTCCGTACTGCTGGCGGGCGTGGGCACGGCGGAGCTGATCAGTCCGGTGCCGCTGGACGTCGGCTTCCTGCTGGGCGCGATCCCGCCGCTGGCCGTGCTGGCGCACGGGCCGGTCGTGACGGCGGTGCTCGGCGTGTTGGCGGTGGTGGTGCTGACGGTTCCCGTCTTCCGTCTGGACAACCCCGGCAGCACCGATCTGCTGACCGTCTCCTTCGTGGCCGCGCTGAGCGTGCTGCTGTCGTTCGTGCGCAGCAGGCGTGACGCGCAGCTGGTGACGGAACGGGCCGTCGCCGAGGTCGCGCAGCGGGCGGTCGTGCCGCCGCTCCCGGAAGAGGTCGGGCCGGTGCGGTGCGCGGGTCTGTACCGGGCCGCGCAGAGCGGGACGCTGGTCGGGGGCGACTTCTTCGACGTACGCGCGGGGCCCTACGGCGTACGGGCGGTCATGGGCGATGTGCAGGGGCACGGGCTGTCGGCGGTCGCCACGGTCGCGTCGCTGCTGGGGGCGTTCCGGGAGGCGGTGCTGGACCAGCCGGACCCGGAGGCGGTGGCCGCCCGGCTCGACCGGAGGCTGGCGGTGGACTCCGCGGGCGAGCCGCACGCCGAGTTGTTCGCGACGGCGGTGCTGCTGGACTTCTCCGCCGACGCGCGTGTGGTGCGGATCGTGGCGTGCGGGCAGGCCGGGCCGTTGCTGCTGCGGGACGGGCGGACCGTGGAGCTGGACGTCGAGCCGTGCACGCCGCTGGGGCTGGGCCTCGCCGAGGTCACTCCGCCGAGGGTCGTCTCGGTGCGGCTGCGGGCCGGTGACCGGCTGTTCCTCGCGTCCGACGGTGTCACGGAGGCCAGGGACGCCGGCGGGGTCTTCTATCCCCTCGCCGAGCGGCTGCCGGGCCTCGCCGACGAGGATCCGGCCGCGCTGGCCGAGCGGGTGTGGACCGACCTCGTCCGGTACTGCCCGGACGTGCGGGACGACGTCACGATGCTCGTCCTCGCGCCCCGCCCGCGGGGCGGGCCCTGATGGCGGGGCCGTACGACCAGTGCGTCCAGGCCGATCGCGGCGGTCACATGTGTGCGCATCGGAAATGCTCGTGTCAGTCGGACAGGTGTGTCCACCGTCGCCCGGGCCACGGCGCGGCGACATCGGTGAGCGTCCGAACGGGGGGCTCGCGGGGTCTGCGGGCTGCCCTCTGGTGGGTCTGTCGGCGGGCTCCTGGGGACTTCGGGCCGACTGTCGGGCGCGCCACCCTCGGCGGGCTCCCGGTGGGGCCTCGGCAGGTGTCCGGCCGGGGCGGCGGCCCGCGGCGGCCCTCCGGCGCTGTCGGCGGGGTTGCGGTGCGGTGGCCAGGGGTCTCCGCCTGGGATTTCCGGCCGGCTTTCGTCCCGGTTCCGGTGGGGCTCCCGGCAGGGCTTTCGGCAGGCTGCGGGTGCCGGTTCTCGTGCGGTGGCCGGGGCTCTCCGGATGCACGCTGGGCTCGCGCGTTGAATGGTGATATCGGACCCGTTTTTCAGCACCGGGGCCGCACCAGCGATCCGGACCCTAGGAGCAGAGAACATGTCGACGTCACAGCCCCACGCGTCCCGGCCACCCGAGGACAGCACCACCCCGGACCGCCTGCTCCACGCCCGAACCGGCACCGACGTGTCGCCGGAGGACCTCGTCCTCGCCTCGGGCAAGGACCTCACCCCGCGCAACCTGGAATGGGCCAAGCGCAAGCTGGCAGCGGAGGGCCCGGCCGCGCTCGAGAAGCTGCTGCCGTAGCCCTTCCCCGCGGGACGTCACGCGTCATGGACTCCGTGACGCGTGACGCCCCGCGGGTCACGCCCTGTCGTCGTCCTCCGGCAGGTCGCTGTCGTCCTCCACCACGTGTACCGCCGCCTCCTCCGCACCGGCCGCGCCCCCGTCGATGCCGATGTCCGTCGCGACGGTCTCCTTCGTCGTGTCGGGATGGGCGCCCTCGTCCGGGGCGACCAAGCGGCCCGCACGGGCCGTGCCCGCCTCGGGGTCGACCGGTTCGCCGTCGCTGTCGGGGCTGTCGCCCACGCCGTCCCCGGTCGGCTCGGCGGACACGTCGGGGACCTCCTGGGCGAGGCGCTCGTCGAGGGTCTCGCCGTCGTGCTGCTCGGCTGCGGTGGTGCCGCGCTTGGTGACGCCGAGCGGCTTCTCCGGCGGGGAGTAGCCCTCGTCGAGGGTGTCGTCGTAGGTCCGTTCGTCGACGGCGTTCTGGAGGTCCAGCGGCGCGGCGTCCTCCTGCTCCTCGTTGCTCCCGGTGGGCTGGTACGCGTCGTCCGCCATCGGTTCGGGGCGCATCGGTTCCGTGCCCATCACTTCTGCCTCCCTGTCGCGCTGCGTCGACTCGTTCGTCTCATGTGCCCGTTCCGCGTTTCCCGTTACGCGGGCTCTAACCTCGGCGGATGCCGTCGGGTGGGACTCGCGCCCACATCGCCCTGCCGTAGCTCTGCCGTCCGGGAGGGTGTCATGGCTGATGAGGGCATCGTCGCCGTCATGGACCGACACCGCGTCCCGGCCGGGCCAGGTCACCCGTCCACTTCTCCTCGATGCGCCCGAACCTCCACACCAGCAGCGCCACCGCCCAGGTGGCGACGAACAGGGCCACGACGACGTAGCCGAGGACGTTGAGGTCGAGGCCGGAGATCCAGTCCCAGAAGGGGCCGTGCAGCCCGAGCCTGTCCACGAGCAGGCCGAGGAGTTCGACGGTCCCGATGAGCAGGGCCACGGCGACGGACAGGCCGGTGATCGTGAGGTTGTAGTAGACCTTGCGGACCGGCTCGGAGAAGGCCCAGCCGTAGGCGAAGTTCATGAACGAGCCGTCGATGGTGTCGAGGAGGCACATCCCCGCGGCGAACAGGACGGGCAGGCACAGGATCGCGTACCAGGGCAGGCCGGATGCGGCGCCGGAGCCGGCCAGGACGAGCAGGGCGACCTCGGTGGCGGTGTCGAAGCCGAGGCCGAAGAGGAGGCCCAGCGGGTACATCTGCCCGGGTTTGGAGACCGACTTCATGACACGGCCCAGGAGGCGGTTCATGAAACCGCGGTTGTTCAGCTGCTCCTCCAGGGCGGCCTCGTCGTAGCGGCCCGAGCGCATGCCGCGGAACACCTTCCAGATGCCCGCGAGGATGACCAGGTTGACGGCCGCGATGAGGTAGAGGAACGTCCCGGAGACGGTCGTACCGATCAGGCCGGTCACGTCGTGCAGCGCGGAGCCGTCGTCGCGGACCGGTCCGGCCAGGGTCTTCACGCCGAGGGTGAGCAGGAAGGCCAGGACGAAGACGACGCTGGAGTGGCCGAGGGAGAACCAGAAGCCGACCGACAGCGGCCGCTGCCCCTCGCCCATCAGCTTGCGGGTGGTGTTGTCGATGGCGGCGATGTGGTCGGCGTCGAAGGCGTGCCGCATGCCGAGCGTGTACGCGGTGACGCCGATGCCGACGCCGAAGGTCTGGGTGCCGATGGCGCGGTGTTCGGGGGCGACGATCGCGACGAGGGTGACCCAGCCGATCACGTGCAGGGCCACGATGACCGCGGCCATCCCCCCGACCCTGGTCCACTCCTGCCGCGTCATGGAGGTACGGACGCGGTGCCGGGCCGTGCGCTGCGCGGAAGCCGGGGCGGGGA
>NZ_NGFN01000394.1 GCF_002148965.1 Streptomyces swartbergensis | reverse complement strand
CCCCCGTCCTCGCCTTCGCGATAAGGCACCTCGGCGCGGTCGCCGGCGTAGAGGTCACCGCCAGCCACAACCCGCCCCGCGACAACGGCTACAAGGTGTACCTCGGCGACGGCTCCCAGATCGTCCCCCCGGCGGACACCGACATCGCGGCGGAGATCGCCGCCGTCCCGTCCCTCACCACCGTCCGACGCCCCACCGAAGGCTGGGACACCCTCGACGACAGCGTCCTCGACGCCTACCTCGCCCGTACCGACGCCGTACTCGCCAAGGACTCCCCCCGCACGGCCCGCACGGTGTACACGGCGATGCACGGCGTCGGCAAGGACGTCCTCCTCGCCGCCTTCGCCCGCGCCGGCTTCCCGGAACCGGCCCTCGTAACGGAGCAGGCCGAACCCGACCCGGACTTCCCGACCGTGGCGTTCCCCAACCCGGAGGAGCCCGGCGCGATGGACCTGGCGTTCGCGAAGGCCCGCGCCACGACACCCGCCCCCGACCTGATCATCGCGAACGACCCGGACGCGGACCGCTGCGCCGTCGCCGTGAAGGACGGCCAGGACGGCCAGGACGGCCAGGACGGCGACGACTGGCGCATGCTCCGCGGCGACGAGGTCGGCGCCCTGCTCGCCGCCCACCTGGTCCGCCGCGGAGCGACCGGCACCTTCGCGGAGTCGATCGTCTCGTCCTCCCTCCTCGGCCGTATCGCCGAGAAGGCCGGCCTCCCCCACGTCGAGACCCTCACCGGCTTCAAGTGGATCGCCCGCGCCGAGGGCCTGCGCTACGGCTACGAGGAAGCCCTCGGCTACTGCGTCGACCCGGACGGCGTACGCGACAAGGACGGCATCACGGCAGCGCTCCTGATCACGGAACTGGCGTCGCAGCTCAAGGAGGAGGGCCGCACGCTCCTGGACCTCCTCGACGACCTGGCCGTGGAACACGGCCTGCACGCCACGGACCAGCTCTCGGTCCGCGTGGAGGACCTCTCCCTCATCACGGCCGCGATGCGCCGCCTGCGCGAACAGCCCCCGACCCAGCTCGCCGGCCTGCCGATCACCCGCACCGACGACCTCACCCAGGGCACGGACACCCTCCCGCCCACCGACGGTCTGCGCTACACCCTCGACGGCGCCCGGGTGATCGTCCGCCCGAGCGGCACGGAGCCGAAGCTGAAGTGCTACCTGGAGGTCGTGGTCCCGGTCGCGGCCCACGCCGACCTCCCCGGGGCCCGCGCACAGGCGACGGTCCTACTGGAGTCGATCAAGCGCGACCTGTCGACGGCGGCGGGCATCTGACCGCACCGCGGTTCTCGCAGCCGTACCCCGACCACCGACCGACCGACCCGGGCACGGGGATCAAGTCGGCCCCGGCGAAGCCGAGCACCCCGGCCCCTGGGGCCGACCACCGATCGGCCCTGGCCTGCGTCAACCCACCATCACCAGAATCAACACCAACAACGCCCCCGCAACCGCCGGCCCCACCACCTCGTAGGCCCACCGCACGGTCACCTCGCCCTGCGCCGTCTCCGCCCGGTGCCGCGCCTCGTGCAGCCCCCGCAGCTCATCCATGATCCGGTCGGTGTCCGCCCGCACGGGCCCGTCGGACATAGGCCCCCCGCCGAGGCCGCCGCCCAGCCCCGCACGCATCCCGAGCGCACTGCCGCGCCCCTCGTCCCGGCCCATCTCCCGCCGCGCCTGCGCGGTCGCCCGCATCTCACGCCGCGCGGCCTTCTTGCGGGCGCGCAGCGAGACGGGCACGGCCCACAGCTGGTACTTCGCGCCGGACTCCGTGAGGACCTCGTTCGTGTAGGCGGACTTCAGCGAGGCGATCCGGCCCCAGGGCAGCACGATGACGCGGAACGGGTTGCGGATGCGCAGGCGGTCTTCGCCCGCGTACACCGCGGGCCGCAGCGTGAAGGCGACGACCAGCGGCACGACCAGGAGCAGCACGGCGAGCGCCATCCACGGCGTACGCCCGTCGCCCGAGGTCACCGCGTCGATGCCGAGCCACCCGGCGATGGCGAGCAGCAGCACGCCGCCGGCGATGGCCGGAGCAGACCGGTACACCCGATCCTTGGACTGGGGCTCCGGAGGCTGCGGCGCTGGTGACTGGGGTTCGGGGCTCGTCATGCCTCGATTCTGCCGGACCGTATGTCGACCGCCTCAACCCCACCCGAGCAAAAACCAATGCCGACCGCCTCAACCCCACCCGAGCAAAACCGATGACGACCGTCCCGACCTCACCCGAGCAAACCCAGGGGGCTGTACAGCCGCTACGCGCGTAGATATGCTCGTCTGGTGACCATGCCCAGTTCTGCACTCACCGCAGCTCACCCCCTCAAGGACGTCGCCGCGTCCGACAGCGCGCTGCGCCGCTTCCTCCACGGGCTCCCCGGCGTCGACACGGTCGGGCTGGAGGGCCGTGCGGCCTCCCTCGGGACCCGTTCGATCAAGACGACCGCGAAGGCGTACGCCATCGACCTCGCCATCTCGATGGTCGACCTGACGACGCTGGAAGGCGCGGACACCCCGGGCAAGGTCCGGGCGCTCGGCGCGAAGGCGGTCCGGCCCGACCCGACCGACCGTACGACGCCCACCACGGCCGCCGTCTGCGTCTACCCCGACATGGTGGCCGTGGCCAAGGAGGCCGTCGCCGGCTCCGGCGTGAAGGTCGCCTCCGTCGCCACGGCGTTCCCGGCCGGCCGCGCCCCGCTCACCGTCAAGCTGGCCGACGTGCGCGAGGCCGTCGCCGCGGGCGCCGACGAGATCGACATGGTCATCGACCGCGGGGCGTTCCTCTCGGGCCGATACTTGAAGGTGTACGACGAGATCATCGCCGTGAAGGAGGCCTGCGGCACGTCCGCGCGCCTGAAGGTCATCTTCGAGACCGGCGAGCTGTCGACGTACGACAACATCCGCCGCGCGAGCTGGCTCGGGATGCTGGCGGGCGCGGACTTCATCAAGACGTCCACCGGCAAGGTCGCCGTCAACGCGACCCCGGCGAAYACGCTCCTGATGCTGGAGGCGGTACGTGACTTCCGTGCACAGACCGGCATCCAGGTCGGCGTGAAGCCGGCCGGCGGCATCCGCACCTCCAAGGACGCCATCAAGTTCCTCGTCCTGGTCAACGAGACCGCCGGCGAGGACTGGCTGGACAACCATTGGTTCCGCTTCGGCGCCTCCTCGCTGCTGAACGACCTGCTGATGCAGCGCCAGAAGCTGGCCACCGGCCGCTACTCCGGCCCCGACTACGTGACGGTGGACTGATCACCATGGCATCGGTATTCGAATACGCCCCGGCGCCCGAGTCGCGCTCGATCGTCGACATCGCGCCCTCGTACGGCCTGTTCATCGACGGCGAGTTCGTGGAGGCCGCCGACGGCAAGGTCTTCAAGACGGTCTCGCCGAGCACCGAGGAGGTCCTCTCCGAGGTCGCCCAGGCCGGCGAGGCGGACGTGGACCGCGCGGTGCAGGCCGCCCGCAAGGCCTTCGAGAAGTGGTCGGCGCTGCCCGGCTCCGAGCGCGCCAAGTACCTGTTCCGCATCGCGCGGATCATCCAGGAGCGCAGCCGGGAGCTGGCCGTCCTGGAGACGCTGGACAACGGCAAGCCCATCAAGGAGACGAGGGACGCCGACCTCCCGCTCGTCGCGGCGCACTTCTTCTACTACGCGGGCTGGGCCGACAAGCTCGACCACGCCGGCTTCGGCGCGAACCCGCGGCCGCTGGGCGTGGCAGGGCAGGTCATCCCCTGGAACTTCCCGCTGCTCATGCTGGCGTGGAAGATCGCCCCGGCGCTCGCGACCGGCAACACGGTCGTCCTGAAGCCGGCCGAGACCACCCCGCTCTCGGCGCTGTTCTTCGCGGACATCTGCCGCCAGGCCGGCCTGCCCAAGGGCGTCGTCAACATCCTCCCCGGCTACGGCGGCGCGGGCGCGGCGCTGGTGGCCCACCCGGACGTGAACAAGGTCGCCTTCACCGGCTCCACGGCCGTCGGCAAGGAGATCGCCCGCACGGTCGCCGGCACCCGCAAGAAGGTCACGCTGGAACTGGGCGGCAAGGGCGCCAACATCGTCTTCGACGACGCACCCGTAGACCAAGCCGTCGAGGGCATCGTGAACGGCATCTTCTTCAACCAGGGCCAGGTCTGCTGCGCGGGCAGCCGCCTGCTGGTCCAGGAGTCGATCCAGGACGAGCTGCTGGAGTCCCTGAAGCGCCGCCTGTCGACGCTCCGCCTGGGCGACCCGCTGGACAAGAACACGGACATCGGCGCGATCAACTCCGAGGAACAGCTCACGCGCATCACCTCCCTCGTCGAGCAGGGCGAGGCGGAGGGCGCCGAGCGCTGGTCACCGGCCTGTGAACTTCCGGAGAGCGGTTACTGGTTCGCCCCGACGCTCTTCACGAACGTCACCCAGGCGCACACCGTCGCCCGCGACGAGATCTTCGGCCCGGTGCTGTCGGTCCTGACCTTCCGCACACCGGACGAGGCGGTCGCCAAGGCCAACAACACGCCGTACGGCCTCTCCGCCGGCATCTGGACGGAGAAGGGCTCCCGCATCCTGGCGGTCGCGAACAAGCTCCGCGCGGGCGTCGTCTGGTCCAACACGTTCAACAAGTTCGACCCGACGTCGCCGTTCGGCGGCTACAAGGAGTCGGGCTTCGGCCGCGAGGGCGGCCGCCACGGCCTGGAGGCGTACCTCGATGTCTGATCGGCTCACCGTTCTGAAGACCTACAAGCTGTACGTCGGCGGGAAGTTCCCGCGTTCCGAGAGCGGCCGGGTGTACGAGGTGACCGACTCGAAGGGCAAGTGGCTGGCGAACGCACCCCTGTCCTCCCGCAAGGACGCCCGTGACGCGGTGGTGGCCGCCCGCAAGGCGTTCGGCGGCTGGTCGGGCGCGACGGCGTACAACCGCGGCCAGGTCCTCTACCGCGTCGCGGAGATGCTGGAGGGCCGCCGCGACCAGTTCACGCGCGAGGTCGCCGACGCCGAGGGTCTGTCGAAGTCCAAGGCGGCGGCGGTCGTGGACGCGACCATCGACCGCTGGGTCTGGTACGCGGGCTGGACCGACAAGATCGCCCAGGTGGTCGGCGGCGGCAACCCGGTCGCGGGCCCGTTCTTCAACCTGTCCTCCCCCGAGCCGACGGGCGTGGTCGCGGTCCTGGCGCCCCAGGAGTCGTCCTTCCTCGGCCTGGTGTCGGTGCTCGCCCCGGTGATCGCGACCGGCAACACGGCGATCGTGGTGGCGAGCGAGAAGTCCCCGCTCCCCGCGCTGTCCCTCGCCGAGGTCCTGGCGACCTCGGACGTCCCCGGCGGCGTGGTCAACGTCCTCTCGGGCCGCACGGCGGAGATCGCGACCCCGCTGGCGGCACACCAGGACGTCAACGCGATCGACCTCGCGGGCGCCGACGAGGTCCTCGCGAAGGAACTGGAGATCGCCGCGGCCGACAACCTCAAGCGCGTCCTCCGTCCACAGCCTGTGGATTACGCGGAGACGCCCGGCATCGACCGCATGACGGCGTTCCTGGAGACCAAAACGGTCTGGCACCCCACGGGGTCACTGGGCGCGTCGGGTTCCTCGTACTAGGCGCCGCCCCTCACAGCGGAAGCCCCGGCCCTCCTCCGTCCGGGAGGGCCGGGGCTTCTTTCGCGTACGCCCCCCGTCAGATCCCGAGGCGCTGCGCGATGCCGTCGAGCACGCAGTCGAGGCCGAACGCGAACTCCCAAGCCCGGTCGTCCTTGCGGCTCGCGCCGAGGGCGTACTGCTCGAAGGCCGGACAGCGGCCCGTGCCCATCAGGTGGCGCATCTGCGGGGCCAGCGCCTCGCGGGTCTCTTCGCCGCTGGTCCAGCCGTGGCGTTCCTGGTAGTCGCGCAGGGCGATCTCGGTCTGGGCCGCACCGTGCACGAAGGAGGTGACGGCCCGCAGGACGGCCATCCCCGAGTCGGCGTCCAGACCGTGGGCGGCGAGCACGGACAACCCCCGTTCGGCCACGGCCATCCGCGACGGCGTCACGATGAACAGCGCGGAACCGCGCGACATGGGCGCGGCCAGTGGCACCCAGACGCTGCTGCGCCCCGTCGGCGGCTCGCTCGGTGTCGCCGTCCTCGGCTCCGTCTGCACGGGCCGCCTCACGGCCACCGTCACGGACCGGCTCGGTGCCGACGGCGCGCGGCTGAGCGGCGGCGAGCTCTCGCCCGAGCTGCCGGAGCCGGTCCGGCACGCCGTCCGGACGGGCGTGGTGGAGGGGCTGCACGGAGTCGCGCTCGGCACGGCCGCGCTGTGCGCCGTGGCGTTCGCGCTGTCCTGGCTGGTCCGGGAGGTCCCGCTGCGGGGCCGGTGAGCTACTGCGACAGCGACCCCGCCGCCTGCCCCACCACCGGAACGCTCTCGATCGACTGCGCCTGCGCCACCGGCCCCGTCAGCTCCTTGGACGTCATCGGCTTGAAGTCGGCGACCTCCGTGCCGACGCTGTTGTCGAGCGGGTCGACTCCCGTGCCGGCGAGGGGGTTGGGCTTGAGGCCCTTGACCGGGCCGGTGGTGTGGCCGAGGGTGTCGGTCGCAGCCTGGAGGCCGGACTGGGCGTCGGTCCTGACGAGGGAGGTGCGGGCCGTGTCCAAGACCGAGCCGGTGCCCGCGGCAGCCGTCGCCGCACCCGCTCCCAGCGCCATTCCCGCGGTCGCGAGAACGGCGAGGGCGCGCTGGGCGGCCGGCTTCTTGGGAGAGTCGTGTCGGGCCATCGCTGCCACCTTCTGATGCATTTGGTAATCGATTCGACACACAGGGTAGTTGAGGTGTGACGCGCGCATCAAAGCCGACCCGCGGGGTCGTGCGGCCCCCGATGGATGCCTCACACTGGTGTCCCGTGAGTTCTCCTCTGCCCATACCGACGCGAGTCGTGCTGCTCTGCGGCCCATCAGGCTCCGGCAAGTCCCTCCTCGCGGCCCGCTCCGGCCTCCCGGTGCTGCGGCTCGACGACTTCTACAAGGAGGGCGACGACCCGACGCTGCCGCTCGTGGCGGGGAGTTCGGACATCGACTGGGACCATCCGGGGTCGTGGGACGCCGACACGGCCGTCGCCGCGATCACCCGCCTGTGCCGCACGGGCCGTACGGACGTCCCCGTCTACGACATCGCGCTGAGCGCCCGCACCGGCACGGAGACGGTGGACATCGGGCGGACCCCGCTGTTCATCGCGGAGGGCATCTTCGCCGCGGAGATCGTCACGCGCTGCCAGGAGCTCGGCGTCCTCGCCGACGCGCTGTGCCTGAGCCGCGGCCCGGTGAGGACGTTCCGCCGCCGCTTCCTGCGGGATCTGAAGGAGGGCCGCAAGTCGGTGCCGTTCCTGCTGCGCCGCGGCTGGCGCCTGATGCGGGAGGAGCGCTCGATCGTCGCCCGCCAGACCGCGCTGGGCGCGTACGCCTGCGACCGCGACGAGGCGATGGGGCGGCTGGCGGCCGCGGCGGCGGGCCGGTGCGCGTCCCTCCGTACAGCGGCCTGAGGGACGACGGACGAGCAGAGGAAACAAAAGAAAGCGGGACCGGACGGACCCCCCGGTCCTCCAGTCCCGCTCCTGTGCTCCCCCGTTGTGCTCCCCCGTGTTC
>NZ_NGFN01000393.1 GCF_002148965.1 Streptomyces swartbergensis | reverse complement strand
CCCTCGCCCTGCGCGACGTCCGCTTCGGCTACGACCCGGACCGGCCGGTCCTGCGCGGCGTTTCGTTCACCGTCGCGCACCGGCAGCACGTCGCCCTAGTGGGTCGCTCCGGAGTCGGCAAGAGCACGGTGTTCGCCTTGGCAGCGAGGTTCTACGAGCCGGACGCGGGCGACGTGCTCTTCGACGGGCTGCCCGCGGCCGAACTCACCCGTGACGCATGCCGCCGCCGCATCGCCGTCGTCGACCAGAACGCCCACGTCGTCCACGGCACCCTGCGCGACAACATCGCCTACGCCGTGCCCGACGCCACGGAAGCGGAGATCCGGCGCGTCATGGAACTGGCTCGACTCGAAGAAGTCGTCGACCGGCTGCCGAGAGGCCTGAACGCCGTCATCGGCGAACGCGGCAGCACCCTCTCCGGCGGCGAGCGCCAACGCGTCGCCCTCGCCCGCGCCTTGCTGGCCCGCCCCGCACTGCTCCTGCTGGACGAGCCCACCTCCCACCTCGACGCGATCAATGAATCGGCGCTCACCACCGTCATGAAGGACGTCGCCCAGGAGTGCGCCCTGCTGGTCATCGCACACCGCCTGTCCACCGTGCAGCACGCCGACCACATCGTCGTGCTGCACGACGGCCGCACAGCCGCCGGCGGACGCCACGAGGAGTTGCTGGTCGACAGCGCCCTCTACCGCGAGCTGGCCGCGAGCCAGATGCTCCGGCCGGGCGGGGAACCTGGAGCGCCAAACCATGAACCCAAAAGGGCGCCCGACCAGGCCAGACGCTAGTACGCTGGCCCGGATCATCAACAGAGAAGCGATCCCCGCTGACCAGCGCCGGCTCGTTGCCTTCCTCTGCGGCTGCCATGTGCCGGAGCAACACCATGCTGGTTGGGAGAAGGCGTGGTCCAAGGCTCCGCCCACCCCCGAGGCCTTATCCCACGGAGGCGGCGATCGGCGCTCATGAGCCCCCACAGCCGATCATGAACGGAGAGTTCCGCATGGGCATCATCGGAGACGGCCTCGAGCGAGCCGTGCAGCAGGCGTTCACCCGCCCCATCCCCAAGTCGGCCGGCGCGCAGATGCGCTACCTCGTCAAGCAACTCAAGGGCACCCGCGCCGTGGTCGAAGCGCTCGGTATCTCGCAGCGCACCGTGGAGCGGTACGTCAAAGACCAGATCCGCCGACCCCGCGCAGTGCCTGGAGGACGCGGTACGCGAGCGGTGGCAGCCCCGCATCCGGGCTCAGGCCAGRAAGCAGGCKGCCACCAGCACCGGCCTGGTCATCGACACCCGCGCCCGGTTCGGCTTCACCGCCGCACCCGGCACCACCGACGACGCCCGGCTGCGCCACCTGACCATCGCCCTGCCCCCGCAGTACGCGGCCCGCCTGTTCGCCGCCCAAGAGGCCGGCGCCGGCAAGCAGCAGTTGCGCAACATAGCCGCCGAAGGCCTCGGCGAGGCGTACTTCCGCGACGGCGGCCGAGGCGCCCACGGTCTGGAGGTGGAGTTCACCGACGTCGAGCACCTGGAGTTCGACCTCTAGGTGTGACGTCTCAGGAGCGCCCTTGGTAGGTCGTTGTGACTGAGCACTTCACTTGGCGAGTGAGCGCGACACTTGGCGAGCTGAGCGTTCAGTTGTCAGTCATTTCTCATCAGCCATGCGAGGTATCGCCGAAGCCTTCCTGGTCAGCGACCCGGGGGCTGCGCTGTAGGAGCAGTCGACGCAGGTGCGGAGCGCTCCTGGGATCCCCAGATGCAGCCCTCCATCATCGCCGTAGTGACCTTGCCTTTGAAGCCTGCTGCTGGCGTCAGCCGGTCCCTGCACCAGCGAGCGACGTCGTCCGCCATGCCGGATCCCGGGGTTCTCCCCATGCTCGGCGAGACCGGCGGCGAAGTCGGAGCCGCGCTCGTATTGGGCGTGCGCAATCGAGCCAGGCTCATACGGGTTCCCGTAGATGATGCGGGGCGACGGTTCGGAAGCTCCGCCTCACCTGATGAGCGCGGCGATCAGCAGCACAAGGGGCAGGCCGACCAAGCCCGAGGCGAACAGCAGGCCCATCTTCGGGGACGTCCTTTTACCGACCGCATACGACAGCGTCGCCAGCGGAATGACTAGAACTAACGCCAGGAGCCAGATCAGTCCCACAGGTCAGCCCCCATTTCGCGGCTCGGTGGCGTCATGCTATGTGTCGTGATCGGGACGCGGAAGCATGGGGGCGTGTGGTAACTCAGCGCCGCCTGGTTGCCGGTCACCGGCCGGCCGGATGTCGCGCTCAACGGCCAGCTAAATCGACGGGGGAGTATCGCACCCGAGGACTGCCATAAAGCGACGAGGCACCCTCGCCGGAACGCATCTGCGGTTCTCGTGAACATCGAACATGACGCTGCTTGAGCGCCTCCTGAAGTGCTGAACAAGTGCTGTCAAAGCTGGGATCTGGCACAGATCTTGGGGAGCGGTCGCGGAGGGTTACCGCGGTGTTCGATTGGGAGGGTCCGGGTCCGCGTGAGACCGCGTACGCCTCGCCGTTTGACAGGCGGGAGTGACGCCTCGTCAGGTCTGCGGCTGTCTGTGCCGTGGCTGGCTATGGCCGGTGACGGTGCTGGACATGCAGGCCGACGAATCGTTCTGGGACTCTCTCGTGTTCGACGGGATCGACGACGTGGACGTCAAGGCGGTGACCGCCGCCTTCGGCACGGTCGACGTGATGGCGAGAGGCCGGGCGGCTGGCGCGGCATGTCCGGACTGCGGCCGCTTCTCGGACCGAGTGCACGACTCCTACCTGCACAGCCTGAAGGATCTGCCGCTTGGTGGACAGAACGTCGTGATTCGGCTGACGGTCCGGCGCTTCCTCTGCCGTGCAGGCGACTGCCCGCGTCGTACGTTCGCCGAGCCGTTCGGGCAACTGACCGCCCCGTACGCGCGTTTCACCACGCGGCTCAATGACGTCTTGGAGCGTGTCGGGCTCGCGCTCGCCGGACGGGCAGGTGCCCGGCTGGCTGACCAACTGGGCCTGCACGCAGGGAGGATGAGCTTGCTGCGCAGGGTCATGGCACTGCCGGACCCGCAATCGGGCACGCCGCGCGTGCTGGGCGTGGACGACTTCGCCATCCGCCGTGGCCAGACCTATTCCACTGTCTTGACCTGCGGAGATGGTCCGCGCCTACATTGCCACCCTGCGCGCCGCCCCACCGCAGGCGCCGCCTCCGCCACCAACGGTGCGGCAGGTGACCGGCTGGCTCACCCGCCATCCCGCAACCCTGAGCGAGGAAGAGCGCACGGCTTTGAAGAACGTCCTGGCCCGCTGCCCCGAACTGGACACCGCCGCCGCGCACGTCCGCGACTTCGGCGAGATACTCACCAACCGCCTTGGCCCCACGCTCCCCGCATGGATCGACGCCGTCGACGCCAGCCAACTGCCCGGACTGACCAACTTCGCACTCCACCTGCTCCGCGACCTCGACGCCGTGACAGCTGGACTCACCCTGCACTGGAGCTCCGGCGGCACCGAAGGCGCCGTAAACCGCATCAAGAAGATCAAAAGGCAGCTCTACGGACGAGCCGGATTCGAACTACTCCGCAAGATGATCCTCCTTCAGTGAACCCTTGTCGGCAACCGGCTCATGACAATGCGTGATCTTCGTTCAGGTGGTGCGGCCGCGTTCGAACTGGAGCAGGACGAGGGCGGCACGGGCCCATACTCTGAGTCCCGCAGCACTATCTGGGAGAGTCATGACAAGTAGGTTCACCGAGTTGACCGTTGACTGCCACGATCCGGAGAGACTCGCGGCCTTCTGGTGCGAGGTCCTGGACTTCAAGGTGATCGACCGGAGCGAGGGCAAGGTCGAGATCGGCTCCTGGGTGCCGACTGTCGAGGATGTTCGGGCCCGCCAGATGTCGCCCACCCTGCTGTTCATCCAGGTGCCCGAGGGCAAGACCGTGAAGAACCGGCTTCACCTCGACGTCAGCCCGATCGACGGCAGCACGGAGGACGAGGTAACCAGATTGCTCAACCTCGGCGCCACCAAGACGGATGTGGGCCAAGGCGCAGATCGAAACTGGGTGGTCATGGCAGACCCGGAGGGCAACGAGTTCTGCGTCCTTCGCACCCTGGCACCGCAGAATTAGGCCGCGAGCGGGCATCCCCTCGTCACTCACCGCAACCGTCATGTTGCCGACAAGGCCTCAGTAACCCTCCGCGACCGCTCCCCAAGATCTGTGCCAGATCCCACTGCTGCCTGATAAAGCCAACGCAGCGTCGGCCCGCTCGTGCAGGTTCCGAGCGGGGCGGCACATGGAGCACGAACACGCCGCGGACCTGCGGGCGGGGAGATTGCGGGCGGCGGCGATCACCACCCAAGCTGCGAGCGGAACGTTGATGTAGAACGCCCACCGCCAGGACAGATGGTCGGTGAAAAGCCCGCCGAGGAGCGGCCCGATTACTGTGGCGACGCCGAAAACCCCACCGATCGCCACGCCGGTGCCCCGCAGCCCGTCGGCATGCCCGAAGCGGGCCTGCTCACCGGCGAGGGCTGGGAGTGCCCCCAATACCTCCCCGCAGCCGACGGCTCCGGGCGCGGCGCCCTCATCGTCGCCGCCTGGGACGACCACGACGGCCCCCGCTCCGTCCTCGCCCTGGTCGGCGAGGAACACGACAACGTTCTCCACCCCGCGGCGCCTCAACTCCTCGATCACGGAGCCGACTTCTACGCCCCCGCCCTGCTGCCCGCCCCCGGCGGCCGATGGCTGCTGTGGGGCTGGTCCTGGGAAGCCCGCGAACAGGAGTGGTCCGACGCCGACGGCTGGGCCGGCCTGCTCATCCTGCCCCGCGAGGTCACCCTGACTGAGGATGGCCGCACCCACCAGCGGCTCGCCGAGGAACTCCTCGCACTGCGCGGTGAGCGCATCCTCCACGCTGCGGGACTCGCCTCGAACAGCGAACCGGTGGACCTGGGCACAGTGGGCCGAAGCTTCGACCTCACAGCGCGCCTGGACGTCACCGGCAGGGCCGGCCTGCGCCTGGTCACTTCTCCCGACAACTCCGAGTACCTCGACATCCGCCTCGACGCCGACGCCGGCGAGCTGGTCGTCAACCGCGACCGCGCCTCCCTTGATCCGCGCGCCCGCGGCGGCACCTACAAGATTCCCTGCCCCGGCGGCGGGCCGGTCGACCTGCGCATCGTCGTCGACCATTCGATCGCCGAGATCTTCCTGGCCACCGGCGAGGCACTCACCGTGCGCTTCTACCCGGTCGGCGAACAGGGCTTCTCTCCCAAGTTCGACCGCCCCTGGCGCCTGGAGGCACGCGCCGCCACGGGCGCACGGCTCGACTGCACTGTCGACGCGTGGGACCTGCAGCCGCTTCAGATCAAGCAAGCTGCGGCCGCTGCGCCGGGCCGGAAGGGACGTGTCTCATGACCACGGTCGTCATCGGCGAGGCTCTGGTCGATCTCGCCTGGCGGGCAGGCTGCGCCCACATCGTCCCGCATCCCGGCGGCAGTCCCGCCAACGTCGCCGTCGGCCTGCGCCGGCTCGGCCAGCCGGCGACCCTCATGACCTGCTGGGGCGACGATCTGCCGGGCGAACTGGTCCGCGCGTACCTGGACTCCATCGGCGTCGAAGTGCACTGCCGGCCCAGTGCCTCCAGCCGCACCACCATCGCCCTCGCCTACCTCGATGACACCACCGGCAGCGCCCACTACGACTTCCTCGCCGCCTGGGATCCGCTCGACATCCCCCTCCCGCCCCAGACCACCCTGATCCACACCGGCTCACTCGCTGCCGTCGTCGAACCCGGCGCCACCCGCGTCGTCGAGACCTGCCACGCACACCGCAGCCACCCGGGCCGCGCCGTTTCCGTTTCCGTCGACCTCAACGTGCGCCCCGCCGTCCTGCCCGACCGCGACGCCTACCGCACGCGGGCCGAGCGGCTGGTCGCCGCCGCCGACCTCGTCAAGGCCAGCGACGAGGACCTGGCCTGGCTCTACCCCGACCTCACCCCCGAAGCCGCGGCACGGGCCCTGCTCGCCCACGGCCCGCGCCTGGCCGTCATCACCCGCGGCGCCCAGGGCGCAACCGCCCTCACCGAGCACCACCAGCTCACCGTCCCCGCACCGCCGACGCACGTCGTCGACACCATCGGCGCCGGAGACGCCTTCCAAGCCTGCCTCCTCGACACCCTCCTCCAGCCCGATGGCACGGTCCACATCCCGGGCACGCCCGCCGAACTGGAAAGGGCCCTGCGACGGTGCGTCACCGCCGACGCCCTCACCTGCGCCCGCGCGGGGGCACAACCACCCACCAGCGAGGAGATCGCCGCGGCACTGGCAGCCGAGGACTCCTCCCTCGCCCCGGCAATGCGGTGAGCCCCTTGCAGCCTCCTCCGCCAAAGGACCCCGCCATGTCCACCAACTCCGCCTGGTGGCGCAGCGCCGTCATCTACCAGGTCTACATCCGCAGCTTCGCCGACGGAAACGGAGACGGCGAAGGCGACATCGCCGGACTGCGCACCCGCCTGCCCTACCTGCAATCACTCGGCGTGGACGCCCGCTGGATCAACCCCTGGTACAAGTCCCCGATGGCGGACGGCGGCTACGACGTCGCCGACTTCCGCGCCATCGACCCGCTGTTCGGTACCGTCGCCGAAGCCGAGCAGCTCATCGAGGACGCACACCGTCACGGGATCCGGATCATCCCCGACATCGTGCCCAACCACATCTCCGACCAGCACGACTGGTTCCAGGCCGCCCTGTCCGCCGGCCCCGGCAGTCCGGAGCGAGAGCGCTTCATTTTCCGGCCTGGCCGTGGCCCCGACGGCGACCTGCCGCCCGACAACTGGGTGTCCTGCTTCGGCGGCCCCGCCTGGACACGCGTGCCCGACGGCGAGTGGTATCTGCACCTGTTCACTCCCCAGCAGCCCGACCTCAACTGGCAGCACCCCGACGTCCATGCCGAGTTCGAGTCCATCCTGCGCTTCTGGTTCAGCCGCGGCGTCGACGGCTTCCGCATCGACGTCGCCCACGGCCTCCTCAAGGACCCCGAATTGCCCGATCTGGCCGGGGAACAGACCCCGCACCCCCACTGGGACCGCGACGACGTCCACGCCATCTACCGCACCTGGCGCAAGATCGCCGATGAGTACCCGGGCGACCGCACCTTCGTCGCCGAAGCCTGGACCGACACCCCCGAACGCCTGGCAGCCTACGTCCGCCCCGACGGCCTGCACACCGCGTTCAATTTCGACTTCCTCATGGCCAGCTGGGACGCCAAGGCCCTGCGCGCGGCTATCGACGACTCTCTCGCCATGCTCGGCAGCGTGGGCGCACCGGCCACCTGGGTCCTGTCCAACCACGACGTCATGCGCCACACCAGCCGCTACGCCCGTCCAAACGTCAAACGCTGGATACCCAACGTCCCCTACCTCCCCGACGGCCCCCCAGACCTGGACCTGGGAACCCGCCGCGCCCGCGCCGCAGCCCTGCTCATGCTCGCCCTGCCCGGCGGCGCCTACATCTACCAAGGCGACGAACTCGGCCTGCCCGAAGTCGAAGCCCTCCCCGAGGCCGTACGCCAGGACCCCGTCTGGGAACGCTCCGGCCACACCAACCCCGGCCGCGACGGCTGCCGCATCCCCATCCCCTGGTCCGGCAACGTGCCCCCCC
>NZ_NGFN01000392.1 GCF_002148965.1 Streptomyces swartbergensis | reverse complement strand
GGGGACGCGGTCGAGCCGGGCCACGGAGTTGAGCAGCGCCCCGGCGTGGATGTAGTGGACGAGCAGCCGCCCGGCCGAGGCGAGCACGCCGGGGCTGATGTCGCAGGACGCGAGCTGCCGTAACTGGCGTGCCAGGACGGCGAGTCCGAGCGGGGGCAGATCGGGGCGGAAGAGGGCGATCCGGTCGCTCTCCATGAGGGAGCGCAGGGTGTGCAGCCGTCGCTGCACGGCGGTGGGCGCGGCCTGTGAGCAGACCACGATCACATGCCCGTGCTGCTCGACCAGGGTCTGCATCTCGGCCAGCGCCTGCTCCAGGGGGCGCCGGTCGACGTCCCGCAGCACGACGGCGGGCAGGGTGCGTTCATCCTGTGGCGGCAGCGCCATGTCGGCGCTGGTCACGGCAATGGCAGTTGGCACGCGCAGCTCCCCGTTTCCCCATGCCCGTCGGCGCGCCGCCTTGTCACTGCGGCCCACCTCGGTGACTTCACTGCGTGACTACCTCAGCACTGTATCCACGGCTCTGTGACCGGAGAACAGCGTTTGTGTAGCTGAGGAGCAACTGTCGTTGCACAAGATGCGTCAAAACGGGGCAGGTTGAGCATCTTGCCGGTCGGGGGCTGGGGCTCGGGCGGTCCCGGCCGGTGGTTCGGGAGGGCCCAGTGTTGACGGTGGGCCTCCGTTTGGGCCCTGAGGCCCACGCGTCCCGCCGGGGTGCGTCCCTACTCTCACCGTCCACGGGCACGTGGTTCGGGCAAGGAGGGGTGCCGTATGGCTCGCGGGGGTGGCATACGGACGTACGGACACAGACCGGTCTTCGACGACCGCGGCGCTACCGGCACCGAGTACCTCGGCATGGTCGTCGTCAGCGCCGCGATCGTCCTGGCCGTCTCGGCCACCGGCGTCGGGCAGCTGATCTACGACAAGATCGCCGCGCAGGTGTGCAAGGTGGCCGGCGACGGGAACTGCGGGTCGGGTGGGCCCGGGCCGGGCAAGCCCCTCACCGACGCCGACTTCGAGCCGGCGTTGTGCCAGGTCTCGTCCGTCACCGACAAGGCGGGCTCCAAGGCGAAGGTTTTCTTCTGGGAGATCGGCAAGGAGTACGGCTTCCAGGAGCAGCACATCAAGGCGAACACGGACGTCAACGGCGACGGCAGGGTCGACGGCAAGGACCAACTGGTCTATCTGACCTTCACGGACACCGCGTCCGTCGCCGCGAAGAAGGACTTCAAACCCGGCATGAAGGTGGGCCGGTTCGGCACCGACAAGGTGGAGCTCGGGCTCGGCATCAAGGTCACCAACGGCGACACCTGGGTCTTCCAGAGCCCCGAGGAGGCCCAGCGGTTCCGGGACGACGTGGAGAAGCTCCAGATGTACGAGATGCGGCGGACCATGCCGGGCGGCGCGGAGGCGAGCCTCGGCGACAGCATCGCCTATCTCTTCGGGACGGGCCCCCTCAAGGACGAGGAGGACACCCGGAACCGGATCGAGGAGCACCTCGGCGACAACCGGAAGATCACCTACGGCAAGGTGGGCCTGGAGGCCTCGGCGTCGGCGGGCCTGAAGATCTCGGCGGGCGACGAGAAGAGGCTCAGCGCCGCGCTCGGCGGCACCTTCAAGTACTCCCCCGACGTCACCTGGACGGACAACGCCTACAAGAACACCAAGTCGTACACGTACTCCTCGTCCATCGAGTACGGCTCCAAGGTGGGCTACGAGGCGGGCCCGCTCAGCGGCGAGTACGCGGCGAACACGACGCAGACCGGCACCATCACGGTCACCTACGACAAGGAGAGCGGCAAGCTGGTCCGGATCGACATGACCCGGACCGTCGAGGAGGGCAGCCGGAAGGACGGCGCCAAGGCCGGCGGTGACAACGGCAAGAAGGACGACGAGAAGCGGGGCGGGAACGCCGGTGTCAAGGGCACCGACTCGAAGACCGGCATCGAGATCGTCACCAACACCCTCACCTTCGACCCCGGCCCGGCCGGCGACCAGGACCGGGCGGTCGCCGAGCGGTGGCTGGACAGCAACAACGAGCAGGTCGCCACGCCCTTCCAGTACATGTTCGACGACCACGCCCCGACGGCCCGCCCGGGCGCCGACGACCCCTTCGGGCAGCTGATGTTCGACAAGGGCAGGTCGAGCCGGATGACGTACACCGGCGAGGTGAACGCGGCCGAGTACGGATTCGAGTTGAATCTCGGGCTCAGTCTGGGCATGACGATCAGCACGGAGAAGAAGTCGGAGACGCTGACCGACGCCCGGTTCCTGGGGGCACCCCGCGGGGACGGCCGGTCCTACCTTCCCTACAGCTACTGTGCGAACTGACGAGACGGAGCCCAAGCCGATRAAGACCCGCCGTGCCCCTCTGGCCGCCGCCCTGCTGACGACCGCCGTGGCCCTGACCGGCTGCGGGAGCTCCGAGGCGGGCTCGGTGCCCGACGGCTGGGGCACGCTGAAGACGAAGGGCGTCGACGTCTCGTACCCGAAGGGGTACGAAGAGCAGAGCGCCGGCGAACGCGGCAGGCACAACGCGGCAGCGGCCGTGCGCACGGAGGGCGGCAGGAAGGTCTCGGTCATCACCGTGCAGCTCGGCTTCACCGAGGCGAACTCCGCCGAGCAGGCCGCGATCGCCGCCGAGGCGGGCATCCAGATGGGTGCGGACGTCAAGGGCCAGAAGGACGTGGAGCTGGCCGGCGCGGACGAGGCGAAGCGGATCGACTTCACCTTCGAGGCGACCGGCGAGGACGGCGGCCCGCCGAAGGGCACACCTGTCGAGGGCGTGATCCTGGCCGGGCTGGACTCGACCGACTCCGCCTTCGCGGTCCGGATCGACGCGCGGCAGGGGTCCCTGCCGGACGGGGACCTGGACCGGATCATCGACTCGGTCGAGGTGCACTAGCCATGGAGGTGCCGGGCGCCGGTTACGTCGTACTCGCGCTGCTGGTGGCGCTGTTCGGCGGGCTGTCGTGGAAGTACGCGCGGCGGCTGGTGACGGTGACGCGGGTGCTGCGGCGCGGGGTGCGGGCGGAGGGCGAGTGCGTCCGGGTGGAGACCGAGCCGTACCACCGCTCCGATGCCAGGCGGCACTTCTTCGCCTTCCGTACGGCCGACGGCACGCCGGTCGAGTTCGAGGACCTGGCGGGCTGGTCGACGACGAAGGGCACCCGGGTCACCGTCACCTACGACCCGCGCGACCCGCAGGGCACGGCGACGGTGGCGGGCCGGGGCAGCTGGTCGCCGGTCCTCCAGTCGCTCGCCCTGGTCGCGGGCTGCGGCATGGCCGCGCTGGGCTTCGCGGTCCTCCTCTACTTCGAGATCTTCGGGAGCGGTTGATGGCGCTCGTCCGCTGCTGGGCCGTCGGCATCGTCGTCCTGGTCGTCAGCGAGTACGTCCAGATGACGCTGGTGTACGGCCCGCTGGTCGGCCCGCGGGGCGTCGGCTCGTTCGGTGCCGCGCTGGCCCTGGTGCACCTGCCGAACCTGGTGTGTGTCGTGCTCGCCACCTGGGCGGCTGCACGGGTGCATCCGGAGCCGTGGCGCCAGATGCCGGGGCGGCATCTGGCGGCGGCGTGCGCGGCTCCGGCGGCGGCGCAGGTGCTGCTGCTGACACTGCGACCGGGTGTGCTGGACCCGGCGGGGCCGGGGTTGTGGATGTCGACGGGCGTGCTGCTGGCGGGGTGTGCGGTGGGGCTGCTGCTGGACAGGTTGGTCTGGACCTCTTGACAGCGGTGTTGGTCTGGACCATTTTCTTGTCATGTCCAGATACAGACGATCCCTGCGGCTGTGGTCGGGCGCCCTCACGGCGGCCTTGGCCCTCACTGTCACGACCGTCGGCCAGGCGTCCGCCGCCGACGTCAACAACGCCAGGAACGCCGGTTTCGAGTCGGGCCTGAGCGACTGGACCTGCTCGGCGGGCAGCGGTACGACGGTCTCCTCCCCGGTGCACGCCGGGACGGCAGCGCTGAAGGCGACCCCGGCGGGGCAGGACAACGCGCGGTGCAGCCAGACGGTCAGGGTGAAGCCCGGATCGACGTACACGCTGGGCGCCTGGGTCCGGGGCGGATACGCGTACCTCGGTGTGTCGGGCACGGGCACGACGGACGTGTCCACGTGGACGCCGGACTCCACCTCCTGGAAGCAGTTGTCGACGACCTTCACCACGGGTTCGTCGACGACATCGGTGACGGTGTACACGCACGGCTGGTACGGGCAGGCGGCGTACTACGCGGACGACGTGTCGGTGTTCGGCCCCGACGGGGGCGGCGGCACGGACCCGGGCCCGGCGATCCCGGCCGCGCCGAGCGGCCTGAACGTCTCGGGTACGACGTCCTCGTCGGTGTCCCTCGCCTGGAACGCGGTCTCCGGCGCGACCGGTTACACCGTCTACCGCGACGGCACGAAGGTCACGGCGGTGACCGGCACGTCGGCGACGGTGACCGGCCTCGCGGCCTCGACGTCGTACTCCTTCCAGGTCACGGCGACGAACGCGGCGGGCGAGTCGCCGAAGTCGGCGGCGGTGACGGGCACCACGAACAAGCCGAACGGCCCGGGCCCCTCCCTCCCGAAGCACGCGCTGACCGGCTACTGGCAGAACTTCGACAACGGCGCGACGGTCCAGCGCATCTCGGACGTCCCCTCGCACTACGACATCATCGCGGTGGCCTTCGCGGACGCGACGGGCACGCCGGGGGCGGTGTCCTTCACCCTGGACTCGGCCGGACTGGACGGCTACACGGTCGACCAGTTCAAGGCGGACGTCAGGGCGAAGCAGGCGGCCGGCAAGAAGGTCGTCATCTCGGTCGGCGGTGAACGCGGCACGGTCACCGTCAACGACGCGGCGTCGGCGGCGAACTTCGCGGACAGCGTCTACTCCGTGATGCGGACGTACGGCTTCGACGGGGTCGACATCGACCTGGAGAACGGCCTGAACGCGACGTACATGACGCAGGCGCTGAGGTCGCTCTCGGCGAAGGCCGGACCGTCCCTCGTCCTCACGATGGCGCCGCAGACGATCGACATGCAGTCGACGTCCAACGCGTACTTCCGAACGGCGCTGAACGTGAAGGACATCCTCACGGTCGTCAACATGCAGTACTACAACAGCGGTTCCATGCTCGGCTGCGACGGCAAGGTCTACAGCCAGGGCACGGTCGACTTCCTCACCGCCCTGGCCTGCATCCAGTTGGAGAACGGCCTCGCCCCGTCCCAGGTCGGCCTGGGCCTGCCGGCCTCCACCCGCGCGGCAGGCGGCGGATACGTCGCACCGTCCGTGGTGAACAACGCCCTGGACTGCCTGACCAAGGGCTCGGGCTGCGGCTCCTTCAAGCCGCCCCGGACGTATCCGGACCTCCGGGGCGCGATGACCTGGTCGACCAACTGGGACGCGGCGGTCGGCAACGCGTGGTCCAACGCGGTGGGCCCGCATGTGCACGGACTGCCGTAGCCGGCCGCCGTCCGCCTCACCGGCGTCCTAGAAGAACTCCCCCCACGGCTGGTCCCAGACCTGCTTCACGCACAGGACCAGGAACAGCAGGCCCGCGACGGCGAGCATCGCGTTGCTGAGCGGGCCGTTGCGCCACTCCCGGGGCGTCCGGGAGGAGTTCAGGAGCCAGATCAGGGTGCCGGCGAGGAAGGGCAGGAAGGCCGCGCCGAGGACGCCGTAGAGGATGATCAGCCGGAAGGGCTGGCCCTCGAAGAGGAGGATCATGGGCGGGAAGGTCAGCCAGAGCAGGTAGGCGCGGAAGGGCCAGGAGCGTTCACGCGTCCCCGAGGCGACCTCCTCGCCCTTGGCCTGGCCCTTGCCCGACAGCCGGGCCACGAAGTCGGCGAACATCAGGCTCACGCCGTGCCAGACGCCGATCAGGGAGGTGAAGGACGTGGCGAAGAAGCCGATCAGGAAGAACTTCGCCGTCGCCGTGCCGTACTCGTCCTCCAGGATGTCGCCGAGCTGGATCAGGCCCTTGTCGCCGCTGGCGATCGCGATGTTCGCCGAGTGCAGGAGTTCCGCGCCGACGAAGAGCATGGCGATCACGAAGATGCCGGTCGTGGCGTAGGCGACGCGGTTGTCCAGGCGCATGACCTTCATCCAGCCGGTGTCGGTCCAGCCCTTGGCGTTGACCCAGTAGCCGTAGGCCGCGAGGGTGATCGTGCCGCCGACGCCGCCGATCAGGCCCAGGGTGTTGAGGATCGAGTCCTTCTCGTCCGGGAGGACCGGAAGGAGACCCGCGAAGGCGTCGGGGATGTTGGGCGTGACGCGGATCGCCAGATACACCGTCACCAGGAACATGACGCCCACCAGGACCGTCATGACCTTTTCGAACACCGCGTACTTGTTGAACCAGACGAAGACCAGGCCGACCAGGCCGCAGGCGATGCCCCACCACTTCAGGCCCATCACGTCGGGGAACAGCGCCTGGAGCGGCAGGGCGCTCGACGACATGGCGGCGGCGCCGTAGACGAAGCCCCAGACCACGACGTAGACGGCGAAGAACCAGGTGGTCCAGCGGCCGAGGCCGGCCCAGCCGTCGAACAGGGTGCGGCCCGTGGACAGATGCCAGCGGCCCGCCGCCTCCGCCAGGGAGATCTTCACCAGGCAGCCGATGATCGCGGCCCACAGGAGGGTGTAGCCGAAGTTGCTGCCCGCGATCAGGGTGGCGACCAGGTCGCCGGCGCCGACGCCGGTCGCCGCGACGACGATGCCCGGGCCGATGTACTTCCAACTCGCCTTGCGCATCGGAGGGGGCTCGTGGGCCGCGTTCTCTGTGGTGTTTCCCGTGGTGTCCGCCATGCAGGTCAACAAACCGCAAAGAGGCCAGGCCGACAAGAGGGCCTGAGCTCAGTCGCCCTGAGGGGCGCGGGGAACTGCGCGCCCAGCCCCCACGAACCTGCGGACGGGAACGGCCCCCCGGCGGCTGGGCGAGCCCCCGGGGACGGCCGAACCCAGCGGAGCGTCACGGCTGTCGCCGACCACAGCCGTCCGATCCGCACGTGCCGAGCTCGAACCACACGGTCTTGCCCGGCCCGTCCCGGTGGCAGCCCCAGCGCTGGGCCAGCGCGTCCACCAGGAACATCCCGCGGCCGCTCTCCCCGGTGCCCGCCTCCAGCACCCGGGGCACGCGGCGTTCCCTGTCCGCCACCTCGCAGCGCAGGACGCCGTGGGCGGCGAAGAGTGTGAGCCTGAAGCGGCTCTCGGCGTGCACCAGGGCGTTGGTGGCCAGTTCACCGACGAGCAGTTCCGCCACGTCCGCCACCTCACCGCGCTCCGCGAACCCCCATCCCTCCAACTGCCGGCGCACCTGAGCGCGTGCGTCGCGGACGGCGGAGGGCTCGGGGGCGTACTCGACGCTCAGGTGGCCTGCTCCCAGCGGTGGTTGCGGGAACGGGCCGTACCTGGCGTCGGGGTCCGGGAGGTGGGGCCCGGCGAGTTGCAGCATGCCTCCAGGGTGGCCCGGGGGCCGGTCCGGCACAGGGGGAGGACTACCCGATCCCCTACCTGCTTGTGCAGGTGGGCGGGCTATGCGTACTGGAGGCGGACCGTCGCTCCCCCGGCGTCGTCGCGGATGTCCACGTACGCGCAGACCTGGCGCGCGTACCACAGGCCCGGGCCGGGTTCCGCGCCGGTGGGCGGGGGCGGGACGAAGCCGGCGAGCGGGTCGCCGACGGGG
>NZ_NGFN01000391.1 GCF_002148965.1 Streptomyces swartbergensis | reverse complement strand
GAGGAGGGGGTGGGTCGGCTGCGGGGGTTCCGGGACGTCGGTCAGGAGGAGGCGTACGGCCTCCGTGAACGTGTCGTGCGCCGCTTCCAGCTCGTCGTGGGACTCCAGGGCCTCGGCGACGATCACCCAGGGGGCCGGGTCGCGCGGGGACGCCACCCGGACGCCCTCGATGATCGCCCTGGCCTCGGCCTCGTGGCCGTACTCCCAGAGGTTCGACGCCTTGAGCGCCCGTACCAGGTGGGGGTTCTCCAGGCCGTCCGTGGAGGACAGCAGACGGTCGTAGAGGGCCGTGGCCGTGGGGCGGTCGCCGGCGAGTTCCAGGTGGGCCGCGGCGCGCAGCAGCAGGGCCTCGGAGTCCTCGGGATACAGGCCGGCGGTCCGCTCCAGGCGTGCCGCCTCGGCGGTGTGGTCGACGGTTTCGGCAGGCGTGTCGGGGCGCATGGGGGACACCGTACTGCCGGGAGGTGACGAGCGTGAGAGATGCGCGGGCCATACCTCTGGCCTGCGCGGGTTCCCCATGCTTGTCATGCCGGCTCTACAGATCGTCCCGAATCGTCGCCATGACGTCGCCATGACGTCGCCATGACGTCGGCATGCCGTTGGCCTACAGCGTCACGCCGTCTATTTGCAGCGTTTGGACCGACTTTGCCGCGAAGGGGACGCTGACCGACTTTCCGTTCAGGCGGATGTCCGAGCGGGGGGTGTAGAGGTCGCCGCCTCCCGTCGTCACCGTGTTCCAGCGGGGCACCGTGCCGTTCGTGCCGCCCGTCACCGTCGAGAAGCGGGAGAGGTCGAAGGTGAGGGTCTGGGCCGAAGTCGCGGTGTTCACCGCGACGATCACCAGGCGGCGGGCGGACGCCGAGTACGCCGCCACCGCGTAGCTCACGCCCGTGTCCAGGATCGTCATGCCCGGGCGGATGTGGCGGCTGAACTGGGCCAGTACGTAGTGCTTCGTCTGGACCGTGGTCGGCTGGAGGGTGTTCGCGTCGTAGGCGATCATCGCCCAGCCCGTCGACGGGTCCATGACCTGCCAGTAGCACCACGCCGTGGGGTGCAGCCAGCGGAAGTCGTAGCAGAGGTTCGACGCCATGGTCAGGCCCGTGCCGTCGCTGTCGCCCGTCTCGGAGTTCCACAGCTTCTTGCGGGACGTCGTCACCACGTCCGTGTAGAGGAGGTCGCGGCGGCCGCCGGAGCCCTGGTAGCCGTGCACGTTGACCTGGGAGACCAGGGCCTTGGTCGACGAGTTGAAGGACGCCCACGTCGAGCGGGCCGTGTCGTAGTTGGTTTCGTCCGAGGCCGCGATGCGGATGCCCGTGAGGCCTCGCTTGTCCAGCTCGCTGCGCATGTACGGGAGTACGGCCGCCTGGACCGCGGGGTCCATGTGACAGCCCTCCTGGGTGCCGGTCGCGGTCCACCAGGTGGAGGCCGGCTCGTTGAAGGGTCGACCGTCGCGAAGTTCACGCCCCAGTTGTTGCGCGCGTACAGGGCCGTCGCCGCCAGGTGGGAGGCGTGCTGGCGGTAGTTCCAGGTCTGCAGGTTGTTGCCGCCGCCCGCCGCGCCCGAGGGGTTGTGGTTGCTGCACATCCACCACATCGGGGAGTTGGCGAAGAGTTCCGTGATCGCGCCGCGCTGCGTCGCCTTCACCAGCATCGCGCGCTGGTTGGCGTCCGCCGACCACTTCCAGGCCGAGGAGGCGGGGTCCTCGTTGTTCCAGTCCTGCCAGAAGCCCTCGATCTGCTTGAAGGCGGGGATGTTCGGTGATTCGACCATCGTCTCGCCGCCGACGGTGTTCCAGCTGCACGCGCCCAGGTTGTAGCGGGCGATGTTGAGGCCCAGGCCGGGGAGCGATCTGCCGTTGTACGTCACCGACTTGGTGGTGAAGAAGAGGTCCGAGAAGTCGTCTCGGGCGCCGAAGACGTTGGCCCACCAGGCGAGGGAGGTGCCCCAGCCCTCCCAAGTGCCGTACGTCGTCGAGGGGTTGACGGCGATGGTGGCGTCCGCGTGCGCGGTGCCTGTCGCCAGGGCGCTGCCGAGGAACGTACCGCCTGCTGCGGTCAGCAGGGTTCTGCGTCGTATCACGGCTCCTCCGTAGGGGAATCGGGGCAGGCGCCGGTCCCCCCGGCCCGGCGTCGCGGGTTGGCCCGTTGATGGCAACGAGAAGCATCGGGTGTGGCGGGTGGGTTGTCGAGAGTTGCGACGAACCTTTCTAAAACCCGTGTACGAAGTCTCGGACGTGACCGTCGGAGCGATCCTGTATAACGAACAGAGGGAAGAGAACGGGTAGTCGAGTGAGCTGGCGAGTGTTCGGGAGGAGGGGGCCGATGGTCCGCGGTTGGACGAGTCTGCGTCCCGCTCTCGTGCTGCTCTTCCTGGTCCTGGAAGTGGCGCTGCTGGACACCGGCAGCCTCTACGCCACCGTCGCGCTCGCCGCCACCGCCGCGGCCTCTGCCGCGCTCGCGGTCTGTGCCCTCGTCGGCTCGCGCTGCGCGCCCGCCGTGCCGCGCACCCGCGTGCGCACGGCCATCCGCGACCGTGACCTCCGTACGGCGTTCCTGCCCCAACGCGATCCCGACGCCCGGGGGCGCACCCGGCCCCGGGCACCCGGACACGCCCTCCGGGCGACCTTCGCGTAGGGGCCACATCCAGGCGCACCCAGGTACTTTCACGGGCACCTGCACGGGCGCGTTCCCGTAGCCGGCCCCGCGCGGGTCGTCATGCCGCCAAGTCCCACTCCCGGCACGACGAGACCCCCGGAGGGCTCACCCATGTCCGTCTTCGCCCACCTGGTCGAGCGACTCGCCGACCTCCTCCAGCCGCTGTTCGGCGCCGGTGCGGCCGCCGCCGCGATCGTCCTGTTCACCGCGCTCGTACGACTCCTCGTCCACCCCCTGTCCCGGGCCGCCGCGCGCGGCCAGAAGGCCCGGACCGCGCTCCAGCCGAAGATCGCCGAGCTGCGGAAGAAGCACGGGAAGAACCCCGAGAAGCTCCAGCGGGCCGTGCTGGAGCTGCACGCCGAGGAGAAGGTGTCGCCGCTGGCCGGCTGCCTGCCCGGGCTGCTCCAGGTGCCCGCGTTCTTCCTGCTCTACCACCTGTTCTCCAGCGACACGATCGGCGGGCGGGCCAACGAGCTGCTCGACCACCAGTTGTTCGCCGCGCCGCTGGGAGAGCGGTGGGTGGACGCGCTCCAGGGTGGTCTCCTCGATGGGGCGGGGCTCGTCTACGCCGGGCTGTTCGCGGTCGTCGCCGGGGTCGCCGCGTTCAGCTACCGCCTCAGCAAGCGCATGATGGCCGCGAACCCGGCGCTCCCGGCCGGCGGTGAGCAGGTGGCGGGGCTCGGGGCGGTGACCAAGGTGATGCCCTTCATGTCCTTCTTCACGCTCGTCACCGTGGCCGTCGTGCCGCTGGCCGCCGCGCTGTACGTCGTGACCAGTACGACGTGGAGTGTCGTCGAGCGCGCTGTGCTGTACCGGTAGGCGGTAGCCGGTTCCGATACGTGACGGTCCAGTACGTGAACTGGGTATTGCGGAGTGCACTCCCAGCTTGGAGGATCGACCAGTCCTCCGATGGCTGCCCCGCCGCATCCGGGTCGCAGGCCTCGGGCGGGCACCCGCGATCGAGGGAGACGTGATCATGAAGCTGCTGCGAGTCGGTACGGCGGGGACCGAGCGGCCCGCACTGCTCGACGCCGACGGGACCCTGCGGGACCTGTCGGGCGTCGTGCCGGACATCGACGGGGCGCTGCTCGCGGACGACGCGGCGCTCGGTCGGGTCCGTGCCGCCGCCGACGCCGGTGAGCTGCCCGTCCTGGACGCCACCGGGCTGCGGATCGGGCCGCCGCTGGGACGGATCGGCAAGATCGTCTGCATCGGGCTGAACTACCACGACCACGCGCGCGAGACGGGTGCCGAGCCGCCCGCCGAGCCGGTCGTCTTCATGAAGGCGCCGGACACGGTGATCGGGCCGAACGACACGGTGCTCGTGCCGCGCGCGTCCCGCAAGACCGACTGGGAGGTCGAGCTGGCCGTCGTCATCGGGCGTACGGCCCGGTACCTGGGGTCCGCGGAGGAGGGGCTCGCGCATGTCGCCGGATACGCGGTGGCGCACGACGTGTCCGAGCGGGAGTTCCAGATCGAGCGGGGCGGGACCTGGGACAAGGGGAAGAACTGCGAGACGTTCAACCCACTGGGGCCGTGGCTGGTGACGGCGGACGAGGTGCCGGATCCGCAGCGGCTGTCGCTGCGGCTGTGGGTCAACGGGGAGTTGAAGCAGGACGGCACGACGGCCGAGCAGATCTTCCCGGTGGGGGAGGTCGTGCGGTATCTCAGTCAGTTCATGACGCTGTACCCCGGGGATGTGATCAACACGGGGACGCCGGCGGGGGTGGCGCTGGGGGCGCCCGAGCCGAAGCCGTTCCTGCGGGCCGGGGATGTCGTGGAGCTGGAGATCGAGGGGCTCGGGCGGCAGCGGCAGGAGTTCAAGGACGCGTAGGCGCTCCGCTGGGTGAGCCGRGGAAACTGCGGCCGGCTTCCGGCTGCGGGCCGTACGTGGCCGTCGCKCAGTTCCCCGCGCCCCTGAAGGGTCAGCCCAGCAGCAGAGTTGCCAGGTCGCGCCAGGCCTTCCTCGGGAGGGCGTCGCGCGGTTCGCCGTCCAGGACCTGGAGGGCGAGGTGGTCCGCTCCGGCGTCGTAGAAGGCGTCGATCTTGGTGCGGATGGCCGTCTCGTCGCCCCAGGCGAACAGGGCGTCGACGAGGCGGTCGCTGCCGCCGTCCACCAGGTCGTCCTCGGTGAAGCCGTGGCGGAGGAAGTTGTTGGTGTAGTTCGGCAGCGGGAGGTAGATCTCGAGGAACTCGCGGGCCAGGGCGCGGGCACGGGCCGGGTCCGTCTCCGGGATGACGCCCAGCTCCGGGGCCAGCAGCGGGGCCTCGCCCAGGATCTCGCGGGCGTGCGCGGTGTGCTCCGGGGTGACCAGGTACGGGATCGAGCCCGCCGCCCGGTCGCGCGCCAGCCGGAGCGACTTCGGGCCCAGGGCGGCCAGGAGGCGGCGGTCCGCCGGAACTCCGGCGGCGTCCAGGCCGTCGAGGTGGTCGACGAGGGCCGAGTAGGGGCGGGAGTACTGCTCCACGCGCTTGGCGTGGCTCACTCCGAGGCCCAGCAGGAAACGCCCGGGGTGGGCCGACTCCAGGTCCCCGAAGGCCGTGGCGGCGGCGTCCGGCTCGTGCTGCCAGATGCTCTGGATGCTGGTGCCGACGGTGAGCTTCGAGGTCGCCTCGATCAGCGGGGCGGCGTTGGCGGCGGAGCTGTTGCCGCCCAGCCAGACGGCGCCGTAGCCGAGCTCCTCCAACTCGGCGGCGGCCTCCGCGAGCTCGCCGCGCCGGTCCGGGTCCTCCGAGCGCAGGCCTACGCTCCAGATGCCGTACCGGCCGACGGTTTCCTTCAGAGCAGTGGTCATCGGTGGGGATCCCTCCGGTTGGGCGCCGTATGTGATCATGCGTACAGCAGGTGCCAACCGGAGGGACCCGGCAGTAATTCCGAGCCGGTGCGGGTGATTTCGGGGCGCTAGCGGTCCTTGCCGAGGAACTCCTCCAGCGCGTCCACCACGAACCGGTGGTCCTGGAGCTGCGGCAGCCCGGACACCGTCACCGCGCCGATCACGCCGACGCCCTCGACGGTGATCGGGAAGGAACCGCCGTGTGCCGCGTAGGTGTCGGGGTCGAGGCGCGAGGACTCCTCGAACGTCGTGCCCTTGGCGCGGAAGCGGGCGCCCACCAGGTAGGAGGCGGAGCCGTAGCGCTCGACCACCCGGCGCTTGCGCTCGATCCAGGCGTCGTTGTCGGGCGTGGAGCCGGGCAGCGCCGCGTGGAAGAGCTGCTGGCCGGCGCGGTGGATGTCGATCGCGACCGGGGCCTGCCGCTCCCGGGCCATGCCGACGAGGAGCGAGCCGAGCGCCCAGGCGTCGTCGTGGGTGAACTGGCGGAACACCAGGCGGCGTTCCTCCCTCTCCAGCTCCTCCAGGCTCGGGGTGAGCTCCGGGTGGATCTTCGGGGTCAGCTCCTGGCTGTGCGAAGGGTTGTGCGCGCTCTTGTGTGTCACAGGGTCACCGTCACCTTCTCGCGGGCGGAACGACGGGCGGCTTCCAGTACGTCCAGGGCGGCGGCGGCCTCCCGTGCGGTCACCGGGTTCGGGGCGCCCTCCAGCAGGGCCTTCGCCACGGCCGCATAGTAAGCGGGGTAGTCGCCCGGGAGGGTGGGTTCGGGGCGGCCGCCTCCCGTGACCGGGGACTCGCCGGAGCCCACGCGGCCCCACAGCGCCTCGGGCTCCACGCCCCAGCCGGGCCCGGGGCGGTGACCTTCGCGCAGGGCCGCCTCCTGGGGGTCGAGGCCGTACTTGACGTAGCCGGCGGCGGAGCCCAGGACGCGGAAGCGGGGTCCGAGCTGGGCGGTCGTCGCGGAGACGTAGAGGTGGGAGCGGACGCCGCTGGTGTGCGTGATGGCGATGAACGTGTCGTCGTCCGTCTCGGCGCCCGGGCGGCGGATGTCCGACTCCGCGTACACGGCGGCCGCCGGGCCGAAGAGGACCAGGGCCTGGTCGACGACATGGCTGCCGAGGTCGTACAGCAGACCTCCGATCTCTGCGGGGTCGCCGGACTCCCGCCAGCCGCCCTTCGGCTTCGGACGCCAGCGCTCGAAGCGGGACTCGAAGCGCCAGACGTCGCCCAACTCGCCCTCGGCCAGCAGCTTGCGCAGGGTGAGGAAGTCGTTGTCCCAGCGGCGGTTCTGGAAGACGGAGAGGAGCAGGCCGCGGTCCTCGGCCAGGGCGGCCAGCTCGCGGGCCTCGGCCGCCGTGCCCGCGACGGGCTTGTCGACCACGACCGGCAGACCCGCCTTGAGCGCGGTCGTCGCGAGCGGCACGTGCGTCTTGTTCGGGGACGCCACGACGATCAGGTCCAGCTCCCCGGCCCGTTCGAACAGCTCGTCCGGGCCGGCGGCGACGCGCACGTCCGGGAACTCGGCGCGGGCCTGCTGTTGCCGCTCGGGGTTCGAGGTGACCACCGTGTCGAGGGCGAGGCCCTCGGTGGCGGCGATCAGCGGGGCGTGGAAGACGGAGCCGGCGAGGCCGTAGCCGACGAGGCCGACGCGGAGGGGCGAGCCGGGAGTGCCGGGTGTGCCGGGTGTACCCGATGTCCCGAGGGGTGTGCCAGTCATGGCACCACTTTGGCAACGCTGTTGCCAAAGTGCAAGCGCCGGGGACAATGGGGGGCGTGAACAGGGCGAACGACCGTACGGGCGCAGTGGGCGCAGTGGGCGCAGTGGGCGGAGCGGGCGGAGTAGGCGGAGTAGGCGGAGTGGGCGGCATGGCCGGCCCAGGGGCCGGAGCGAACCTGCTCGCCCTGCGCAGCCACAACGCCGCGCTGGTGCTCGACCTGCTGCGGACGGCCGGGTCCGAGGGCATCAGCCGGCTCGAACTCGCCGAGCGGACCGGCCTCACCCCACAGGCGGTCAGCAAGATCACGGCCCGGCTGCGGGAGGACGGGCTCGCGGCGGAGGCGGGGCGCCGCGCGTCGACTGGGGGCAAGCCGCGCACGGTGCTGCGGCTGGTGCCCGAGGCGGGGCACGCGGTGGGCGTCCACCTGGACCGGGACGAGGTCAGGGCCGTGCTCGTGGATCTGCGCGGGACGGTGGTGGGGGAG
>NZ_NGFN01000390.1 GCF_002148965.1 Streptomyces swartbergensis | reverse complement strand
TCGAAGAGCCATCGCACCCAACGAGCCTCAGCCGCAAAGGTCACACATTCGACAGGCGAACTCCCGTTCCCGCGCTTACGCTCGGCCAAGCGGCAGCAGTACCAACCCCCGTGTCGTGCGTTGCCTGTTCCCGTCCCTCAGGAAGACCCCCGGCGCACTGCCGGGGGTTCCCCGATGCCCCGTTCCGAGCGGATCTGGCCGGAAAGCGCCGCCGCCTCAGCCGAGAGCCGGCACGGGCAGGGCGGGCGGCCGGTCCGGGAGGAAGCCGTGGGCGCGCCGGGCCAGCCAGTCGGCCTTGTAGCGGTCCACCTCGCGGTGCCAGTTGAGGATGCCCGCCATCCAGTTCTGAAGGTCCGACACGTACTCCCGCATGACGGCGCGGCCCTCGTCCGTGAGCCGGAAGTCCTCGTACAGGATGGGCAGTTCGTGCTCGACCACGTGCTCGAACTGCCGCATGCGCTGGCTCATCAGGTCGTGCACGATGCCGAGGGCGGTCGGGTAGTCGCAGCCGAAGAAGGTCTGCACGACGAGGATCGCGTTGTGGATCTCGCCCTCGTACTCGATCTCCTTCTGGTACGAGAAGACGTCGTTGGTCAGGCACGCGAAGTCGATCGCGGCGTTCTCCAGGGAGCGGACCGGGCCGCTGCGGTAGATCTCGGGCGGGACGGCCGGGCCGTGGCCCATCCGGCACAGGCTCAGGGTGAGGTCGGAGCCGAAGGTCGCGCGGCGCATCTCCAGGTAGTCGACCGGGTCGGGGACGCGGTTCTGGAGTTGGTTGGACAGTTCCCACACCCAGCTCTCGGTCATGACGTTGATCGCGTCCTTCAGGGTGCGCCGCGACTCGGGCGTCATGTCCGCGGTGGTGCGCAGCCACAGGTCGAGCAGGCCGCGCTCCATGGCGTTGGCGGGGACCGGCGGCGCCTCACCGGCGACCGGCATGCAGTCGGACAGGCGTGCCGTGGTCAGCCGGGCGGCGGCCAGGTCGCGGCGGTGGCCGTAGACCAGCGGGTAGTAGTCGTCGCCGTAGGTGCCCCAGGCGAGCCACTGCGCGCTGAGGTCGAGGGCCTCGGGCGTGGCGTCCGGGTCAAGGCCCGCCGAGCAGAGCGGGAGGTCGTAGGCCCGGAGCTTGTCCTCGTCCCAGACGCCCTCGGCGAGGATGCCCATCCGGTCCACCCAGTCGCGCAGGTTCCGGCGGGCGTGGTCGAGGTGCGGGCTGAGCTGGAGCGCGAACGGCATGCGGATGTCGGGGATCTGTGACGGCCCGACTTTCTGGTACGGCACGTGCGTGTAGGAGCGCAGCCGCTCGGCTCCGGCCGCGGCGAGCAGGGCGCGGACGTCGGCGGCGGAGGTGCCCATGCCGCTGCATCCCGGCCAGGGCCTGCTGCCGCGCGCGTTCTCGTTCATGTAGCGGCTGGAACGCAGATGCCACTCGTGACCGCCGGACTGCCAGTCCTGGAGTCCCTTGGTGTACGCCGCCACGGCCGTGACCTCGCCGGGCGTGAGGCCGTTCTCCAGGGCCACCGCGGGCACTTCGGTGAACGCCGTGTGCTCGAACTGCTGGAGGCGGGACGTGAGGATGTCGTTGACGGTGTCGGCGGCCTCCTGGGTGGTGCAGCCGAAGAAGGTCTCCAGGACGAGCACGCCGTTGCTGTTCTCGCCCTCGTCCTCGACCTCCCGCTGGTAGGAGAACAGGTCGTTGCGCAGGTGCACGGCGTCGGAGAACGTCTCCATCAGCACCCTGAGCGGCCTGGACTCCGCGACGGACGCGGGCACTTCGGCGGTCGCGTACTCCACGAGGCCCGCCGACCAGGGGGCGCCGCCCACCTTGCGGCGCATCTCGATGTACTCGACGGGGTTGGCGATCCGCCCCTCGTTAATGTTGGACAGCTCCCACAGGGACTCGTTCAGCAGGTGCTCGGTCGCCACGGCGAAGCGGCGGCGCCAGTCCTGCGACATCTTCGGCACCGTACGCGCCCACAGGTCGGCGAGGCCCGCCTCGACCGGGTTCTCCGGCTCCGGTACGGGAGTCGAGAGGTCCAGCGGCATGAACAGCGGCAGCCGGTCCAGGTGGGCCTTGCCGGCGACGCGGTCCTGGCTGCGCTTGTACTTCTCCAGGAAGTGGTCGTCGAAGAAGAAGACCCACACGTACCAGTCGGTGATGAGGGAGAGGGCGGGGCCGTCGCAGTCGGGGTGGGTGTAGGCGCAGAGCAGGCCGTAGTCGTGCGCGTCGAGGTCGGCCTGTTCCCAGACGCCTGATCCCTCCAGCATGCCCATCTCGCGCGCCCACTCGGTCGAATGGGCCCGGGCCTCGTCGAGATGGGGGTTCAGCCGCGCGGGATGCGGCATGTAGAAGTGCGGGAGTTCGAACGGCTGCGTCATGGCGGGGCCCTACCCGGCGCCTCGCAGCGGCATCCGCGGGGCCGGACATGATCACACCATCGCGTGAATCGGGCATGAACGCGGGAGTTATCGCCGGACCTTGTGGCGTTCATCTCTACGCGCGCAGACTTACGCCCGCACCCTGGCAGTCACGTCCCTCTTGTCCCTCTCGTTCACCGGAGTCCACCATGAAGCAGTCCCGAGCCCTGCCGCGCCGGGCCGCGCTCACCTCGCTCGCGGGGGCGGCGCTGGCCGGTGCGACCGCCGCGCACGCCTCGGCGTCCGAACGGCACGGGCGCACCGTGCGGTTCGCCACGTTCAACGCCTCCCTGAACCGCTCCGCGCGGGGCGCCCTTCCGGGACCTGTCCACCCCGGACGACGCCCAGGCGCGCAACGCCGCCGAGACGATCCAGCGGGTCGACCCGGACGTGCTGCTGATCAACGAGTTCGACCACGACGACGAGGGCGCGGCGGTCCGCCTGTTCCTGCGCGACTACCTGGCGGTGGGGCAGGGCGGCGCCCGCCCGGTCCGCTATCCGTACCGCTTCACCGGTCCCGTGAACACGGGCGTCGCCACGGGGGTGGACCTGGACGGGAAGAACGGGGCCGTGACCACGCCCGGTTCGGACGCCTACGGGCAGGACGCCTACGGGTACGGCTGGTTCCCCGGCCAGTACGGCATGGTCGTGCTGTCCAAGTACCCGATCGACACGCGCGCGGCGCGCACCTTCCAGCACTTCCTGTGGAAGGACATGCCGGGCAACGTCATGCCCGAGGGCTACTACAGCGACGAGGCCCGGGCGATCCTGCGGCTGTCCTCCAAGAGCCACTGGGACGTGCCCGTGCGGATCGGCCGGGACACCGTGCACTTCCTGGTGTCGCACCCGACCCCGCCCACCTTCGACGGCCCCGAGGACCGCAACGGCCGGCGCAACCACGACGAGATACGCCTGTGGGCCGACTACATCGGCGGACGGCGGCGCGGAGCGTACCTGTACGACGACCGGGGCCGGCGCGGCGGACTGCGGCCCGGGGCACGGTTCGTGATCGCGGGAGACCTCAACGCCGATCCGTACGACGGCGACAGCTACGACCACGCCATACGGCAGCTGCTGGAGCACCCAGCGGTCAACCTGCCGACCGAGCCGCCGGCGAGCAGGGGCGGGGTGGAGGCGGCCCGGCTCCAGGGTGGCGCGAACGCTTCTCACCTCGGTGATCCGGCGTACGACACCGCCGACTTCGGCGACACCGCGCCCGGCAACCTGCGCGTCGACCACGTCATCCCGTCCCGGGGGCTGGTACCGGGCGCGAACGGCGTGTTCTGGCCGACGCCCGGCGACTCCCTGTACCGGCTGGTGGGGGACGGCGCGACGGTTCCGACGTCGGACCACCGGCTGGTGTGGCAGGACGTGAAGGTGATCTGAGCTACCCCGGGGTGCTCACCTGGATCAGCGCGTGCGTGCCGCTGGTGCGCCAGCGCTGGTCCTCCGCGGCGACCAGTTCGGCCTCGGTGCGGGCGTCGAGGCCGGTGATCACGTCGGACTTCAGGGTGCGCAGGGCGGCGACCGGGCCGGGGAAGTACGCGGTGACGTCCGGGAACGGCGTGGTCGGGGCCCAGAGCCGGTCGCCCACGAGGCGGCGGTAGTTGAGGTCGCCCTTGACGACGGTGAGCGTGGCCGCGGCGAAGTCGGCGCGCAGGTCGGCGGGCATCTCCTCGTACGGCAGCGGGGCGCAGGAGAAGGGGTGGGCGCGCAGGGTCAGGCGGCCGTCGGCCAGGGCGGACCACAGGCGCTGCCCGTACGCGGCGGCCGCTCCCCCGGCACCGGTCAGCCGGCGCAGTGCGTCGACGACGTCGGCGGTGGTGGCGTCGGAGACGTAGTACGGGTAGGGCTTGACGTGCAGGACGGCCCGTCCGATGCGCCCGTGGGCCAGGAGATGGGCGATGAGGAGCAGGTCGGGGACGAGTTCGCGGCCCGCGTTGTCGGCGACCAGGCACAGGGTGCCCGTGCCGGAGGCGCCGAGCAGGGCCCACAGCCGGTCGCTGTCGTCGGCCACCAGCCCGGGGGCGGCGTCGGCGGTCCGTGCGCCCTCGGCGGAGAGCCGGAAGCCGAGGTCGGCGCGGTTGCCCCAGAGGGAGCCGTGCAGCAGGGCCTGTGCCTGTTCGCCTGCGGGCAGCTTTGCGAGGTCGTCGAGCGCGGCGAGTTCCTCGTCGGTCTCGCGGGAGTCGAGTTCGGCCAGTTTGAAGGGGCGGAACGGGTCGATGCCCTGCCAGGGGCCGGGGCCGAAGTAACCGACGGCCTGGAGCAGCCGGCGGTAGAACCAGCTCTCGGACCAGAGCCACGGCACGTCGAACCAGGACCGGCCGGTGTACTCGCGCAGCCCCCAGGTCTGCCAGAGGTCGCGGTCGTGCGCGTCGGCGGGGAGCGGTTCGATCTCGCCCTTGGTGCAGTTCGCCAGCAGGTCGTCGAGCGCGCGGTGCTGCCCGGGTTCGTACGGGAAGGCCTCGCGCACCTGCCGGATGATGGCCGGGTGCCGCTCGGCGAGCACGCTGTGGGGGAAGGAGCCCGGCTGGTCGCCGAGGAGCACGGGTGCGGATGGGGTGTCGGGCATGCGGTTCACCGTAGCGCGCGGGCGCCATGTCCCGGCCGGCCTGGTCGGGCCCGTGCTCACCCGGGGCGCACAGTCCCGCCCGGGACCGTCAGACCGGGGCCAGTTCGCGTTCCAGGCGGGCCGCCAGGCTCAGGTAGCGGGCGCGGCGGGTCACCGGGACCAGGCCGCGGATGAGTATGTTCCACATCTCGGCCGTCCGGCGGGGCTGGCGCGCGACGGGCTCGCGGGAGCGGCCCACGACCCGGGTGCCGACGAAGAAACAGACCAGGGAGTGGGCCACGACGTCGATATCGATGTCCGGGTGGACGTCGGACTCCTTGACCGCGCCGACGAGCCGGGCCGTGACGATGTCCAGCCACTCCGTGAACGGATGGCTCAGCGGCGGACGGGGCCGGATCCCTCCGGTGGCGAGCCGCAGGCCGGCCCTGAGGACCGGGTCCTCGACGGACATGCGGGTGATGCCGAAGGTGAGGCGCATCAGCGCCTCCAGGGACGTGTGGCCGCGGTGGTCGGTCTCCGCCGCAAGCCGGCGGGCGGTGTGCGACTGGAGTTCGAGGATCGCGTGGGCGAGGTCCTCCTTCGCCGCGAAGTGGAAGTACAGGGCGCCCTTGGTGACCTGAGCGTGCTCCACGATGTCGCTGAGACTGGTCGATTCGTAGCCGCGACGGTCGAACAGGTCAGCGGCGGCCGTGATGATCGTCGAGCGGGTCTGCTCGGCTCGCAACTGCCTCGCCATCGACTGAACTCTCCCGGGACCGAAATGAACGGGTCATGCCGTTTGTTTTTACCCCGCGTACACGATAACTCACCCTCAGACGGTGTTCACCACACCAGTGTGCCGGAGTGCGGGTGCACATCCGGCAAAACAATCGCAACTGGTGAAAGAAAACAGCGCGTTCGGTATCTAACTGTGGGGGTTGTGCGGCCGCACGTAAAGGCGGGCCGGCCGGTGCCCCATCCGCACCGGCCGGCCCGCCCGCTCGTGAGCTGCCCGTTCAGCGTCCTCGTCGAAGGAGGACCAGGAGATTCAGAAGGATCAGAAGGTCAGCTTCCAGCCGTTGAGCGTGCCGGTGTCCTGCGCCGCGGTGTCCTGGACGCGCAGCTTCCAGGTGCCGTTGGCGCTCTCACCGGAGGCGTTCACCGTGTAGGTGGTGTTCACGTTGTCCGCGGAGTCCGAGGCGGCGGACTTCAGACGGTACGCCGAACCGTCCGGCGCGACCAGGTCGATGACGAGGTCGCCGCGGTAGGTGTGCGTGATGTCGACGCCGACCTGGAGGGCCGACGGCGCGTTGCCGCTGCGGCCGGTGACGCTGATCGGCGACTCGATCGCCGCGCCGTTGTCCGGGATGGCGACGGCGGTGGTGCTGGAGAAGGTCGTGCCGGTGGACGTACCGCCCTTGACGGCCTGGACCGTCTTGGCGGCGTCCGCGAGGCCGGCGCCGCAGCCGCCGGAGCAGGTGCCGGGCAGCGGACGGGCGTTGGCCTTGATGGCCGACTCGATCTGCGCCGGAGTGAGGGCGGAGTTGGCCGACTTCATCAGGGCGGCGAGGCCCGCGACGTGCGGGGTGGCCATGCTGGTGCCCTGGTAGTAGGCGTAGTTCTCGCTCGACGGCGTCTTCGTGCCGGAGTTCAGCGTGGACAGGATGCCGTTGGCGGTGGAGGTCCGGGTCTCGCCGCCGGGGGCGGAGATGTCGACGACCGTGCCGTAGTTGGAGTACGAGGCCCGGCTGCCCGCGCGGTTGGTCGCGGCGACCGTGATGACGTTGTTGCAGTTGGCCGGGGACGAGGACGAGGCGTTCGTGTTCTCGTTGCCGGCCGCGACGACGACCGAGGTGCCGCGGTTCACGGCGCCGTTGATGGCGCTCTGGGTGGCGCTGGAGCAGGCGCCGCCCCCGCCGAGGCTCATGTTGATGACCTTGGCGACGTTGGTGTTGGCGGGGACACCGGAGACGGTGCCGCCGGAGGCCCAGGTGATGGCGTCGATGATGTCGGAGTCGTAGCCGCCGCACTTGCCGAGGACGCGGACCGGGGAGATCTTCGCGCCGTGGGCGATGCCGGCGATGCCCTTGCCGTTGTTCGTGGCGGCGGCGATGGTGCCGGCCACGTGCGTGCCGTGCCAGGAGGAGTTCGAGGCCGGGATGCCCGCGCCGCACTCGCCCGCGTTGTACCAGTCGCCCGGGTCGGCCGGGTTGCTGTCACGGCCGTTGCCGTCGACCGAGACGGCGGTGTCGGAGATGAAGTCGTATCCGCCGACGATGTTCGCCGCCAGGTCGGAGTGGGTGACGTAGCCGGTGTCGATGACGGCGACGGTGACGCCGGTGCCGGTGGTGGTGTCCCAGGCGGCCGGGACGTTCATGCCCGCGGTGGACTCGAACAGGTCCCACTGCTTGCCGTAGTCGGTGTCGTTCGGGGTGGCCGTCGGCTTGTTCAGGCGGTCGGGCACGACGTAGGCGACCTGCGGGTCGGCCTGGTACTGGGCGACGACGTCGGCGACGTCCGCCCGGGCGGGGTTCGTGCCCAGGTCGACGAGGGCGGCGCCGGTGCCGAGGCGGCGCTGGAAGTCGATGTCCTCGCCGGTCTTCTCGGCCTTGGCCGCGGCGTCGGCGGCGGCTGCCTTGTCGGACTTCGCCTCGGTCGCACCGGACTTGTAGCCGACGATGAGCCGCTCGGCCGGGGTGCCGGGGGCGGCCTCGGTCTGGGCGGGCGG
>NZ_NGFN01000039.1 GCF_002148965.1 Streptomyces swartbergensis | reverse complement strand
AGATGCGCCCATGCGGCGGGGGTGGCGACCCGGCCGCGCGGGGTGCGGGCCAGCAGGCCCTCCCGTACCAGGAAGGGCTCGGCGACCTCTTCCACGGTCTCACGCTCCTCCCCCACCGCGACGGCGAGCGTGGACAGGCCGACGGGGCCGCCGCCGAACAGCTTGAGCAGGGCTTCCAGCACGGCCCGGTCGAGGCGGTCGAGGCCGCGGGCGTCCACCTCGTAGACGGCGAGGGCGGCCTCGGCGATGTCCTTGGTGATCAGTCCGTCGGCCTTGACCTGCGCGTAGTCCCGGACGCGGCGCAGCAGACGGTTGGCGATGCGGGGCGTGCCGCGGGAACGGCCGGCGATCTCGGCGGCGCCGTCCGGCTCGATCTCGACTTCCAGGAGGTCCGCGGAGCGATGGATGACCCGCTCCAGTTCGGCCGGTTCGTAGAACTCCATGTGGGCGGTGAAGCCGAAGCGGTCGCGCAGCGGGGGCGGCAGCAGGCCCGCGCGTGTGGTGGCGCCGACCAGGGTGAAGGGGGGCAGCTCCAGCGGGATGGCGGTGGCGCCCGGGCCCTTGCCGACGATGACGTCGACGCGGAAGTCCTCCATCGCCATGTACAGCATCTCCTCGGCGGGCCGGGACATGCGGTGGATCTCGTCGAGGAAGAGGACCTCGCCCTCCTGGAGGGAGGAGAGGATCGCCGCCAGGTCGCCGGCGTGCTGGATGGCGGGGCCCGACGTGATGCGGATGGGAGCGCCCATCTCGGCCGCGATGATCATCGACAGGGTGGTCTTGCCGAGGCCGGGGGCGCCGGAGAGCAGCACGTGGTCGGCGGTGGCGCCCCGCGCGCGTGCGGCGCGCAGGACGAGGTCGAGCTGCTCGCGGACCTTCTCCTGGCCGATGAACTCGCCCAGGTCCTTGGGGCGCAGGGCGGCCTCGACGGCCTGGTCCTCACGGTCGGCGGACGCACCGACAAGCCGCTCAGCGGCTTCGGCGTCGGTCGTGTCGTCCCAGTTCATGGAGTGTGCCTCGGAATCTCGGTACGGGCTATCGGGCGCGGTTCAGGGTCTGCAGGGCCGCCTTCAGCAACTGGCCCACCTGGGGCGTGCCCTCGGCGGCCTCGGCCTGCGGAGCCACTGCGGCCACCGCCTCGTCGGCCTCCCGGGTGGCGTACCCGAGACCGATCAGGGCCGCGTGCAGCTGGTCGCGCCAGCCGCTGCTGACCGGCGCGCCGACGGCGGGTGCGCCGATCGGCGCGCCGAGCCGGTCCTTCAGCTCCAGGAGCAGCTTCTGGGCGCCCTTCTTGCCGATGCCGGGGACGGCGGTGAGCGCCTTCTCGTCGCCGGTGGCGACGGCCCGGCGCAGGGCGTCCGGGCTGTGGACGGCGAGCATGGCCTGGGCCAGCCGGGGACCGACACCGCTGGCCGTCTGGAGCAGCTCGAAGACCTGGCGCTCGTCGTCGTCCGCGAAGCCGTACAGGGTGAGTGAGTCCTCCCGAACGACGAGGGACGTGTGCAGCTTGGCGGGCCGGCCCATGCGGAGCGTGGACAGCGTGTTCGGCGTGCACTGGACGGCCATGCCGACGCCGCCGACCTCGACGACCGCGGCGTCCGGAGCGAGTGCGGCCACTGTGCCGCTGACGAAGGCGATCATGCCGTACGGCCTTTCGGTGCTTTGGCGGTGTGCAGGGCGACGGCCCGCTGGAGCCGGTTCTGCGCGGGGGCGCGCCAGATGTGGCAGATGGCGAGGGCGAGGGCGTCGGCCGCGTCGGCGGGCTTGGGCGGTGCGCTGAGCCGGAGCAGGCGGGTGACCATCGCGCCCACCTGGGCCTTGTCGGCCCGGCCGCTGCCGGTGACGGCGGCCTTGACCTCGCTCGGCGTGTGCAGCGCCACGGGGATGCCGCGGCGCGAGGCGCACAGCAGGGCGACGGCGCTGGCCTGGGCCGTGCCCATCACCGTACGGACGTTGTGCTGGCTGAAGACGCGCTCCACGGCGACGAATTCCGGCCGGTGCTCGTCCAGCCACTCCTCGATGCCCTGCTCGATGGCGACCAGGCGGTGGCCGAGGTCGGCGTCGGCCGGCGTGCGGACGACGCCGACGCCGATCATCGTGAGCGGCCGTCCGGCGACGCCCTCGACCACGCCCACACCGCACCGGGTCAGTCCCGGGTCCACCCCCAGCACGCGCACGCGCCCTCCCTCTCGCTCACCTGTTTGTGCAGGCTATCGGGTGCCACCGACAACGCGACGGGCCGACGGGGTGTGTCCCGTCGGCCCGTTGGTCTCTGCGGAGCCCGCGGCGGCGTTACGCGCCGACCTTCTCCATGACCTCGTCGCTGACGTCGAAGTTGGCGAAGACGTTCTGCACGTCGTCGCTGTCCTCGAGCGCGTCGATCAGCTTGAAGATCTTCTTGGCGCCCTCCTCGTCCAGCTCGACCTGCATGGTCGGGACGAAGTTGGCGTCGGCGGAGTCGTAGTCGATGCCGGCGTCCTGGAGGGCGGTGCGGACCGCGACCAGGTCGGTGGCCTCGCTGATGACCTCGAAGGTCTCGCCGAGGTCGTTGACCTCCTCGGCGCCCGCGTCGAGCACGGCGCCCAGCACGTCGTCCTCGGTCAGCTCGCCCTTGGGGACGATCACCACGCCCTTGCGGTTGAAGAGGTACGACACCGAGCCCGGGTCGGCCATGGAGCCGCCGTTGCGGGTCATGGCGACGCGGACCTCGGAGGCGGCGCGGTTGCGGTTGTCGGTGAGGCACTCGATGAGCACCGCGACACCGTTCGGGCCGTAGCCCTCGTACATGATCGTCTCGTAGTCGGCGCCGCCGGCCTCCAGGCCCGCGCCGCGCTTGACCGCGGAGTCGATGTTCTTGTTGGGGACCGACGACTTCTTGGCCTTCTGGATGGCGTCGTAGAGCGTCGGGTTGCCTTCGGGGTCGGCGCCGCCCATCCGGGCCGCCACCTCGATGTTCTTGATCAGCTTCGCGAAGAGCTTGCCGCGCTTGGCATCGATGACGGCCTTCTTGTGCTTCGTCGTGGCCCATTTAGAGTGGCCGGACATCTGCCTGTCTCCTTCGCGTAACCCATCTCAGCAACGAACGCAGGAATCCTACAAGGACTCGGCCGTCCGGTTGGCGCGCACCATGTCGACGAACAGGGCGTGCACGCGGTGGTCGCCGGTCAGTTCCGGGTGGAAGGACGTGGCCAGAGCGTTGTCCTGACGGACGGCGACGATGTGGCCGTCGTGCTCGGCGAGCACCTCGGCCCCGGCGCCGACGGACTCGACCCAGGGGGCGCGGATGAAGACGCCCTCCACGGGGTCGCCCGCGACGCCCTGGACGTCGACGGCCGCCTCGAAGGACTCGTTCTGCCGGCCGAAGGCGTTGCGGCGCACGATCATGTCGATGCCGCCGACGGTCTCCTGGCCCGAGCGCGGGTCGAGGATCTTGTCGGCGAGCATGATCATGCCGGCGCAGGTGCCGTAGACGGGCATGCCGGCGCGCACGCGCGCGCGGAGCGGCTCCATCACCCCGAACAGGACGGCCAGCTTGGAGATGGTGGTGGACTCGCCGCCGGGGATGACGAGGCCGTCCACCTCGGCGAGTTCTTCGGGGCGCCGCACCGGCCTGGCCACGGCATCGGCCGCGGCCAGGGCGACGAGGTGCTCCCGTACGTCGCCCTGGAGGGCCAGGACGCCGATCACAGGTGCTTCACTCATGGGTGTTACCAGCCGCGGTTGGCGTAGCGCTCGGTCTCGGGCAGCGTGTCGCAGTTGATGCCGACCATGGCCTCGCCGAGGTTGCGGGACGCGTCGGCGATGATCTTCGGGTCGTCGTAGAAGGTGGTGGCCTTCACGATGGCGGCGGCGCGCTTGGCCGGGTCGCCGGACTTGAAGATGCCGGAGCCGACGAAGACGCCCTCGGCGCCGAGCTGGCGCATCAGGGCCGCGTCGGCCGGGGTGGCGACACCGCCGGCGGAGAACAGCACGACCGGCAGCTTGCCGAGCTCGGAGACCTCCTTGACGAGCTCGTAGGGGGCGCGCAGCTCCTTGGCGGCGGCGTACAGCTCGTTGTTGTCGAAGCCGCGCAGCTTGGCGATCTCGTTCTTGATCTGGCGCAGGTGGCGGACGGCCTCGACGACGTTGCCGGTGCCGGCCTCGCCCTTGGAGCGGATCATCGCGGCGCCCTCGGCGATGCGGCGCAGGGCCTCGCCCAGGTTGGTGGCGCCACAGACGAACGGCGTGGTGAAGGCCCACTTGTCGGAGTGGTTGACCTCGTCGGCCGGGGTGAGGACCTCGGACTCGTCGATGTAGTCGACGCCGAGGGACTGCAGCACCTGGGCCTCGACGAAGTGGCCGATGCGGGACTTGGCCATGACCGGGATCGAGACGGCGTCGATGATGCCCTCGATCATGTCCGGGTCGGACATGCGGGCCACGCCGCCGTCCTTGCGGATGTCGGCCGGGACCCGCTCCAGGGCCATGACGGCGACGGCGCCCGCGTCCTCGGCGATCTTCGCCTGCTCCGGCGTGACGACGTCCATGATGACGCCGCCCTTGAGCTGCTCGGCCATGCCGCGCTTCACACGGGCGGTGCCGGTCGCGGGGGCCTGGGAGTTGGGGGACGTGGTGGACACGGGTGACCTCGCTACGGAAAGGGGAATCCAGCAGCACCGAGGAAACGCGAGGGGACCAGGCCACAGCAAGGGCCAATGGGAACGCTGTGGATCCTTTTCCGGCGGACGGCCGGGGAACGGTGCGTGAACGGGGGCTCAGGCGGCCCGGTCGGCGAGGGCCGCCGGAGGCTCGTCGTCCATTTCAAAGGCCATGGGGAACGGGGCGTGGCCCGCCAGGCGGAACCAGCGGACCTTGCGGTGCCGGCGGAGGGCACGGGCGGCGCGTACGGAGTCGTTGTGGAAGCGGCGGGCCATGGGGACGCGCCGCACCGCCTGCGCGAGCTCCTCGGCGGCCTCCTCGCCTCCGGGCGCCTCCCGCACCGCCTCCACCTGCTGGATCTCCCCGAAGACGGCCCGCAAGGCCTGGCTCAGATCGCTCTCGGCGACCTCCCGCTGCTCCTCCTCCGCCTGACGGGCGGCGTGCGCGGCCTCGTAGAGGACGATCGAGGCGGCCGGATCCAGGACTCCCGACGTCGCCAGTTCCTGTGCGACCGAGGCCCGGCGCAGCAGCTGCGCGTCCAGGGCGGCCCGGGCGGCGTCGATGCGGGCGTGGAGACGGTCGAGACGGCCGGCGGTCCAGCTCAGATAGAGCCCGACCGCGACCAGGGCCACGGCGATCCAGATGAGAGTGGTGGTCACGGGCGGCAAGGCTAGCGGCCCGCCCGGGCCGTCGGTTCACCCCGCCCTGCCCGGCCCTGGTGGATCACGTCAGTCCCGGGCGAACCCCAGCCTGGCCCACAACCCGGTCACCCGCTCGTCCTCCGCGACCGCCGCCGCTCCGGCCGTCACCGTCTCGTAGACGGACAGGATGTCCGCGCCGACGGTCGACCAGTCGAAGCGCCGCACGTGGGCGCTGCCCCGCTCGCGCAGTTCCGTGCGSCGGGCCGGGTCGTCCAGCAGGCGTACGGCAGCGTCGGCCAGGGCGTCGGCGTCCTCGTTGGGGAACAGTTCGCCGGCCTCTCCCCGGTCCAGGACCTGGGCGAAGGCGTCCAGGTCGGAGGCGAGGACGGGGGCTCCCGCGGACATGGCCTCGACCAGGATGATCCCGAAGCTCTCGCCGCCGGTGTTGGGCGCGACGTACAGGTCGACGCTGCGCAGGAAGCGGGCCTTGTCCTCGTCGCTGACCATGCCGAGGAACTCGACGCGGGAGCGCAGCGCGGCGGGCAGTGACTCCACCGCCTCCTTCTCGTCACCGCGCCCGGCGACCAGCAGCCGGGTCTGCGGACGGGCGGCGAGGATCTTCGGCAGGGCCTTCATCAGCACCGGCAGGCCCTTGCGGGGCTCGTCGATGCGCCCTATGAAGCCGATCGTGTCGCCCTGCCACTCGGCCTTGGGCTCGGCCTTGGCGAAGAAGTCGACGTCGACGCCGTTCGGGATCACCACCGCGTCCCCGCCGAGGTGCTCCACCAGCGTGCGGCGCGCGTACTCGCTCACCGCGATCCGCGCGCTGATCTTCTCCAGAGCGGCCTGGAGGATGGAGTACGCGGCGATCATGGCCCGGGAGCGCGGGTTGGACGTGTGGAACGTGGCGACGATCGGTCCCTGGGCCGCCCAGCAGGTCAGCAGGCCCAGCGAGGGCGAGGTCGGCTCGTGGATGTGGATGACGTCGAACGCGCCGTCGTGCAGCCAGCGGCGCACCCGGGCGGCGCTCAGGAAGCCGAAGTTCAGCCGGGCCACCGAGCCGTTGTACGGGACCGGCACCGCGCGCCCGGCCGAGACGACGTACGGCGGGAGCGGCGTGTCGTCGTCGGCCGGGGCGAGGACGGACACCTCGTGGCCGAGGCGGATGAAGTACTCGGCCAGGTCCCGGATGTGGAACTGGACGCCGCCCGGTACGTCCCAGGAGTAGGGGCAGACGATGCCGATCTTCACGGGCGCCCCTTCGCGGGGTCGAGGTCCGCGAGCCACAAGCGCTGCAGCATGTGCCAGTCCTCCGGGTGGTCGGCGATCCCCGTGGCGAAGGCGTCGGCCAGCGCCTGTGTCATGACAGACGTCTTCTCGGCGCGCGTGCCTGACTCGGGGACGTCGACGGGCGGGTGGACACGGCCCCGCATCATGGGCGAGTCGTCGTACCAGAGCGTGACGGGCAACAGCAGGGCGCCGGTCTGCTGGGCGAGCAGGGCGGGTCCGGCCGGCATGCGGGCCGTGTCGCCGAAGAAGCCGACCTCGACGCCGGAGGCGGACAGGTCGCGGTCGGCGACCAGGCAGACCAGGCCGCCGTCGCGCAGCCGCCGGGCCAGGGTGCCGAAGGCGGTGCCGCCGCTGTGCGGCAGGACCTCCATGCCGAGGCCCTCGCGGTAGGCGACGAACCGGTCGTACAGCGTCTCCGGCTTCAGGCGCTCGGCGACCGTCGTGAACGGGATGCCCAGCTTGGTGGTGACCCAGGCGCCGGCGAGGTCCCAGTTGGCCAGGTGGGGCAGGGCGAGGATGACGCCCTTGCCGGCGGCCAGGCCCTCGGTCAGGTAGTGCAGGTCCTTGGCGACGAAGCCGCTCTCGATGCGCTCCCTGCTCCAGGCGGGGAGGCGGAAGGACTCCATCCAGTAGCGCAGGTACGACCGCATGCCCGCGCGCGAGAGCTCGGCGAGGCGCTCGGGGCTCGCACCGGGCACCACGCGCGCGTAGTTGCTCTCCAGCCGCTGTACGCCCTTGCCGCGCTGCTTCCAGGCGAGGTCGGCGATGGTCTGCCCGAGCCGTACGGCAACCGGCTCGGGGAGCTTCTTGACCGTGCTCCAGCCGAGGCCGTACAGCGCGTCCGTCAGCCGGTCCTGTGCGCTCACGTGGATGCCTCGCTCCCGTGTGAGGCGTTCTCCTGCTCGCCCTCATTGTCGTCCTGCGCGGCAGCCGCACTCGCGGCCTCGGCCTCCGCGGACTCGCGGCGGACCGTGACGACCCGCTGGATGAGCGTGACGAGGCTGCCCACGGCGACGATCCACAGGGCGACCGGCAGCAGGTACTGGATGCCCGGGACACCGAACGCGTGCAGGCCCGCGAGACCGGCCGCGACCAGGGAGATCACCAGCCGCTCGGCCCGCTCGACCAGCCCGTTGACGGCGACCGGCAGGCCGATCGACTCGCCCCGGGCCTTGGTGTACGACACCACCTGGCCGCTCGCCAGGCAGAAGATCGAGACGGCGCACAGGACGAGGTCGTCGCCCCCGCCGGCGTACCAGAGGATGAAGCCGCCGAAGATCGCCCCGTCGGCGACCCGGTCCAGCGTGGAGTCCAGGAAGGCGCCCCAGCGGCTGGAGCGGCCGAGCTGCCGGGCCATGTTGCCGTCGACCAGGTCGGAGAACACGAACAGCGTGATCACGACCGTGCCCCAGAAGAACTCGCCCATGGGGTAGAAGACCAGCGCGCCCGCGACCACACCGGCCGTGCCGATGAGCGTGACGGTGTCGGGGCTGACGCCCCGCCGGATCAGAAACGCGGCGAACGGTGTGAGAACACGCGTGAAGAATGCACGCGCGTACTTGTTCAGCATGGCCTTCCCGAGGGTCGGTGTCGCCGTCTGGCCCCTGCTGGCCACCGGCTGGCCCATCGTAGCCACGCGCGCGTGCGGGTGACGGGCGGGACCCGGGGCCCGTGTCACGGCGCACCGGTGCGCGGGGCGGGGCGCGATCACGTCCTTCGTATGGACGCACCGTGACGGGAGTGGGAAGGTCGAATAACCGCGGGCGTCGCCGGAGCCGCACCGCACGCGGATCCCGCGTGTCCCGCGCCCACAGTGACCTCACCGTGCACGGGAGGCAGGATCATGGGCGACAAGGCACAGACACACCCTGGGGCCGCCGGCAGGGCACAGGCGGCCGACCACCCCCAGTCCGTACGGAATGTGGTGCTGGTCGGCCACTCCGGATCGGGCAAGACCACGTTGGTGGAAACCCTCGCGCTCACGGCGGGGGCAGTGAACCGGGCGGGCCGCGTGGAGGACGGCGGCACCGTCTCCGACTACGACGAGATCGAGCACCGGCAGCAGCGCTCGGTGCAGCTCTCCCTGGTGCCCGTCGAGTGGGACGGCATCAAGGTCAACCTCCTCGACACCCCCGGATACGCCGACTTCGTCGGTGAGCTCAGGGCCGGTCTGCGAGCGGCGGACGCGGCCCTCTTCGTCGTCTCGGCCTCGGACGGTGTGGACGGCTCGACCCGCATGGTGTGGGAGGAGTGCGCGGCCGTGGGCATGCCGCGGGCCATCGTCGTCACTCACCTGGAGGCGGCGCGCGCCGACTTCGAGGAGATGACGCGGATCTGCGCGGAGGCCTTCGGCGCGGACGACCCCGATGCGGTCCTGCCGCTCTACCTGCCGCTGCGCGGCCCCGAGGCGCCGGACGGGCACGCGCCCGTGACCGGCCTGATCGGGCTGCTGTCGCAGAAGCTGTTCGACTACTCGACCGGTGAGCGCAAGGAGTCGGAGCCGGGCGAGGACCAGCTGCCGCTGATCGAGGAGGCCCGCAACCGGCTGATCGAGGGGATCATCTCGGAGAGCGAGGACGAGACCCTCATGGACCGCTACCTCGGCGGGGAACCGGTCGACGTCAAGACGCTGATCGAGGACCTGGAGCGGGCCGTCGCCCGCGGGGTCTTCTTCCCCGTCCTGGCCGCCGCCCCCGCGGCCGAGGGCTCCCGGCAGGGACTCGGCACGGTGGAGCTGCTGGAGCTGATCACCCGGGGTTTCCCCACGCCGCTGGAGCACGAGACGCTGCGGGTGACGACGATCGACGGCAACCCGCGCGAGCTCAAGCCCTGTGATCCGGACGCCCCACTGGTCGCGGAGGTCGTGAAGACCTCCTCCGACCCGTACGTCGGCCGGCTGTCGCTGATCCGCGTGTTCTCCGGCACCCTGCGCGCCGACCAGACGGTCCACGTCTCCGGGCACGGCCTGGCCGACCGCGGGCACGAGGACCACGACGTCGACGAGCGGATCGGCGCCCTGTCCACGCCGTTCGGCAAACAGCAGCGCCCGGTGTCGCACGTCATCGCGGGCGACCTGGCGTGCGTGGCCAAGCTCAGCCGCGCCGAGACCGGGGACACCCTGTCCGCCAAGGACGACCCGCTGCTCATGGAGCCGTGGCAGATGCCCGACCCGCTGCTGCCGCTGGCCATCCAGGCGCACAGCAAGCCGGACGAGGACAAGCTCTCGCAGGGCCTGGCCCGGCTGGTCGCCGAGGATCCGACGATGCGGCTCGAACAGAACCAGGACACCCACCAGGTGGTCCTGTGGTGCCTGGGCGAGGCGCACGCGGACGTCGCCCTGGAGCGGCTGCGCAGCCGCTACGGCGTCCAGGTCGACGTCGTACCGCACAAGGTGTCGCTGCGCGAGACCTTCGCGACCAAGGCGGCCGGGCGCGGCCGGCACGTCAAACAGTCCGGTGGGCACGGGCAGTTCGCCATCTGCGAGATCGAGGTGGAGCCGCTGCCGGGTGGCTCGGGCATCGAGTTCGTGGACAAGGTGGTCGGCGGCGCGGTGCCCCGGCAGTTCATCCCGTCGGTGGAGAAGGGCGTACGAGCCCAGGCCGCCAAGGGGGTCGCCGCCGGGTATCCGCTCATCGACGTACGCGTGACCCTCCTGGACGGCAAGGCGCACTCGGTGGACTCCTCCGACGCCGCGTTCCAGACGGCCGGCGCGCTCGCGCTGCGGGAGGCCGCGACCGACGCGAGGATCCATCTGCTGGAGCCGGTGGACGAGGTGTCGGTGCTGGTCGGCGACGAGTTCGTGGGCACCGTGATGAGCGACCTGTCGGGGCGGCGCGGCCGGGTGCTCGGCACCGAGCAGACACCCGGCGGGCGCACCCTGATCCGGGCCGAGGTGCCCGAGATCGAGATCGGTCGCTACGCGATCGACCTGCGGTCGATGTCGCACGGCACGGCACGCTTCAGCCGCCGGTACGTACGGCACGAGCCGATGCCGCAGCAGGTCGCGGACCGGGTCCGGGAAGAGGAGCGCAAAGCCTCCTAGTTGGGGCCCGAGGGGGCCAAGTGGCCCTGGTGAGGGCTTCCTCCGCACAGGCGGGCGGTTCCGAGGACCGCCCGCCTCCGGATGTCGGTGCCTGCGGATACGCTGATGACCTGATCAACAGGTGTGCGAAGCGCGGAAGTCGGGAAGGCCGCTTGATGCGGAAGCGGCAGCGATGGGGGCGGCAGTGACGGACGGATTTGACTTCAGCCCGGGGGCACAGGTGCCTCTGGCGGGATCGGCCGGCCAGACGGCGGCGACCTACGCGCTGGCCGCGGCGGCGTACCGGGACGACGAGGTCACCAAGATCCTGAACGCCGACAACGAGTGGCACCAGTCGAAGGTGACCCCACCGCGCTCCTGGGCGAAGATCTTCCGCCCCAACTTCGGTGAGGCCTTCTCCCGCGCCGTCATCGACCGCATGCTCGGCGCCGGGCGCAAGCCGGTCATCCAGTCCTTCGGCATCGAGCCCCAGGTCGTCGTGGAGCACTGTCTGGCGGCCCACCGCATCCGCCGCGACCGCGACAACCGGCTCTCGGCGATCACGGTGATCTGCGGAGTGCTCTTCCTGCCGGGCTTTTTCGTGTGGCTGCTGGTGTTCACGCTGCGCACCACCATGGCCAAGCGCGAGGACAAGCGCGCCGGCGCCCTCGCCACGACCCTGCTGGTCGCGGTGGGCGCGCTCGCCGTGCTGTTCCTGATCCGCATGCCGTTCACGGGCTTCTGGGGCTTGTACGCGCGCGCGGCSATCATCATGCCGGTCGTCGGCTGGTTCTGGGCCAAGCATGTCTGCGAGCGGACGGCGCTCGACCTGCGGGAGCGCTGGTCGAGCATGCTGTCGGGCGGCGGCGTGGGCGCCAAGATCCCCGAGGCCGTCCCGGGCAACCCCGGCGACGCGGCCGAGCAGGTCCGCAAGGAGCTGGCGCGCCTGAGCGCCGAGCAGCGGTCCAACTCGGTCTTCTACGCCGGGCCCAAGGGCATACTCGGCATGGGCACGCGGTGGGGCAGCTGGCAGCTGGCCGAGGAGCTGGTGTCCGCCGAGCCGGGCAAGGACTTCCACCCCTTCCGCAGCTGGGACGTCATCGTCGCGATCCAGGGCGGCCTGGGCATGCTGGAGCGCACGTCCATCAACACCGGCGGCTTCACCAAGCCGTCCATCACGCACTGGGTCGTCACACCGATCGGCGAGAAGGCGACGGAGGTGTCCCGGCCGAGCGGCGCGGACGTCGACGCGTACACGGTCCGGACGCACGCCATACAGGACATCTGCAACAAGCAGCAGTTCGGCAGCGGCGACCGGCATTATCTCGGCGTGCAGTGGACCCTCTGGGACGGTCACCTGGTCATCACGATGCTGATCACGGTGACGGTGCTGCACGACACCCTGCGCATCGAGGTCACCGGTCACGCCCTGGGACCGATCAACCCGCTGTTCAACGAGAAGCCCGCGGCCAAGGAGAAGACGGTCCAGAAGGCCCTCCGCTTCTGGGAGACCCGCACCGTGAAGATGCCCCTGATCGACGCCGACGAGGTGGTGCGGCTGGCCGCACGCGCCCCGCTGACCTGGTACCCGCCGCTGCTGAACTGGCTCGGCGGCAGCCTGACGCTTCCGGAGCCGTTCGGTCTGCGGCACGCGTGGGCGGACCAGCCGTGGCGGCATCGGTTCATGGCGGACGACGCGCTGCGGGCGGCTACGCCTGTGCTGCGTGTGGTGCATGCGGCGGCGCTGAAGGTACTGCGGGAGAACGGGGTGGACGTGGAGAAGTTCGGGTCCAGGTCGGCTGCGCTCAGCGGGGCGGTGCAGGAGGCTTCACCGAAGAAGGCGGATGTGTACGACGCGTAGGCCTCCGGCGGTCGAGCCGTTCAGCTGCGGGCCGGTGAGTGCTGCTGTCCCTGGGGGCTGCGCCCCCGGACCCCCATCGGCCTGAACGGCCTCGTCCTCACACGCCGGACGGGCTGAAAAGCCCGACCCCGCCGGGCTCAACCGGTCGGCCAGGCCTCCGCCAGCATCTTCCTCGTGTCCGCCAGCAGCTGCGGCAGCACCCGCGTATGTCCCACCACCGGCATGAAGTTCGTGTCGCCACCCCACCTCGGCACGATGTGCTGGTGCAGGTGCGCCGCGATGCCCGCGCCGGCGACCGAGCCCTGGTTCATGCCGATGTTGAAGCCGTGGGCGCCGGAGGCCGTGCGCAGGGCCGTCATCGCCTGCTTGGTGAGCTCGCCGAGCTCGGCGGTCTCCCCCGCCGTGAGGTCGGTGTAGTCGGCGACGTGCCGGTAGGGCACGGTCATCAGGTGCCCGCCGTTGTACGGGTACAGATTGAGCACCGCGTAGACCTGCTCGCCGCGCCTGACGACCAGCCCGTCCTCGTCGGACTTGGCCGGGATGGAGCAGAAGGGGCAGCCGTCGCCGGCGCCCGGGCCGCTCGGCTTGTTCTCACCCTGGATGTAGGCCATCCGATGGGGCGTCCACAGACGCTGGAACGCGTCCTGCGTCCCTACTCCCAGCTGCTGCTCCGGCTCACTCGTCATGCAGTGCAGCATATGGCGTGGAGCTGGGGGTACGGCAAAGGCCCCCGGGTTCTCCCAGGGGCCCGTACGCCGTGCGGTCAGGCCGCGGTGACGCCGTGCGGTCAGACCTGCGCCCGCTCCTCGACGACCTTCACGATCTTCGCGATGGCCTCGTCGAACGGGATGCCGTTCTCCTGGGAGCCGTCGCGGTAGCGGAAGGACACGGACCCGTGGGACATGTCCTCGTCGCCCGCGATGACCATGAAGGGCACCTTCTGCTTCTGGGCGTTGCGGATCTTCTTCTGCATCCGGTCCGAGGAGGAGTCGACCTCGACGCGCAGGCCCTTCTTCCTGGCCGCCGCCGCGAACTTCTCCAGGTACTCGACGTGCGCGTCGCCGATCGGGATGCCGACCGCCTGGACCGGGGCCAGCCACGCCGGGAAGGCACCCGCGTAGTGCTCCAGGAGCACCGCGAAGAAGCGCTCGATCGAGCCGAACAGCGCGCGGTGGATCATGACCGGGCGCTGCTTGGCGCCGTCCGGGCCGGTGTACTCCAGGTCGAAGCGCTCCGGCAGGTTGAAGTCGAGCTGGATGGTCGACATCTGCCAGGTGCGGCCGATGGCGTCCTTGGTCTGGACGGAGATCTTCGGGCCGTAGAAGGCGGCGCCGCCCGGGTCGGGGACGAGGGGCAGGCCCTGCTTCTCCGCCACCTGGCGCAGGGTCTCCGTGGCCTCCTCCCAGGCCTCGTCCGAGCCGACGAACTTCTCCGGGTCCTTGGTGGACAGCTCCAGGTAGAAGTCGGTCAGGCCGTAGTCGCGCAGCAGGCCGAGGACGAAGGTGAGCGTCTTGTCGAGCTCCTCCGACATCTGCTCGCGGGTGCAGTAGATGTGCGCGTCGTCCTGGGTGAAGCCGCGGGCCCGGGTCAGGCCGTGCACGACGCCCGACTTCTCGTACCGGTACACGGTCCCGAACTCGAAGAGGCGCAGCGGCAGTTCACGGTAGGAGCGGCCGCGCGCGTCGAAGATCAGGTTGTGCATCGGGCAGTTCATGGGCTTGAGGTAGTAGTCCACGCCCTCGTCGAGCTGCATGGGCGGGTACATGCCGTCGGCGTACCAGTCCAGGTGGCCCGAGGTCTCGAAGAGCTTCCCCTTCGTCGCGTGCGGGGTGTAGACGAACTCGTAGCCCTCCTCCTCGTGGCGGCGCCGCGAGTAGTCCTCCATGACCCGGCGGATGATGCCGCCCTTGGGGTGGAAGACGGCGAGGCCGGAGCCGATCTGCTCCGGGATGGAGAACAGGTCGAGCTCGCTGCCGAGCTTGCGGTGGTCGCGCTTCTCGGCCTCGGCGAGGAACTCCAGGTGCGCCTTCAGCTCGTCCTTGGTCGGCCAGGCGGTGCCGTAGATGCGCTGGAGCATGGGGTTCTTCTCGCTGCCGCGCCAGTAGGCGGCCGCGTTGCGCATCAGCTTGAACGCCGGGATGGCGCGGGTCGACGGCAGGTGGGGACCGCGGCAGAGGTCCTTCCAGCAGAGCTCGCCGGTCTTGGCGTCCAGGTTGTCGTAGATCGTCAGCTCGCCGGCGCCGACCTCGACGTCCGCGCCGTCGTCGGAGGAGGCGGAACCCTTGAGGCCGATCAGCTCCAGCTTGTAGGGCTCGTCGGCCAGCTCCTCGCGGGCGGCCTCGTCGGTGACCACGCGGCGGGCGAACTTCTGCCCCCGCTTCTGGATCTCCTGCATCTTCTTCTCGATGGCCTTGAGATCCTCGGGCGTGAACGGCTTCTCGACGTCGAAGTCGTAGTAGAAGCCGTCCTTGACGGGCGGGCCGATGCCGAGCTTGGCCTCGGGGAAGAGCTCCTGCACGGCCTGTGCCATGACGTGCGCGGTGGAGTGGCGCAGGATGTTCAGGCCGTCCTCGGAGGAGATCTCGACGCCCTCGACCTCGTCGCCGTCGGACAGGGCGTACGACAGGTCCCTGAGCTCGCCGCCCACGCGCGCGGCGATGATCGAGCGCTCGCCGGCGAAGAGCTCGGCGGCCGTAGTGCCCGTCGTCACCACGCGTTCTTCCCGCTCGGAATCGCGTTGGATGATCACACGGACGTCTGACACCGGTCTCTCCTGACTGAAGGTGGGTCGCGGCGCCATACCGGAGCGCGCGCACGAGTATGGATCGTACCGACCCCGGACCGCCCACCGCGAAATCAGTCCCCGCAGTCCCCTCCGCAGGCCTCCTCGAAGAAGGCCGCCATCCCGGCGTTCTCCTGGAGCGCCTTCATCAGGCGGTCCCGCTCGGCGTCGTCGACCTGCACCGGTACGACACCGTGGGCGCCGGTGATGCGCCGGAATCCGCCCCGGCTCTCCAGCCGCCCCTGGAGCCGCACCGGCAGTCCGACGAGGTGGGCGTGGCCGGCGATCCGGTAGGCCTCCTCGTCGAGGGTGATCCGGACGTTCGGTACGTCGGCCCCGGCCAGCACCCGCAGCCGTACCGTGCCCTCGCCGCGCGGCCCCGGCCTGCGCATCCGTACCACCGCTCCCGTGATCCGCACCGGTACGGAGGGTTCCTCGCGCAGGTAGCGGGCGCCCGCCTCGCGCAGCACGGGCAGGTCGCCGGGTGAGAACTCCACGGGCTCGGCGGAGGGCGCGCAACCCTCGGGCACACCGGCGGCCGGGGCCCACTCGACGGCGATGCGGGCGCCCTCCGTGCCCCGGACCAGGGCGACGAGGGCCTCGGTGAGCTCGTGGCTCACCCCCGCCTCGACCGCGGCGTCGAAGGCGTCCATGCCGCCGGCGGCACGCTGGTAGTCGATGGCCTCACGGGCGGCGTGGAGGGCCTGGTGGAGGCGGACGGCGAGGGGGCGGCCGCCGTCGACGGGCACGAAGGCGGTGAGCCGGCCGTCCGTCGCGGAGCCGACGAGGACGCTGTCCAGGGACGCGGCGGCGGAGCGCCGGTGCCGGGCGCCGTGGTAGCCGGCCCGGGCGCGGGTGGCGAGGGCCGCCGCGAGCAGCATCCGGCGGGCGGCGGTGCGCAGCCGGTCCTCGACGGTCCAGGGCGCCGCACCGGCGGGCCCGGCGGGGACGTCGTGCCACCAGCGGATCTCGTCGCTGGGGACGGCGAGGGAGACGAGGACCTCGCGGGCGGAGGGCGAGCCGCTGCGGGACAGGGCGAGCAGGGCCTCGCCGAGCAGGTCGTCGCTGTCGGGGAAGGCGCGGCTCTCGGGCACGAGGAGGCTGGTGCCGGTGCCGCCGGGGCCGGGCGGGGTCCAGCGGCCGTAGCGGCCCGGGGCGCCGCCGCGCCGCTGCCAGCCGTGCCGGCGGAGCAGGGCGCTGAGCACGGCCGGGTCGACGTCCACGGGCTCGGGCGGAGCGCCGGTCCAGGTGGTGTCGACGGGGTGGGGCCGCACGGGCCTCAGTGGCTCCTCGGTCGGGCGGTGCGTCACGGTTTCCCTCCCGTCCCGACCCGCGTCATGATCTCGCACAGCGCCCGGTCGTCGAAGATGCGTGAAGTCGGTATCCGCACGGTGGTGCGGCGGCGGCCGGTGATCGGCTGGCCGGCGAGGTTGGTCCAGTAGCAGCAGTGCCTGAGGTCGAGCCGGTCGTGGCCGGCGCGCAGCCAGTCGTCCTGGGCGCGCGGCACCAGCATGACCACCAGGATCTTGTGCACGGACACCGGTGTGCGGGCGAGCTTGGCCAGGTGGTCGTTGTCGAGCGTGAAGGCGAAGGTGCGGCCCGGCGGGTTGGGCGGCACCTGGTACGTGGCCTTGAGCTGCACCTTGATGGTGACCTCGTCGTCGACCGTGTGCCCGGGGGCGCTGTGGCTGACGTGCCAGTCGATGCCGTTGTCGGGGAACGGCTGGGAGAGCGAGCAGCCGGCGGCCGCCGCGACGGCGTGCAGATAGCCGACCTGGAGTGTCTCCATGCAGGCGGTGGTGGCGAGAGTGCCGCGAGAGGGAGCCGTGCGCTCGGGCAGCAGCCCGCCCCGTTCGGGCTGCGCTATGGCCATGGCCAACAGCCTTCCAGAACAAGTGAGTCCCCGCTGCGGGCCGCTGAACTGCGCGGACCCGTACTCCTGTTGTCTCCTTCCGGCGTACGGCGCAAACAGCCCGGGTATCACCGAATCGGGCGGTGGACGGTGCGTCAACTGCCGAAGGTGAACGAGGGGTTGTGTGGGTATGACGTGCTGGTACGAGGGGCCTTTGGCCGCTTTCGACACGGAGACGACGGGCGTGGACGTCGAGACCGACCGCATCGTGTCGGCCGCCGTCGTCGTCCAGGACGCCCCGGGCGTCCGGCCGCGGGTCAGCCGCTGGCTGGTGAACCCGGGCGTGCCGGTGCCCGCCGAGGCGACGGCGGTGCACGGGCTGACGGAGGAACACCTCCAGCGCAACGGCCGGTGGCCGGCGCCGGTGATGTTCGAGATAGCGGAGGCGCTCGCCGAGCAGGCGCACGTCGGCCGCCCGGTCGTGGTGATGAACGCGCCGTTCGATCTGACCTTGTTCGACCGGGAGTTGCGTCGGCATCGCGCCTCGGCCCTGAGCCGCTGGTTCGAGTCGGCGCCGCTGTACGTGCTCGACCCGAGGGTCCTGGACAAGCACCTGGACCGCTACCGCAAGGGCCGCCGCACCCTGACCGACTTGTGCGCGCACTACGGGGTCGCCCTGGAGGGCGCGCACGACGCGGCGGCCGACGCCGTGGCGGCGCTGGAGGTCACCCGGGCGGTGGGCCGCCGTTTCGCGTCGCGGCTGGAGCGCCTCGGCCCCGGTGAGCTGCACACGCTTCAGGCGGTGTGGCACGCGGCGCAGGCCCGGGGGCTCCAGGCGTGGTTCGCGCGCAGCGGTGTGGAGGAGGCGGTCGACCCGGCCTGGCCGCTGCGCCCGGACCTGCCGGCGGCGGCCTGAGCACCTGGGCGGGACGCCTGCGCAGGGCATGAAAAAACCGGTCCGTCTGCGACGGACCGGCTGTTTCCGGTGGGCGATACTGGGTTCGAACCAGTGACCTCTTCGGTGTGAACGAAGCGCTCTCCCACTGAGCTAATCGCCCGGGAACGCACTGAACAATACAGGTCCCGGCACGCTTCCTTCAAACCGTTCTGAGGTGCCTGGCCAGTCCGCGCGCTCCCGTGCGCATCATCAGCCGGTGATTGGCCCGGAAGGCGGGCCGGCACGGCACGGCGAGCCGCCGCAGCAGCGGCTTGCGGACGTCGACGACCTGGTCGTACCGCGCGAGAGTCCCCACCCCGTCCGCTGTGAGCGTCCAGCGCGCCCAGCCCTCCATGTCACCGGACAGGGCGATCTCCAGCACGCCGGCCGCGGGATCCCGTCGCACCTCCCGCGCCGTGAAGGTCATGTCGTACGGCAGGACGGAGCGGACCCGGACCACCCCCGTCGTGTCGTCGAGCCGGGTCACCTCCCGGACCTGGCGCCACCACCGGGGGTAGTCCTCGGCGCGCTCCAGCGCCTCGTACACGGGGGCGGGCGGCGCGGGCAGGGTCCACACGCTGCGGAAACGGTAGTGGTTCCAGTCCATGACCGCAGTCTGCCCACGTGCGGTGCGGGCTGTATGAGTACGCGCCTGAGTACCCGCACTCATGCCGTACGGGGTGACGCGGACCACACTGCCGGTCATGAACCACCTTCCGCCCCCGGCCGAGGAGTTGCGGCTCCTCGATGCCGAACTCCGGCAACTGGACTCCCGCCGCACCCAGTTGCTGGCCCGTCGCGCCTGGCTGGTCGCGACCCTGCAACAGGCACGGCAACAACCGCAGCAGGCCTGGGCTCAGGCGCGGACGCAGCCGCCACCCGTCGCATGGTCCCGCCCGGAAACCGCCGCGCCCAGCGTGCAGAACGTGCTGCTGGTGCTCGGCGGTGTGCTGCTCACGCTCGCGGCGGCGGTGTTCACGCTGGTCAGCTGGGGACACATGGGGATCACCGGGCGGGCGCTGGTGCTCGGCGCGGTCACGCTGGCCGCGCTCGCCGTGCCGGCGCTCCTGCTGAAGCGGGGGCTGCGCTCGACGGCCGAGTCCGTGGCGGGGCTGGGCCTCGCACTGACCGTCCTGGACGCCTACGCCCTGCACGAGGCCGCTCTCGCCGGGACGGACGGGACGGGGTACGCGGCGGCCGCGACGGCGGTGCTGGCGGGGATCTGGTCGGCGTACGGTCTGCTGCCGGCCACGGCCGCGCTGCGACTGCCCCTGCCCTGCGGACTGGCGGCGGCCCAGTTCCCGCTGCTGCTGTGGGCCCTGTCCGCCGACGCGGGTGCGTACGTGATCAGCGCCGCGCTACTGGTGACGGCCGGGCTGGACACGGTGGCCGCGCTGCGGCTGAGGACCGGTTCGGTACGGATCACCGCGGTGGTCGGGGCGTACTCCACGGGCACCTTGGGCGTCCTGACCGCCGGCTGGCTGTCCCTGGCGGCTGACACCCCGAGCGCCGCGGCGCGCGCCGGGGGGCTTCTCCTTCTCGCGGCGGCGATCGCGGTGGGTGCGGCTTGGTGGGGCGCGGGTTCGCTTTCGGGCTCCGCCTCGGGCTCGGGCTCGGGCTCCGGCTCGGGCTCGGGCTCCGGCTCGGGCTCGGGCTCGGGTACGGGCCCCGGCTCGGGTACGGGCCCCGGCTCGGGTTCAAGCGCGGACGCGCCCTGGCAAGGCCCGAGCGCGAAACACGCCCTCGGTCTCGCGATCGTCTCGGGCCTGCTCGCCGTCGGTGCGTTCGGCGGGACGGCCCGCTCGTGGCTGCCGGAGATGTGGACGGTTCCGGCCTACCTGGTCTGCGGGATCGTCCTGCTGGCGGTGGTGCGGGCCGGGCGGCTGCCGGACGCGGTGCGGCTCGGGTTCGCCTGGGCCTCCGCAGGCGTGCAGGCGCTGGCCGTGCTGTGGGCGCTGCCCGTCGTCGCCGTGGTGGTGCTGGGGCCGGCCGGCTGGATCGGCCGGGCGTGGAGCGGCGCGCCGTCGGACGCCCGGGCCGCCGTGACCGTCGAGGCGCCCTGGCCGCCCGACGCGGCGACGGCTCCCGTCGTGCTGCTGGCCGTCGCGGCCGTGCTCGCCCTGGTGAGCCGCGCGGAGCAGTGGCGTTCGCGGGCCCGGATCGGCGCACTGGGCCTGGTGTGGGCCACGGCACTGACGCTTCCGGCGGTCGTCGGGATTCCGTACGTCGCCGGGATGGTGGTCCTGGGGGTCATGACAGCGGCTGCCCTGTACGCGGGCCGGGTCACGGTTTCCGCCGCGCGGCTCACCGCCCTCCTGCTCTCCCTCACCACCTCCGTCAGCCTCGCCCTGGCCTCCCTCGCCTCCCAGACCGCGACACTCGTGGTGCTGTCGGTGCTGACGGCCCTGTTCGCCTCGGCCTCGTGGCGGACGAACCTGGCCTGCGTCACGGCTCCGGCCGCCCTCGTGTACGCCGCCGCCCTGGCCTCGGCGACGGGCGCCGCCGTGGACTGGCCGCCGGCCCGGACCGCCCTGCTGGTCCTGGCCGTTCCCGCGGCAGCCGCCCTGCTCGCGCCGCGTCTCGGTGCGCAGCGGGCGACGGTGCCGGTCGAGGCCGTGGGAGCCGCCGCCGGCCTGCTCGCCATGGGCCTCGCGGTCACCGATCCGCCGCTGCTCGCCCTGGTGCTGGCGTTGTGCGGCGTGATCAGCGCGGGCACGGCACTGCGTCCGGAACGCCGTCCTGCCGGCTACGCGGCCGCGGCCCTGTTCGTGCTGGCCGCCTGGGTGCGCCTGGCCGCGTGGGAGGTGGGCACACCCGAGGCGTACACGCTCCCGGTGACCGTTCCGGCGCTGCTCGTCGGCGCCCTGCGCAGGCGCCGCGACCCGCAGGCCTCCTCCTGGACGGCGTACGGACCCGGACTCGCCGCCACGCTCCTGCCGAGCCTTCTCGCGGCCTGGGGCGACCCGCACTGGACGCGGCCGTTGCTGCTGGGCACGGCGGCACTGCTGGTCACCCTGCTGGGTGCCCGGCACCGCCTCCAGGCGCCACTGGTGCTCGGCGGCTCGGTGCTGGCCCTGGTCGCGCTCCACGAACTCGCCCCGTACGTCGTGCAGGTGACCGGGGCACTCCCCCGCTGGGCGCCTCCCGCCCTCGCCGGACTCCTGCTGCTCGCACTCGGGGCGACGTACGAGCAGCGGATCCGGGACGTCCGGCGAGTGCGGGAGGTCCTGGGGAGGATGACCTAGCCCTCTGCCGGGGAACGGCTACGGCATCCTGTCGCCGACCAACGCCAGGTTCTGGATGGCCGCCAGGCCGTACAGGGCCGTGGCGTTGGTGGACACCCAGGCCGCCTCGCTGCCGGGGACCAGTGCCGTCGGGCCCTCGATCTTCTTCGTGGACCAGTCGGTGGACTCCTTGTAGTCCCAGGTGTCCCGGCTGTTGTAGAACTGCTGCCACGCGCGCGCGGCCAGCTTGTCGTCGCCCGTCTGGACGGCGGCGTACGCGTCCTGCCGCGAGTGGCCCTGGAACAGCAGCAGGGAGCCGAAGTCGGAGCCGTAACGGGCCTTCTGCTCGGCCTTGGTGGCGTTGAAGTAGCGGCAGTAGTCGAGCCACGCCTCCTTGAACTTCGGCATGTCGACCTGGTCGATCAGCTCGGCGCACAGCTCGACCAGACCGAACATGGCCGACAGGTGCGAGACGCCGACCTTCGGCTCCTTGGCGACGGCGAACTTCCCGGTGTCCAGGTCGTACAGCGCGTCGCCCTGGACGAAGCCGTTGGGCTGGGCGGCGATGGTCTCCATGGTGGACAGCACCCTCGCCCTGGCCTTCTCCCACTTGGGGCCGCGCCGCTCCCACTCGGTGAGCCAGGCGGAGACCAGTCCGCTCCAGTCGGTGCCGAAGCCGATGGACAGGGCGTTGCGGTCGGGCGTGTACGGCTCGGTGCGGATCTTGCGGATGGGGTCGAGGACGAGGAACGTCTCGTCGGAGTCGACGTTGGCGTGCATGAGGTCGCCGACGCGTTCGTCCGCCGTGAGGAAGTAGTAGTAGCGGCGGTACGTGGTGTTGGCGATGCGCTGCTGCTTGGCGCTGTCCGCGTAGTGCTGGACGCCGTGCCGGGTGCCGAGGCCCGCCCACTTGCCGAGGTGGTAGACGTCGACCTCGCCGGTGTGCCGGGTCATGGCCTCGGCGAAGCGGAAGATGTCGGCGCGTCCGGAGCGCATGTACGCGAACCAGAGCCACAGGTCGGGCGAGAGCTCGGAGTTGTCCCAGGCGTAGCCGCCGACGTCGTAGCACCACTGGTGACGGCTCGGGTCGTAGCTGTGCATGATGTCGCCGTAGTCCCAGAAGCCGTACCAACGGCGCATCTCCACCTGGTCCTTGTAGTAGGTGAAGAGGAAGTCGAGGTGGTCCTCGATCTTCTCCTTGGCGCTGGTGGAACGGTCCGGCTCGGAGAAGAGCTTGCCGAAGACGCCCGCCTTGATGAGCTGCTTGGGCGGGGCGGCGAGCTGCGGTGGCGTCCTGACGGCCTCGACCTGCCGGGCCATGGCCTCGGCGCCGGGCGTGGACTCGTGGGCCCAGAAGAGGAGTTCGCTGGTGCGGGCGATGCCGTACGGGGTGCCGAAGCCGGGCTCGTAGTCCTCGTAGGTGATGTTGAGGCCTTCGAGCTGCTCCGGGTAGGTGTCCTGGCCCATGCCGTCGTGGTAGAAGCGCAGGTCCATGGGCTGCGCCTCGGGCGACCAGAGCCAGAGGGTGACCTCGGCGGTGTCGGTCTGGGCGTCGCGGATGTCGAGCTGAGCGGGGAACTTCTCCCAGAAGTCCCTCAGGCCGAAGGCGAAGCCGCCGCTCGCGCCGCCCACGTACCCGAAGCCGCTGGCGCGCTTGCCGCCGCCCGCGCCGATCCAGCCGTGGCCCTTCTTGGTCCGCTTGCGGACCGTGAAGCCGTCGGCGGAGAGCTGGGAGAGGGTGTAGTCGCCCCACTCGGGGATGTACTGGAGGCGGGTGGTGACCCGCTGGTCCCAGGTGGACGGGTCGGGCAGCTTCTTGCCCTCGAACTGGGCCGTGCGTACGGCCGCTCCCGGGTCGCGGCGCAGACCGGTGATGCCCTTGACGGCCTCGCGGAGCAGGCCGGTGCCGTCGCCGCCGATGCGGATGTGCCGGTCGTACGCGGCGTCCCGCATCGGCACCTGGAAGCGCACGCCGAGCCCGCGGATGAAGTCGCCGCTCGCCTTCCCGGGCTCCTGCTTGCCGTCGAAGGTGACGGTGTGGACCATGCGGAACGACTCGGCGCCCGCGTAGAAGTAGAGCCTGATGGAGAAGGGCAGCCAGCTGCGGCCGCCCTTGCGGTGCTTGCCGTCGATGCGGACGACCGCCCGGACCGGGCCCTCCTGCTCGACGGTGACCTTGTCGACGGCGCCGTCGAAGCGCTCGGTCTTGACCGCGCCCTGGTCCTCGTCCTCGATCTCGGGCTGGCGGATCAGCACGAGCCGGCCGTTCCTGGCGATCTCCGTCGAGCCCCGGGTGACCGACTTGACGATCGTGGAGCCGGACTTGCCGATCTTCGCGGTGATGACGCCGGTGGAGATGTCGATGGTGCCGCCGCGCTTGTCGACGGTGACCTTGTTCTCGGGTGCGGCGGGCGTACCGGCGGTGAGGGTGAGCTTACCGTCGCCCGAACCGACCGCGTGGGCGGTCCACTTGAGGGAGCCGTCGGGCCAGTAGGCGATCGGCCACGACTGCACGGGTACGGCCTTGCCGCCCGCGTCCGTCAGCGCGAACGTCTGGTCCTTCTGGTAGGCACCCTTCGGCCAGGGGACGCCGACGGTGGAGCCGGGGGCCGCGCCGAGGCCGCCGCCCTCCAGCCAGTCCAGGGTCACCGGGTCGGCGTCGGCGGGCTCGGCTCTGGGGACGGCCTGCGCGTCCTGTGTCCCCAGTGCCCAGCTGAACTGGGCGGCGGCTCCGGCGACGGCGGCCGCCTTGAGGAGGTTCCTGCGGGGGATGGGAGACATAGAGAGGCTGCCTTTCCTTGTCCGTGCGGGAAGCACATCCGTGCGCTGGTCAGGGGCATGACAGTGAGATGCGCGGCGCCCGGGGCGCCGGCCTGGGACGAGGGCACCGCCGGTCAGCGGTGCCGGTACCGCTCCTCCACGGCGACGGCCGCCGCCGCGACGGCCCCGAGGACGGGGACCGCCAGCGGCGCGGTGAACCAGGCGGACACGGCCACCACGGCCAGCCCGCCGATGATCAGGAAGGACCCGGCCGGGTCGAGGACCGTCCGGCGCCAGGCGGCCGCGAGCAGGGTCCGCCAGCGGGCGTCCGGCTCCCAGACCGCCGCCGCGCGCAGCCCGGCCACGACCAGGCCGATCAGCGCGACCACTCCGACGGCCCCGACCAGCGGCCCGCCGGGAATCCCCGCACGGACCGCCTGGACGTCCACCCAGACGGCGGCCACCGCCGCCAACCCGGCGAGCCCGGCGAGCCACCCGCCGCGCACGGCCGTACGGAAGTCGGCGACGAACTCCCGCCAGCCACCGCTCTCGTGCGCGGTACGGCGCCGCAGGTGCCGCGCGCCGGCGGCGAAGGCGGCGGGATACGTGACGACCCCCAGCGAGGCCACCGCGATCCACACCCCCGTCAGCAGACACTCGGCGAACACCCCGAACCGCTYGGCGAAGGCCGACTCCCCCCGTGCCTTCACTCGGGTCCCAGCCATGCTCACCTCAGCCCTTCAGACCGGACGTCGCCATGCCGTCGATCAGATAGCGCTGGAAGGCCAGGAAGAAAGCGAGCACCGGCAGCAGGGCGACCAACGACATGGCGATCATGCCGCCGTAGTTGGCCAGCCCTTCCTGGTCGACGAACATCTTCAAGCCGAGGGAGACCGTGTACTTGTCGGGCTCGTTGAGGTAGATCAGCGGGCCCATGAAGTCGTTCCAGGAGTTGATGAACGTGAAGATCGCGCTGGTGATCAGGGCCGGGCGGCACAGCGGCAGCATGATCGACCAGTAGATGCGGAAGTGCCCGCAGCCGTCGAGGCGGGCCGCCTCGTCGAGTTCCTTGGGCATGTTGCGCATGAACTGCACCATCAGGAAGACGAAGAACGCCTCCGTGGCCAGGTACTTCCCCAGCAGCAGCGGGGTGTACGTGTCGATCATCCCCATGTTGCGGAACAGCACGTACTGCGGGATCAGCAGCACGTGGTACGGCAGCAGGAGGGTCCCGATCATCAGCGTGAACAGCAGATTGCGGCCCGCGAACCTGATCCTCGAGAAGGCGTACGCCGTCAGCGAGCAGGACACCACGATCCCGATCACCGAGCCGACAGCGAGGAAGAGCGAGTTGAAGAAGAAGGTGGAGATCGAGATGTCGGCGACGCCGTCGGCGAGGCTCTTGTAGTTGTCGAGGATGGGGTCGCCCGGCAGGAGGTCCAGACTGCCGACGATGTCGTCGCTCTCCTTGAGGGAGCCGCCGATGACCCAGATCACCGGATAGAGGATCACCGCGAGGATCAGCAGGGACCCGATGTGCCAGGCGAGGGATCCGGGCAGCTTGTGCCGGAGGCCGCCCGCTCGTGGGGTGGCGTCGGTGGCCTGCGCACTCATCGGGCGCCCTCCTCGTAGTGCACCCAGCGCTTCTGGGACCAGAACAGCACCGCCGTCACCAGGGCGACCGCGACGAGCAGCATCCAGGCCATGGCGGAGGCCAGACCCATCCGGCTGTTCTCGAAGCCCTGGACGTAGAGGTAGCAGGTGTAGACCATCGAGCCGTCGGCCGGACCGCAGGCGTTGCCTCCGGCGCCGCCGCCGACGATGTACGCCGAGCTGAAGATCTGGAAGGAGTGGATCGTCTCCAGCAGGACGTTGAAGAAGAGCACCGGGGAGATCATCGGCAGCGTGATGTTCCAGAACCGACGCAGCTTGCCGGCCCCGTCGACCTCGGCCGCCTCGTACAGCTCGCGCGGGACCTGCTTGAGGCCGGCCAGGAAGATGACCATGGGCGCGCCGAACTGCCAGACGGTGAGCGCCACCAGGCTGTAGATGATCATGTCCGGGTCGCCGGTCCAGCCGCCGACGTCGATCCCGAAGGTCTTCTGGACACGGTCCACGATGGCGTCGTCCGAGAAGATCGCCTTCCAGACGATCGCGACGGAGACGCTCGCGCCGATCAGCGACGGCGCGTAGAAGGCGGCCCGGTAGAAGGCCTGCCCGCGCCGCTTCTGCGCGAGGAGCAGGGCCACACCGAGGGCCGCGAGCAGCTTGAGCGGCGTTCCGACGGCGACGTACCAGAGCGTCACCTGCACCGAGTGGCGCCAGCGGGGATCGCCGAACATCTCGGAGAAGTTGTCGAGGCCGATCCACTTGGGGGCGTCGAACAGGTTGTAGTCGGTGAACGCGAAGTAGAGCGAGGCGATCATCGGGCCCGCGGTGAGCAGCAGGAACCCGGCGATCCAGGGGGACATGAAGAGATAGCCGGCCAGGTTCTCCCGGCGCCGCCGCCGCTTGAGGGCGGCGGGGCGCTCGGGCTTCACCGGACCGTGCCGCGGCTCGGAGTCCTGGGACAGGCCCTCCATCGCAGGGGCGTGTGTCACGGTGGTTCCCATCAGCTGCCGAGAGCCGTCTTCGACTCGGTGAAGAACTGCTTGACGGCCTCGTCCACCGACCGCTTGCCCAGGGCGAGTTCCTCGGCGATGCGCAGGAAGGCGGACTCACAGATGTCCGCGCCGTTCGGGTGCGGGGTGATGGGCTCCAGGACACCCGCCTCGACGAGCGACTCCTCGTAGGCGGCTATCGCCTTGTTGACCTCGTCGGTCGGCTTGTAGGCGTCGTACTGGGCCTGCGTCGCGGGCACGCCCCGGTCGTAGCCCATGATCTTGGCGACCTCGGGCTCGTGCACCATGAAGTCGATGAACTGGGCCACTTCCTTGGGGTGCTGGGTGCGCTTGGAGGCGCTCAGCATGAGTGAGCCGAGGTACTGGCCGGTCTTCTTGCCGTCCGTGGTCGGGATGGGAGCGAGGGCGTACTCGCTCTTGCCCTCGGCGGTGTAGCGGACGGTGAAGTTGTCCCAGGTGAACTCGCCGCCCGCGAGTTCCGCGGTGACCGCGGACTTGGGCTTGATCTGGGCGACCTTCTTGGCGTCGGCGTAGCGGCCGTCCTCCACGCCCTTCTTGGCCTTCGTCCACCAGTCCGTCAGGTCCGCCTCGGTGAAGCCGAGCCCGTCCTCGGTGAAGAAGGCCTTGCCGTTCTGACGCAGGTACAGGTCGTAGAGGTACATGACGCCGTACATGCCGCTGTCGCCGGCGCGGCCCGTCTTGTCGCGGATCTTCTTCATCGCCGCGTCGAAGTCGTCCCAGGTCCAGCCCATCTCGGGCTTCACGCCCGCCCTGGTGTAGACGGGCTTGTCGATGACCAGGGCCATCGAGTTGGAACCGACCGGGACTCCGAGGAGTTTGCCGTCGATCTCGCCGAACTTCTCGAGCCCGGCGCGGAATCCATCCATCCGGAGGTTGCCGGCCTTGGCCTGCTCGCTGAGATCGAGCAGCACGTTCTTCGCGTCGTATTTGCGCAGGAACCCGACGGCATTCTGGAAGACGTCCGGCGGATTTCCGCCGGAAGCCTGGGTGTTGAACTTCTTCCAGAAGTCGAGATAAGGCTGGAAGTCCGTTTTCACCTTGATCTTCGGGTACTTCTTCTCGAAGAGCGCGATGGTCTTGTTGATGCGCTCGGCGCGGTCCTCCGCACCCCACCACGCGTAACGGATCGTCACCGTCCCGTCCGCGGAGGTCCCTCCGTCCCCGCCGCAGCCGGTGGTCGCGGCCAGCCCCAGCGTGGCCGCCGTGGCCCCGGCCGCCTTCAGAATCGTACGTCTCTCAACATTCCTGCCGTTCACCACGGTTGGACCTCCCCGCACGTCGTCCCGCTCGCATGAATCGTTTCAAGTAAGCGCTTGCTGGCACAAGTTACGGAGGGGCTGAGGGTGCGTCAATGATTCGGACAAGAATTTCTTACCGAACGGGCCGGAGGCGAGGCCGGACGGGGCGGGGGCGCGCCCGGTCCGCCGGGCCGACGTCACTGGTCGGGCCGGTGTGGTCGGCCGGCCGAACGGGGCGGGGCCGCTCCCCCGGGTTTCGGGAGCGACCGAAAGACGATGCCGGGGTGGGTGGCGTGGAGCCGCGCACAAGGTGGCCGGTTTCCGTCAGCCGACCCTGGAGGAGAACGGCACGCGGGGCATCCGGCAGCCGTGACGACGGACACCCGAACGACGGCGGCCCACCTGCGCAATCGCAGATGGGCCGCCGATCCGGGTGGGCGATACTGGGTTCGAACCAGTGACCTCTTCGGTGTGAACGAAGCGCTCTCCCACTGAGCTAATCGCCCGGACGCAGGAAGAAGATTACCCCATGTCAGGGGGTGCCTGTGACCAGCGCCGGCCGGCACCGGCACCCCCGCCGCGGCTCACTGGTTCTCGATCTTCCACGGCATGGCCATGCCGAACTTCCACACATAGATACCGACCAGTACGGCCACGATCACCAGCCCGATGGTCGTCAGGATGATGTTCCGGCGCCGCACCTTGGGATCGAGGGCGCGCTGTGCGGCCTCCGTGACCTTCCGCTTGGTCCAGCGGAGCACCAACTGGGCCCACACGAACTCGGTCGCCCAGATCGCCATGCCGCCGAAGATCACGACCCAGCCCGGCCCCGGCAGGGGCAGCATGATGATGCCCGTCACGACGACCGCGAGCCCGATGATGAAGACGCCGACCTGCCAGCTCACGTGCAGCAGGCGGCGCGCCTTGATGAATTCCGGCGCCCGCGAGCCGAGCCCCCGCTCCTGCTCGCTGCGCTCCTCGTCCGTCCCCGTCTCGTCCGGCGCCACGGCCACCTCGCCCGGCTCGTCACTCCCCGTATTCATACGGCCAAACACTACCCGAGCGAAACCAGTCACCGGAATGGACGCACGGTGCGAACGATCTCTCGGCCGGAAGAGTTACGTAAACACACGCAAAACACTCAGAGGGGTTTACAACGGCACCGTAGGTGGCATGTCGATTTCGCCGACGTGCGAATCCCCGAGCGCACACTGAGCGAAAGGCCCTGGCGCTTATGAACACCACGGTCAGCTGCGAGCTGCACCTGCGCCTCGTTGTGTCGAGCGAGTCCTCCCTGCCTGTCCCCGCAGGCCTGCGGTACGACACGGCCGACCCCTACGCCGTGCACGCCACCTTCCACACCGGAGCCGAGGAGACCGTCGAGTGGGTGTTCGCCCGCGACCTCCTCGCCGAGGGACTTCACCGCCCTACGGGCACCGGCGACGTCCGCGTCTGGCCGTCGCGCAGTCACGGTCAGGGCGTCGTGTGCATCGCCCTGAGCTCGCCGGAGGGCGAGGCCCTGCTCGAGGCCCCGGCACGGGCCCTGGAGTCCTTCCTGAAGCGGACCGACGCCGCCGTGCCGCCCGGCACGGAGCACCGGCATTTCGACCTCGATCAGGAGCTCTCGCACATCCTGGCGGAAAGCTAGGGCGAGGCCCTCACAAAGCCGCCCGGCGCCGTCGACTCGGGGAGACGGCTCGGGCTCGGACAACCGCATACGGGATACACCGGCGTCGGCACCGCGGATCACGCGGGGCGGCGCCGGCTCGCGTATGCCGCCGGACGCTCGGGCGTGCCGCCCGGCGGATCTCGCAGTGGCGGGCCTCCTGCCGTCCGGAGGGCGGGCGGGAACCATGGCTCGCCCGGCGGCGTTGTATTCGAAGCCATGTGCGGGCGTGAGGGCGGTCCGGCGGTGGTGGAGCCGTTACCATCGGCCAGCATCCGCGGGCGCCTGCCCGACCCCCAGGCCAGGGAGCGAATCGTGCTGATCACCCACGACACCCGGTGCGCCCTCGAAACCGTGGTCGATCTGGTGAACACCGCACCGGAGGACGACACGGCGGCGGACGGGCTGCCGGACGTGGCGACACTCGCGGACTTCGTACGAAACCACGAGATCAGCGATGTCGGAGTGCTCTCGGAGTTCGACCTCTCCGCGGTGCGGAAGATCCGCGGCCGGTTCGCCGCCGTCTTCGCCGCCCCCGATGCCCGGACCGCCGCCGGCCTGATCAACGAGCTGGTCGCGGCCGCCGGCACCACACCCCGGCTCACGGACCACGACGGCTACGACTGGCATGTGCACTACTTCGCGCCCGGCGCCTCCGTCGCCGACCACCTGGCCGCCGACTGCGGGATGGCACTGGCCTTCTTCGTGGTCGCCGGGGAGCAGGAGCGGCTGCGGCGGTGCGAGGCACCCGACTGCCGCAGGGCCTTCGTCGACCTGTCCCGCAACCGCTCGCGGCGGTACTGCGACAGCCGCACCTGCGGGAACCGCCTGCATGTGGCCGCGTACCGGGCGCGTCGCAAGGAAGCGGCGGGCTGACCGCCACCGCCGGAACGATCGACGGGCGGATCGTCGATGCCGACGCGGTCCCGGCGGGTGGCGCCGGGTACCGCGGGTACGGCTCACAGCAACAGCAGATCGTGCAACGAGGCCATGAGCAGCAGACTCCCGATCACCGCAAGGAAGATCATCAGCGGTGGCTGGGAAAGGGCGAAGAGGCAACCACGGGGCTCGTCCTGCCGGGGACGTGGCTTGTCCTGCGGCGGCGCGGGGTCGCTCTGATTCGTCGTGTCCAGCATCTCGCGGCGATGATGACGCAGTCGCCGGGCCGGACGCGATCAGCGGCCTCGTTCCGTGCGGGAGTGCGCCGATTCCGTGAGGTCCGGTTCAGGTTGTGATCACTTCCGCGCACCCTCGGACACACTGTGACGATTCGGCCGACCCGCGGTCGTCATATGCCGTGCTTCTTGAGGATGGCCTCGATGTCGCTGAAGTCGTCGTCGCCCCGGGATGCCGTCGCGGGCCGGGTGGCCGGGCGGGACCCCTGGCCCTGACCCTGACCAAGGGAGGGTGCCGAGGCCGCCGGAGCCACAGCATCCGGCTGGGCCGCCGCGCGGGCCGCCCTGCGCTCCTTGCGGGTGCCGCCGCGGCGGCGCTCCACGGCACGCGTGGTCATGAACAGCAGCCACGCGACACCGAGCACCCCGAAGCCCGCCCAGGCGGTCAGGCTGAACGCGGTGTCGGCCAGCCACTCGACGACGCCCGTCATGACGAGGCCGATCGGCACGAGCGAGTACGCCGCGATACGGGTCGCCGCGAGGAAGCGCTTGCGGTACGCCGTGATGGCCGCAATACCCAGGCCTGCCGCGGACACGGCGGAGCAGACGGTCTCGGCAATCATCCGGTCCTCCAGGCGTGGCGCGGTCGAACAGGGCACTTCGTCCCTTCCATCCTGCACCCGCCGTACCCCGGGGGGCCATGCCCCGGCCCGACATCAGGGACATCTCCGGGTCGCCTCCTCCGCAGGTGCCGGTGCGGGTGTACGGCCTGGGAGAATGTCGGTATGAGCGACTCCTCCCACGCCCCTGCCGCCGCCCCCGTCCTCGAGGTCTGGTGCGACCTCCAGTGCCCGGACTGCCGCACCGCGCTGGACGACCTCCGTGCCCTGCGCGCCCGCTACGGCCACCGCCTGGAGCTGCGGCTGCGGCACTTCCCCCTGGAGAAGAACAAGCACGCCTTCGCCGCCGCCCAGGCCGCGGAGGAGGCATGGGAGCAGGGCCGGGGCTGGGAGTACGCCGAGGCGCTGCTGGGGCGGGTCGAGGAGCTGGGCCGCAAGGGAGAACCTTTCCTGGTCGAGCTGGCCCGCGAACTGGACATGGATGCCGAGGAGTTCGACACCGCCCTGATCGACGGCCGGCACATCCTGATCGTGGACGCCGACCAGGCCGAGGGCAAGGCGATCGGCGTGACCGGCACCCCGACGTACGTCATCGCCGGTGAGCGGCTCGACGGAGGCAAGAGCCAGGAGGGGCTGCGCGAACGGATCGAGCAGATCGCGGACCGGCTGCTGGCGGCCGGGCAGGAGCAGGAGCAGCAGGGCTGACCCGAAAGTACCCGCCCCCGTCCCTGCCCGGCCGCTACACCAGCGGCTTGTACATCGCGTACAGCTTCGTCTCGTAGCCGAGCGACGCGTAGAGCCGTTCGGCCGGGGTGTTGCCGGCGAAGACGTTGAGGCCGATGGCGCGCCTGCCCTCGACGATAGTCTGGGCCTCGGCCAGCAGCATGAGGGTGCGGCCGTGCCCCTTGCCGCGGTGGGCGGCGTGGGTCTCGACGTCGAAGACGAAGGCGCTGTCCGCGCGCAGCGCGAGCCACAGCACGCCCACCGCCGTCCCCTCATGTTCCAGGACGCTGATGAGCGTGCCGGGGGTGGCGAGGCCGTCGGGCAGCAGGGTGGCGTGGTCCCGCTCCGACTTGGCTCGGGCCTCGGCCTCCGGAACGCCCCGCTCGACCCAGCTGTGCGCATAGTCCTCCTCGCCCTTCTCCAGCCAGGGGCCGAACTCCGCCTCGGTCATGGGCCGGGCACGGCTGCCCTCCGGCAGCTGCGGCGGGGTGTCGCCGAGGGGCTTCTCCATGCCGCGGTTGCGGACGACGTAACCGAGCGCGGTGGCGAGCCGGAACGCCGCGGCGGCGTCGGCGGGCACGGTCGCCTCGATACGGCGGCACCCCCAGCCGCGCGCCACCTCCTCGGCGGCGAGCGCGGCCACGGTCCCCCGGCCGCGTCCGCGGTCCGGTTCGTCGATGCGCAGTTTCATGATCCGGGCCACGGTGTCGCCGAACACGGGATGCGTGCCGAGGTGTATCGCCCCTACGGGACGGCTGTTCACGCACACCTGGTAGCGGCGTGAGCGCGTCCCGTCGGCGTTCTGCTGAAGCGGCTCGGTCGGCCGCAGGGTCGTGGTCATCAGGGGTGTTCTACCCGCAACCACGCCCCTGGTCAGCCGAATATGCGGGGTCGTCAGGGGTCGAGGTCGTCCCCCGACCGCTCCTCGAAGATCCGCATGGCCTTGGCGGTCACCGGGCCGGGCGCGCCGGGCAGCTCACGGCCGTCGACCCGGTGCACGGCCTGGACGTCCCGCAGCGTGGACGTCAGGAAGACCTCGTCGGCCCGCTCCAGGACGTCCAGCGGCAGGTCCGTCTCCTCGGCCCCGGTCCATTCGATCGCCAGCGCGCGCGTGATGCCCGCGAGACAGCCCGAGGCGAGCGGCGGCGTGTGGATCTCGCCGTCGAGGACGACGAAGACGTTCGACCCGGTGCCCTCGCACAGCTGTCCCACCGTGTTGCCGAACAGGGCCTCGGAAGCGCCCTGTTCGCGGGCGCGGGCGAGGGCGACGACGTTCTCGGCGTACGAGGTGGTCTTCAGGCCGGTGAGCGCGCCGCGCTCGTTGCGCGTCCAGGGGACCGTGATCACGGCGGTGGAGTCGGGGCGGCGGGTGGTCGCGCCGACGGCGACGACGAGGGTTGGGCCGTGCTCGCCGCGGTCGGAGCCGAGCGGGCCGTGGCCGCCGGTGTACGTGATGCGCAGGCGGCCGAGCGGCATGGGGTTGGCCTCGAGGACGGCGGCACAGGCGCGGCGTACCTCGTCGTGGTCCGGGTCGGGCAGTCCGAGGCCGCGCGCCGACCGGGTCAGCCGGTCGAGGTGCCGCGTGAGCGCGAACGGCCGGCCGTCCACGGCCTTCACGGTCTCGAAGATGCCGTCGCCCACGGTCAGTCCGTGGTCGAAGACGGAGACGCGGGCGGACTCCATGTCCTGCAAGCCACCGTCGAGCCAGATCTTCACGTCAGGTCCTCTCCACTCACCTCATACGCTCCCGACGCTATCGCGAGCAGCCGGGCCGCCTTCAGCTCGGTCTCCCGCCACTCCCCCTCGGGATCGGAGCCCCATGTGATGCCGGCGCCGGTGCCGAAGCGGAGCACACCGTCGGCCCGGTCGATCCAGAAGGTACGGATGCCGACGGCCAGCTCACCGGCCTTCCGGTCGGCGTCGACCCAGCCGATCCCCCCGCAGTACGGCCCCCGGGGCGCCGTCTCCAGCGCGTCGATGATCCGCAGCGCGCTCGACTTGGGCGCGCCGGTGACGGAGCCGGGCGGGAAGGCGGCGGCGAGCAGATCGGCCCAGCCGGCGCCCTCCCCCAGCTCGCCGCGGACCGTCGACACGAGATGAACCAGCCCCGGATGCTTCTCGACGGCACACAGGTCGGGCACCGTCACACTGCCCGTGGCGCAGACCCGCCCGATGTCGTTGCGGACCAGGTCCACGATCATCACGTTCTCGGCGTAGTCCTTCTCCAGCAGGTCCGCCTCGGTACGGCCGGTGCCCTTGATCGGCCCCGACTCGACGACGCGTCCGTCGCGCCGCAGGAACAGCTCGGGGGACGCGGTGGCGATCTCCACGCCGTGACCGGGCAGGCGGATCGTTCCTGCATAGGGTGCCGGATTGCCGCGGGCCAGCAGCGCGGAGAGGGCGTCCACATCGGCGCCGGGTGCGACGGGCGCGGACAGCACCCGGCACAGGTTCGCCTGGTAGACCTCGCCGGCCGCGATGTGCTCGCGGATCCGCCGTACCGCCGCCGTGTACGCGGCGCGGTCGAGCGATGACGTCCAGTCACTCGCCGCCGGTCCCCGCCACACGCCGGGCACGGGGGCGGGCACGGCCGCCTTCCGCACGTCCCGGAAGCGTGCGCAGGTCAGGCGGCCCTCGAAATCGGCGCAGACCGCCCAGAAACCGCTGGACTCCAGGGCTTCGGGATCGTCGGTGACGTCGAGGAGCCCGGTGGCGACACGGTCGCCGAAGCGGGCGAGGGGAGGGAGGTCGAGCACGCAGTCGAGTCTATGGCGGGTGTCCCGCGGGTGACCGGGGGATGTCCCCTCGTGGGCTCTGTGACCGCCCTGAGCAGGGGAAGCGCAGCACGCTGCACAAACGCGTTTTTGTACTGGCCCCGGAATCCGCTAGAGTTCAACTCGTCGCCGGGCCGCGAGAGCGGGCCGAAACGACAAGCGGACGTAGCTCAGTTGGTAGAGCGCAACCTTGCCAAGGTTGAGGTCGCGAGTTCGAGCCTCGTCGTCCGCTCGAAGGAAGTGGGGATCTTCCCGGTTCCCTACACTCCTGGTGGAGTGGCCGAGAGGCGAGGCAACGGCCTGCAAAGCCGTCTACACGGGTTCAAATCCCGTCTCCACCTCCAAGGACGATTAGCTCAGCGGGAGAGCGCTTCCCTGACACGGAAGAGGTCACTGGTTCAATCCCAGTATCGTCCACTGGATCTGCTCGAAGATCCGACCCGCGCGATTAGCTCAGCGGGAGAGCGCTTCCCTGACACGGAAGAGGTCACTGGTTCAATCCCAGTATCGCGCACGCAGTCCCCATGATCCGCTGCAGTCAGTGGTCATGGTCCCGAGGACGATTAGCTCAGCGGGAGAGCGCTTCCCTGACACGGAAGAGGTCACTGGTTCAATCCCAGTATCGTCCACATCACACCGGAGCCCCCGGCCGTACGCATCGGCCGGGGGCTTCGTCGTGTGGCGATCGCTGTCTGGCGATCGTCGTGTCGCGGTCCTGGCGTCAGGACGAGAACAGCATGCGCCCGAAGCTCTTCTGCCGGTGGTGACCGTGGTGGCCATGGTGCCCGTGGCCGGCGTGCGGGGCGCCCCAGGCCGGGGCCGGAGGGGCAGGGTAGGCCTGTGGAGC
>NZ_NGFN01000389.1 GCF_002148965.1 Streptomyces swartbergensis | reverse complement strand
ACCCGGATCCCGTCCTCGACGTCGTCGTCCCCGTCTTCAACGAGGAGAACGACCTGGAGCCCTGCGTCCGGCGCCTGCACGCGCACCTCACCGAGGCCTTCCCCTGGAGGAGACGCAGGAGCCTTCCGCATCGGCCACCGAGTAGCCGCCTGAGCGGCCCTGCCCGTCGGGGGCGGCCGTCTGAGCAGCCCGTCCCGCCAGGGGCGTCAGCGCCCCGAACCCCGTCACCGCACCACCGCCACGGGCGGCTTCGGCATGCCCAGAACCGGCGCTCGCGTACGTCCGGCGCCAGAAAGAGACCGTGAAGCAGCCATGAGAACCGTACGGCGGCCGGCCCTGCTCGACCGCCCGCCAACCGAGCCGTCCGCGTTGCCGCGCCGGGCGCCGCTGCCCGCGCACCACCCGGATCCCGTCCTCGACGTCGTCGTCCCCGTCTTCAACGAGGAGAACGACCTGGAGCCCTGCGTCCGGCGCCTGCACGCGCACCTCACCGAGGCCTTCCCCTACTCCTTCCGGATCACCATCGCCGACAACGCCAGCACCGACCGGACCCCGCGCATCGCTGCCCGGCTGGCCTCGGAGCTGCCCGGCACGGACTGGATCCGGCTGGCCGAGAAGGGGCGCGGCCGTGCGCTGCACGCCGCCTGGTCACGCTCGGGCGCCCCGGTGCTGGCGTATCTCGACGTGGACCTGTCCACGGACCTCGCTGCGCTGCTGCCGCTGGTCGCGCCGCTGATCTCCGGCCACTCGGACATCGCCATCGGCACCCGGCTGGCGCGCGGTTCGCGGGTGGTGCGCGGGCCGAAGCGGGAGATCATCTCCCGCTGCTACAACGGTCTGCTGCGCTCCACGCTCGCCGTGGGTTTCTCCGACGCGCAGTGCGGATTCAAGGCGGTGCGCCGGGACGTCGCCGAGCGGCTGCTGCCGTTGGTGGAGGACCGCGCGTGGTTCTTCGACACGGAGTTGCTGGTCATCGCCGAGCGGGCGGGACTGCGGATCCACGAGGTGCCGGTGGACTGGGTGGACGACCCGGACAGCCGGGTGCACATCCTGTCCACGGCCCTGGCCGACCTGCGCGGCATGGCCAGGCTCGGCCGGGCCCTGGCCTGCGGCCGGCTGCCGCTGTCCGCGCTGCGCCGAAGCGGCGGCGACCTCGCCGGGGAGCTGCCGGCGGGCCTGGCCCGGCAGGTGGTGCGTTTCGCCGCCGTCGGGGTCGCGAGCACCCTGTGCTACCTGCTCCTCTACACCGCACTCCGGCCGGCCACGGGAGCGCAGGCGGCCAACGCGCTCGCCCTGCTGGCCAGCGCGGTCGCCAACACCGCCGCCAACCGGCGGCTCACCTTCGGGGTGCGGGGCCGTGGCGGCGCGCTGCGTCACCACCTCAAGGGGCTCGCGGCCTTCCTGGTCGGGCTGGCGTTCACCAGCGGTTCGCTGGCCGCCGTCCACCACACCGCCCCCGGGACCGGCCACCGGCTCGAACTCGTGACGCTCGTCGCCGCCAACCTGGCCGCGACGCTGGTGCGCTTCCTCCTCTTCCGGGCCTGGATGTTCCCCGCCCGCCACGACGCCCGTCCCCCTCGCCGTACGACAGGATCCTCATGAGCACCGTCGAGCTGCGTCGACCGCCGTCCGGCCTCGACGCCCCCGAAGTCCCCCAAAACTCCCGGGAGTTCCGTCGGTGGCTGCGCGGGGCCGCCGTGCGCTACGGGCCCGTGCTGCTGACGTACGGCGTGCTGAAGCTGGCCGGCTTCGCCGTCTTCATGTACCTGCTGGACTCCGCGGGCGACTTCCGGAAGAAGAATCCGCGTTTCGGTGGCGGCGAGCACGCCTGGGACGTCCTGGCCAGCTGGGACGGCTGGTGGTACCAGCAGATCGCCCAGCACGGGTACGACCCGGCCCTGAAACCGGTCCCGGGGGCGACGGGCCTGATCACCCTGGAGGGCAACTCGGCGGCGTTCTTCCCGCTGTACCCGGCGCTGATGCGGCTGGTCTCGGAGTGCACCGGACTCGGCCTGTACGGCGCCGGCATGACGGTCTCCGTCATCGCGTCGTTCGTCGCCGCCCTCGGCGTCTACGCCGTGACGAAACGGCTGGGCGGCCACCGGGCCGGGCTGGTCGCGGCCGGGCTGTGGGCCGTGTGGCCCGGCTCGGGCACGGAGTGGTCGGGCTACTCGGAGTCCCTCTACACGGCCCTCGCCGCATGGGCCTGTCATGCCGTCATGTCCCGCCGCTGGATCACCGCCGGGCTGCTGACCTGCGCGGCCGGGCTCTGCCGGCCCACCGCCGCCGCGCTGGTCGCCGCCCTCGCCTTCGCCGCGCTGCTGTCCCTGCGCCGGCAGGCGGACGGGATCCGGCGTGCGGACGGGATCCGGCGTCCGCTGGCCGCCGTGGCGATCGCCCCGCTGGGCCTGTTCGGCTACCTCGCCTGGGTCAACTACCGCATGGGCGACATCAACGGCTACTCCAAGCTCCAGGACGGGGCCTGGGCCCACAAGTTCGACTGGGGAGTCCACTCGTTCAACGTGCTGACGTCCATCCCGGTCGGGCACTTCGACTATCTCTTCGCGATGCCCTTCCTGGACGTCATCGGGGTCTGCGTGGTGCTGACGGTGCCGGTGCTGACCGTGCTGCTGCTGCGTCTGAGACCGCCCGCCGTGCTCGTCGTCTACACGGTTCTCTCGTACCTCATGGTGATGACCACCCAGCAGTACTTCGGCAACGTCTCGCGCTATCTGCTCCCGCTGTTCCCGCTGTACATCCCGCTCGCCCTGGCCATGCGCCGGCTCAACCGGCCGTCCCTTGCCGCCGCGCTGGGCACGGCCGCGCTGGCCTCCGGGTCGTACGCGGGGTACGTGCTCTTCGAACTCGGGGTGCCGTAGAACGGCCTCGGCCCTCGTGCCATGCCTCCCGAAACACTCCCTTCACGCAGGAAGTATTTAGGGGTAACGACCGCTGCCTACCGTGCCTGCCTTGTCAGTACCCAACCCGCAGCAAGGAGGCGTGGCATGAGTACCGAGCCACGACTGGCCGAGGTCGCCGAGCCGGAACCCGCGCAGAAGGCGGCACCGGGCACCGACCAGGCCGTCAAGGAGACCCTCGAGGACTACACGCTGCGCTTCGCGCCGCGCAGTTACCGGCGCTGGACCCCGATGGTGGTGGCGACGACCGCGCTCGGCGGCATCGCCTACATGGCCGACTTCTCCATCGGGGCCGGCATCGGTCTGGCCCACGGCACCGGCAACGCGCTGCTCGCGATCGCCGTCGCCGCCGTCGTCATCTTCGTGACCGGCTTCCCGCTGGCCTACTACGGGGCCCGCTACAACATCGACCTGGACCTGATCACGCGCGGCTCGGGCTTCGGCTACTTCGGCTCGGTCCTCACCAGCGTCATCTTCGCCAGCTTCACCTTCATCTTCTTCGCCCTCGAAGGCTCGATCATGGCCCAGGGCCTGAAGCTGGGCCTCGGACTGCCTCTGTGGCTGGGCTACTTGGTGTCCACGCTCATGGTGATCCCGCTGGTCATCTACGGCATGACGGCGCTGAGCAAGCTCCAGGTGTGGACCACGCCGATCTGGCTGCTGCTGATGGTCGGCCCGCTCGTCTACCTGGTCGCCACCGACCCGGGGACCGTCGACCGCTTCCTCGCCTACGCGGGCACCGACGGGGACGGCGGCGTCAACACCGCCTCCGTGCTGCTGGGCGCGGGCGTGTGCCTGTCGCTGATCGCGCAGATCGGCGAGCAGATCGACTACCTGCGCTTCATGCCGCCCAAGACCGAGGCGAACAAGCGGAGTTGGTGGACGGCCGTGGTGATGGCCGGACCGGGCTGGGTGGTGCTGGGCGCGCTGAAGCAGGCCATCGGGGTGTTCCTCGCGGTCTACATCATCGCCGAGGTGGGCCCCACCGCCGCGCCCGAGCCGATCCAGCAGTTCAAGCACGCCTTCGACGCGATGATGCCGTCCTGGCTCGTCCTCCCGCTGGCCGTGGCCCTGGTCGTGATCAGCCAGATCAAGATCAACGTGACGAACGCGTACTCCGGCTCCCTCGCCTGGACCAACTCCTTCACCCGCGTCACGAAGCGATACCCGGGCCGGATGGTCTTCGTCCTGGTCAACCTGGGCTTCGCACTCGTCCTGATGGAGGCCGACATGTTCAGCTTCCTCAACAGCATCCTGGGCTTCTACTCGAACTGCGCGATCGCCTGGGTGGTCACCGTGGCCACCGACATCGGCATCAACAAGTACGTGCTGAAGCTGTCCCCGCACGCCCCCGAGTTCCGCCGCGGCATGCTCTACGCCGTCAACCCGGTCGGGGTCGTGTCCTTCGTCGCCGCCTCCGCGCTGTCCATCGCCATGTACTTCCACGCGCTGGGCGACACGCTCCAGCCGTACTCCCCCGTCGCCGCCGCCGTCATCGCGTTCGTCCTCACCCCGCTGATGGCCGTGGTCACCAAGGGCAGGTACTACCTGCGCCGCGGCGACGACGGCATCGCCGAGCCGCTCCTGGACGAGGACGGCAACCCCAGCGCCGTCACCTACGAGTGCCACGTGTGCCGGCAGCAGTTCGAGCGACCTGACGTGGCCGCCTGCCGGACGCACGACGCGGTCGTCTGCTCCCTCTGCCTGAGCACTGACAAGATCGGCGACCATGTCCTGCCGGAGGCACCCGCCGCCGTCTGACACCCGTGGGGCGGAGGGCGCGAGGCGCTCCCGCCCCACGGCACGCTGACCGCGACGACTCCGCCGCCAACCGCTCGCCCGCCTCCACGGCCTTCCGCCGCAGCCATGTGGGCCGCGCCCTGCGCGTGCACGGGAGCCGCCACACCGTGCAAGGCATCGGCGCGGTCTCCAACCCGCCGCCCCCACCGGCCACTGTGCAGGACGGCCGCCACCTGGCTCGGCCCGCGAGGTATCCGCGAGACACCGCTGGGCCGCACCGCAACCGTCGACGGCGACCTGACCGCCCATGGCTGGTACCAAGTCGGTCCCGGACGCGCTGCGCGAGCACCCGCGAAGGGGCGGCCTCGTGTACCGGGCGGCATACTGATCTCGCCTTGCGCAGTGATCAGGCCGATGGTCGGAGAGGAGATGACGGGACGTGACCACCGAAGGACCGGGCGGCGGACGGGGAACGCCCGACGAGCCGGACAGCACTCCCCCGGTCCCGGACGACGTGTGGCTGAGGTTCCTCAAGGACAGCGAGCCCGCCATACGCGCCTCCGCCCCCAGGGAGCCCTCCGCGAGGGAGCGGGCGGCGGGTCGGCAGCTCCAACCCCCGCACACCGTCGGTGACCTGTGGCAGCCGGAGGACCTGTGGGTCCGCGTGGCCTGGCGCGACCTGGACCGCCGTGCCAAGGTCCGGCGCGTGGGACGTGTCGTCGCCACCGCCGCCGCAGTGGCTCTGGCGCTGGGAGCCTGGTCCCAGTTGTCCGCCGGCGCGGGCAGGGACACCCGGCCGGGGACGGGCACCGTGCGGCAGGTGGAGGGGGCGACCGCGAGGCAGTCCACGGCCACTCCCTTCCCGTCAGGATCCGCTGTCCCGGTGCCCTCCAGGTAGCACACGCACGACGGGTACGGTCCCGCCCGGCCGCCTAGGATGAGCCCACAGGCCGGATCTGGGCGCTCGTCCGGGCGCGGCCCCCGCAGGCGAGTCTCAGGAACACGCACGCCGACGGAAGGGGGACAGACATGAGCGCGCCACGCCTCAGCAGTACGCCGTTGCCGGGCATCGGTGTCCGCTACGACCTGACGACCCGGGACAGCCACCGGCTGTCCGTGGTAGCCCACCGCGACGGCCACCGGACGATCAGCGCCTACCGCAGGGACGACCCGGACGCCTGCGACCTGTCGGTGCGTCTGACGGCGGAGGAGGCGGCGACGCTCATCGACGCGCTGATGCCCGCGCACCACACGCCGAACCTGCTGTCCACCACCGACCTGGGGCTCGTCGCCGAGCGGATCGAACTGTCCGGCTCCTCGCACTGGAACGGCCGGCTGCTGGGCGAGTCCCGGATCCGCACCGACACCGGCGCGTCCATCGTGGCGGTGCTGCGCCGGGCCGAGGCGATACCCTCCCCCGCGCCGGACTTCCGGCTCGCCGGCGGTGACACGCTCATCGTCATCGGGACCCGCGAGGGCGTGGAGGCGGCCGCCGCGATACTCGGGCGGGAGTGACCCGCCGTGCACTCCTCCGCGGTCTTCCTGATCGAGTTCGGCTGCCTCATCCTCGGGCTCGGGCTGCTCGGCCGCCTCGCCGGGCGCTTCAGCTTCTCGCCGATCCCTCTCTACCTGCTGGCCGGGCTCGCCTTCGGCGAGGGCGGACTGCTGCCGCTGGTCGCCAGCGAGGACTTCGTCGCCATCGGTGCCGAGATCGGCGTCATCCTGCTGCTGCTCATGCTGGGCCTCGAGTACACGGCCACGGACCTCGTCTCCAACCTCAAGACCCACTATCCGGCCGGGGTGGTCGACGCCGTCCTCAACGCCCTGCCCGGTGCGGTGCTCGCGCTGTTGCTCGGCTGGGGCCCGGCCGCCGCCGTCGTGCTGGCCGGTGTCACCTGGGTCTCCTCCTCCGGCGTCATCGCCAAGGTCCTGGGCGAGCTGGGGCGGCTCGGCAACCGCGAGACCCCGGCCATCCTGAGCATCCTGGTCCTCGAGGACCTCTCCATGGCGGTCTACCTGCCGATCGTCACCGCCCTGCTGGCCGGGGTGGGCCTGGCGGCGGGCGCGGTCACGCTGGCCATCGCCCTGGGCGTGGCCACGCTCGTGCTCGTCCTCGCGGTGCGCTACGGCCGCCACGTCTCCCGCTTCGTCTCCAGCGACGACCCCGAGAAGCTGCTGCTGGTGGTGCTCGGCGTGACCCTGGTGGTCGCCGGGCTCGCGCAGCAACTCCAGGTGTCCGCGGCCGTGGGCGCCTTCCTGGTGGGCATCGCGCTGTCCGGCGAGGTCGCCGAGGGCGCGACGAGCCTGCTCGCGCCGCTGCGGGACCTGTTCGCCGCGGTGTTCTTCGTCTTCTTCGGCCTGCACACCGACCCCGCCAGCATCCCGCCCGTACTGCTGCCCGCCCTCGCCCTGGCGGCCGTCACCACCGCGACGAAGATCGCCACCGGCCACTGGGCCGCGCGCCGCGCCGGGATCGGGCCCAAGGGCCGCTGGCGCGCCGGCGGCACGCTCGTGGCCCGCGGCGAGTTCTCCATCGTCATCGCCGGGCTCGCCGTCACGGCCGGCATCGAGCCCTCCCTCGGCCCCCTGGCCACGGCCTACGTCCTCATCCTGGTCCTCCTCGGCCCCCTGACCGCCCGCTACACCGAGCCCGTGGCCACCGCCCTGACCGGGCGACTGCGCCGCAGGAACGCCACGTCCCGCGGAAGGACAGCACCTGATCCGCGGGGCGCCCACGAGACCATCGACGACCAGGACATCGTCGGCCGCACCTGACCGACCGCCGCGGCCGGGCCGGGAGACCGACCGGTGCGCTCCCGGCAGTTCAGCCCCTGCTGCCTCGTCGCCGCCGGCGTCCCCGCACACGGACGCGCCACGCGCGTGCCGTACGGCTGACGACGGGCGGCTGCCTGCCGGGTCCGCCCGCGCCTACTGAAGTGCGGCACACGGCAGGCCCTGCGGCCGGGCGGCGTACGGCCGCACTCCCGTGCCTACTGAAGTGCGGCACACGGCAGGCCCTGCGGCCGGGCGGCGTACGGCCGCACTCCCGTGCC
>NZ_NGFN01000388.1 GCF_002148965.1 Streptomyces swartbergensis | reverse complement strand
GTCCAGGAGCAGCTGTGCCTTCACCGACAGGCCCTGGAGGTCGTACGTGCGGTGCTGCTGGAGGAGGATGGTCAGGTCCGCGTCGGCGACCGCCTCGTAGAGGGAGTCCACGCGGGGGACGGGGCGGTCGAGGACGCTCCAGGCGGGGACGTGCGGGTCGTGGTAGCTGACCGAGGCGCCCAGTTCCATCAGGCGCAGGGCGATCTCCTGGGCGGGGGTGCCGTGCAGGTCGGCGAGGTCGGGCTTGTAGGTGACGCCCAGGAGCAGCACGCGGGCGCCGCGGGCCGACTTGCCGTGTTCGTTGAGGAGCGTGGCGGCGCGCTGGACGACGTAGCCGGGCATGCGGCTGTTGACCTGCTGGGCCAGTTCCACCATGCGCAGGGGGCGGCCGCCGTGGGCGGTCAGGTCCTGCGGGACGGCGTGGCCGCCGACGCCGGGGCCGGGGCGGAAGGCCTGGAAGCCGAACGGCTTGGTCTCCGCGCAGCGGACGACGTCCCACAGGTCGACGCCCAGGTCGTGGCAGAGGACGGCCATCTCGTTGACGAGGGCGATGTTGACGTGCCGGTAGTTGGTCTCCAGGAGCTGCACGGTCTCCGCCTCGCGGGGTCCACGCGCGCGTACCACCTTGTCGGTGAGCCGTCCGTAGAAGGCGGCGGCCGACTCCGTGCAGGCCGGGGTGAGACCGCCGATGACCTTGGGGGTGTTGGCGGGGGTGAAGTCCCGGTTGCCGGGGTCGACGCGGCTGGGGGAGTAGGCGAGGTGGAAGTCGCGGCCCGCGCGCAGACCCGATCCCTCTTCGAGGAGGGGGCGCAGGATTTCCTCTGTGGTCCCTGGGTACACAGGGGACTCCAGGATCACAGTGGTGTGCGGGCGCAGGTGCGCGGCCAGGGTGTGGGCGGCCGCCTCCAGCTGGCTCAGGTCGAGTCCGCCGTCCGCGCCCCGCGGGGTCGGTGCGCAGATGACCGCGGTGCGCACCCGGCCGAGCTCGGTGGCGTTCGTGGTCGGCCGGAAGCCCCCCGAGAGCATCCGGCGCTGTTCGGCGGCGCTGAGGGAGCCGGCCTCGGGGCCGGTCCGGTAGCCGATGGTGGCGACGCCTGCGGCGACGGCGGCCTGGGCCAGGGGCAGGCCGTACGGGCCGAGTCCGATGACGGCGAGATCTGCGGGCATGGCGGCCGTCCTTCCCGATAGCCGAAGTGGGACAGGTGCGCAAGCCCTGTGGACAGGACGGGCGAGCGCAATGTCAGACTAGGAGTAAATATGACCGATATGCGGGATTGCTCGCCCGAGTTTCGGTGAGTGTTCCGTGGGCGTTGTCCACAGGCTCACGGCCCGTGGTGGCTGAAGTCGGGCAACACGGTCAGAATTTGGGCATGGGGGATACGGACGGGGTCTCACCCGACGGGTGCGGCCGGCGCGACCGAGGCGGCACCAGCCGCCGCGATGAGCGGGAGGCAGCGGTGAGGACAGCGACACTCGGGCCGGCGCAGCGCGTCGAGTCACTCGCATCTATGGCCGAGCGCGAACTGGACGTGCTGGTGGTGGGCGCAGGCGTGGTCGGTGCGGGCACCGCCCTCGACGCCGCGACCCGGGGCCTGTCCACGGGACTGGTGGAGGCGCGCGACTGGGCGTCCGGCACCTCCAGCCGGTCCAGCAAGCTGATCCACGGCGGCCTGCGCTACCTGGAGATGCTCGACTTCGCGCTCGTACGGGAGGCACTGAAGGAGCGCGGCCTGCTGCTGGAGCGGCTCGCCCCGCATCTGGTGAAGCCCGTGCCGTTCCTGTACCCCTTGCAGCACAAGGGCTGGGAGCGCCTGTACGCCGGGTCGGGCGTCGCGATGTACGACGCCATGTCCATGGCCCGAGGTCATGGCCGGGGCCTGCCCATGCACCGCCATCTGACCCGCTCTCACGCCCTGCGCGTGGCGCCCTGCTTGAAGAAGGACGCGCTGGTCGGGGCGCTTCAGTACTACGACGCCCAGATGGACGACGCCCGCTACGTGGCGACCCTGGTGCGCACGGCGGTGGCGTACGGCGCGCAGGCCGCCAACCGCGCGCGGGTCACGGGCTTCCTGCGCGAGGGCGAGCGGGTCGTCGGCGCGAAGGTGCAGGACGTCGAGGCCGGCGGCGAGTACGAGATCCGCGCCAAGCAGGTCGTCAACGCGACCGGCGTGTGGACGGACGACACTCAGGCGATGGTCGGGGAGCGCGGCCAGTTCCACGTCCGGGCGTCCAAGGGCATCCACCTGGTGGTGCCGCGCGACCGGATCCACTCCACGACCGGGCTGATCCTGCGCACGGAGAAGTCCGTGCTGTTCGTCATCCCCTGGGGCCGGCACTGGATCGTCGGGACCACGGACACCGACTGGGACCTCGACAAGGCCCACCCGGCCGCGTCCAGCGCGGACATCGACTACCTGCTGGAACACGTGAACTCGGTGCTCGCGGTGCCGCTCACGAGGGACGACGTCCAAGGCGTGTACGCGGGCCTGCGGCCGCTGCTCGCGGGCGAGTCGGACGCCACCAGCAAGCTGTCGCGCGAGCACACCGTGGCCCATCCCGTGCCCGGGCTCGTCGTCGTGGCGGGCGGCAAATACACCACCTACCGGGTCATGGCCAAGGACGCGGTGGACGAGGCGGTGCACGGGCTGGACATGCGCGTCGCCGAGTGCGTCACCGAGGACGTGCCGTTGCTGGGCGCCGAGGGCTACCGGGCGCTGTGGAACGCGCGGGCGCGGATCGCGGCCCGGACCGGGCTCCATGTGGTGCGGGTGGAACACCTGCTGAACCGGTACGGCACGCTGGCCGAGGAGGTCCTCGCCCTCATCGCCGAGAACCCGTCGCTGGGCGAGCCCCTGGCGGCGGCCGACGACTATCTGCGCGCCGAGATCGTGTACGCGGCCTCGCACGAGGGGGCGCGGCACCTCGACGACGTGCTGACCCGGCGTACGCGCATCTCCATCGAGACCTTCGACCGGGGCACGCGCAGCGCCCGCGACGCCGCAGAGCTGATGGCGCCGGTCCTCGGCTGGGACAAGGACCAGATCGAGCGCGAGGTGCAGCACTACGAGAAGCGGGTGGAGGCGGAGCGGGAGTCGCAGCGGCAGCCGGACGACCTGACGGCGGACGCGGCCCGGCTGGGGGCGCCGGACATCGTGCCGCTGTAGGCGGCCGCAGGACATCGTGCCGCTGTGGGCGGCTGTTCCCGCGAACCGGGCGACGCTCCCGACATCACCCGAACGAGTGTCGGGGACCGGGATCTTCGTTCGGAACCCGGTCGTTCTACGAGGTGCGGGGGCAGAACTCGGCCGCGAGCACCGCGGGTTCGAGACCGGGATCTGCGATCGCGTCCGTGTTCACGCGGAAGGTGAGGACACGCCGGCCGTCGACGGTGGCTGCGGTGCGCACGTAGCTGCCGGATATGTGCCCGTTGTGCCCCCACACCGTGGTGCCGCACGGCAGTTTCTCGGGAAACAGGCCCATGCCGTACGCGCCGTGTGCGGCACGGGTGTCGAGCATCTCGCGCAGCCGGCGCGGGGGCAGCAGACGCCCGCCGAGCAGGGCCGAGTAGAAGCGGTCCAGATCGGCGAGCGTGGTCACCAACTCGCCCGCGGCGCCGGCCACCCGCGGGTCGAGATCGGTGACGTCGGTTCCGTCGGCGGCGTAGGCGCGGCCGTGCGGAGAGGGCAGCGACGAGCGGGATCCGGGGAAGGAGGTGCCCGTCAGGCCCAGGGGAGTGATGATGCGGCGCTCGGCCTCGGTGGCGTACGAGTGGCCGGTGACCTGCTCGACGACCAGGCCGAGCAGGACGTAGTTGGTGTTCGAGTAGGAGAAGCGGACGCGTTCGGCCGGGGGGTGGGTGAGTGCGATGCGTACGGCCTGACGGGGTGTGACGGGTGCGGTTCCGCCGGTGTCCCTGGTGTAGTCGTACAGGCCGCTGGTGTGGGTGAGCAGGGAACGCAGGGTCAGCGCGCGGCCGTCGTTGCCCGCTCCCCGCACCAGGCCCGGCAGGTGCCGCTCCACGGTGTCGGACAGTGAGAGCCGGTGCTCGGCGGCCAGTTGCAGTACGACCGTCGCGATGAACGTCTTCGTGACGCTGCCGGCGCGGAAGTGGTCCGACCGGGCGATTCCCTGCCCGGCGTGGGCATAGCGGGTGGTGGTTCCCTCCCGGGCCAGCAGGGCCGCGGCGGGTGCTCTGCCCTGGGTGACCAGCAGCGAGAGCACCGCGTCCGTGGGCGGAGTGGAGAGAGCCGACGAGTCGGCCGGAGGCAGGCCGAGGAGGGCGACGGACACGGGCAGGGCCAGCAATGTCCGAAAGGGCCGCACGCGGGCTCCTCCCTCGTCGGGGCGTCGGGGGATCATCATGCAAGGCGGCGCGCGGTGCGCCGCAGCCGGGTTCCGGTGGGCGGACCGGCGGGTGCGTCTCGCCAGGGGGCCCCTGGGCGCTGGGCACTTGTCGGGTGAGAGACAATGGAGGCTCTGTCAGGGCGGGTTGTATGAGGGGACGCATGTCGGAGGCGGAGCGGGCGGGCACATCTCGTCAGGACACTCGTCAGGACAACAGGGAGCGTCTCCTCGCGGGGCGTTACCGGCTGGGCGAAGTGCTCGGCCGCGGGGGCATGGGCACGGTGTGGCGGGCCGAGGACGAGACCCTGGGGCGGACGGTCGCCGTCAAGGAGCTGCGGTTCCCGTCGAACATCGACGAGGAGGAGAAGCGACGGCTGATCACGCGGACGCTGCGCGAGGCCAAGGCGATCGCGCGGATCCGCAACAACAGCGCCGTGACGGTCTACGACGTGGTCCAGGAGGACGACCGGCCCTGGATCGTGATGGAACTCGTCGAGGGCAAGTCGCTCGCCGAGGTCATCCGGGAGGACGGCCTCCTCGAACCGAAGCGGGCCGCTGAGGTCGGGCTCGCCGTCCTGGACGTGCTGCGGTCCGCGCACCGCGAGGGCATCCTGCACCGCGACGTGAAGCCGTCGAACGTGCTGATCGCCGAGGACGGCCGGGTCGTGCTCACGGACTTCGGGATCGCCCAGGTCGAGGGCGATCCGTCCATCACCTCGACCGGCATGCTCGTCGGCGCGCCCTCCTACATCTCCCCGGAGCGGGCGCGCGGGCACAAGCCCGGCCCGGCCGCCGACCTGTGGTCGCTCGGCGGGCTGCTGTACGCGGCGGTGGAGGGCGCGCCGCCGTACGACAAGGGGTCGGCCATAGCGACTCTCACGGCGGTGATGACCGAGCCGTTGGAGGAGCCGAAGAACGCCGGCCCGCTGCGGGACGTCATCCACGGCCTGCTCACCAAGGACCCCGCCAAGCGGCTCGACGACGCGGGCGCCCGGGCCCTGCTCAACTCGGTCATCCACGCGTCCGAGAAGACCGAGTCGGAGCCCTTGGACGCGACGAAGGTCGTGCCGTTGCCGGCGCAGCCGGACAAGTCCTCCCGCAAGGGGAGTTCCGCCGGGGCCGGGAGCAAGCGGGGCGAGGAGCCCGCGGAACGGCTGCGCGGGGCGCTGCGTTCCGTGCGCAAGGCCGCTGCGGGGACGGCCGGGGCGTCGGCCGCGTCCCGGACCGGGTCCGCGGACGCTACGGCCTCTTCCGGACCGGAGGGCGGGAAGGCCGGGGCCGGGGGCACGGGAGTGTCCGTCTCGAAGTCGGGTTCGGCGTCGGCCTCGGGGGCGGCCGCCGGAGCCGGTGAGCGGGGTGTGCAGGGGGCGAAGACGGCCTCCGAGGGGCGGAGTTCGGGATGGCCCGTCATGACGCCGCCGGACCTGCCGCCGCGGCCCGCGCCGCCCAGGGCGCCGCTCACCGACGTCGTGCCGCGGCGGACCCTGATGATCATCGCGGTGGTCGTGGCGCTCGCCGTGATCGGCACCGTGCTCGCCATCGCGCTCAGCGGGGACGACAAGGACTCCAAGGGGGCCGCCGGCGAGAGCGGCGGCAAGGCCGTCGCCACCGCGTCGAGCGGCGCCGACACCAAGGGCGACGAGAGCGACGGCACGCGCACCGACAGCAGGACGACACAGCCCGTGCCGTCGAAGCCCGCCTCGAACGGCACGTCCGGCGACCAGGCGGGCGGGTCGTCCGGTGGCGGCAAGGGCACTGCCGCACAGTCGACGCACCAGGGCAGCCAGGGGTACTCGATCGGACTGCCGAAGGGGTGGAAGTACCGGTCCACGGGTGCCGCGGGGGACCGGTTCACCGGGCCCGACGGGCAGAAGCTGCTCATCGCCTGGACGTCCACGCCCAAGGGCGACCCGGTGGCGGACTGGAAGAGCCAGGAGCGCTACATGCAGCGCGCGCAGTACAAGAAGATCCGAATAGAGCAGGTGGACTACCGCGGCTGGAACACGGCCGACTGGGAGTTCACCTACGTGGACAGCGGCACCAAGTACCGGACCATCGACCGGGGTTTCGTCGTCGACGACCGGCAGGGCTACGCGCTGATGTACACGGCGAAAGCGGCCGACTGGAGCGGTGAGCTGCGCAAGGAGACCTGGCGGACGCTGACGAAGACCTTCGAACCCAAGTCCTGAGCATGAGCGGCCCCGGGTTTGGGGAGTGAGATCTGGCATCCCCACATTGCGGGTGGTCTGCGGCACGTATCGTAAATGTTTGCGGACCGTACGCAGCCGGAACGGACCGTGGGGCGAACGGATGTGACCGACCAGGCTGCCGGGGGAGGCAACGTGGACGACTATGCGGGACGGGTGCTCGCCGACCGCTACCGCCTGCCGCTGCCGCCGTCCGACGAGTACGAACTCACCGAGTCCCGGGCCTTCGACACCTACAGCGGACAGGAAGTCCTGGTCAGGGCAGTGCCATTGCCGGAGGTGGTCGAGGCGGAGGTCCTCGACGCGGAGGGGCTGCCCGACGGCTTCACGGCACGTGACGGTGGCGCGCGGCGGCCCGGATCCCGCCCGGGCACCCGGCGGCCCACGGACCCGGTGGTACGGCGCGCGGTCGAGGCCGCGCAGGCCGCGGCGGCCATTCCCGACCATCCCCGACTCGACCAGGTCTTCGACGTGTTCGCCGAGGGCGGTTCGCTGTGGATCGTCAGCGAGCTGGTGGCCGCGCGTCCGCTGGCGGCGCTGCTCGCCGAGAAGCCGCTGACGCCGTACCGGGCGGCCGAGGTGGCCTCCGACGTCCTCATGGCGCTGCGGGTGCTGCACGCGCATGGCTGGGTGCATCGGAACATCACCGCGCGGACCGTCCTCGTCTGTGACGACGGCCGGGTGATGCTGACCGGGCTGGCGGTGGGCGCGGCGGAGGAGGCCCTGTGCGGGTACGACCCCGTTCCGGCTCCGGCCTTCGGCGAACCCGGCCGGGAGACCGGCGGCGCCGGGCCGGTCGATGGCCCCGGTGGTCCGGGGGGTGCCGGCGGCGCGACCGATCCCGAGGCCGCGCGGCGTGCGGCCATAGAGGCTCGGGAGGCCCGGGGGCTGCCGACGGCCGGAGCCGGCCCGGGGAGCGGGGGCTCGGCCGTGCCGGCCCGCAGGAGCGTGGAGGACGGCGACGACCCGAGGGCCGCGCGCGCCGGGGCGATCGCGGCCTACCGGGCGGGTACCCGGGCCGCCGCCCGGGTCCAGGAGACGCAGCAGAACGGCCGGGCGGCGCTGCCCGGTGCCCGGCCCGCCCCGGACGGCGGGCCCGGGCCCCACAGCAACGGCTCGGCGCGGTCGCCGTACGTCCCCGGGCAGAGCACGGGGCCCGGTGCGACCCCGCCGGGGCAGATAGC
>NZ_NGFN01000387.1 GCF_002148965.1 Streptomyces swartbergensis | reverse complement strand
GGGCGATCGCGGACCACATGCGCACCGACCTGGTCACCGACGCCCTGGCCGCTGCCGAACGGACTCGCGGCAGCCTCGCCGGGTCGGTCATGCACACCGATCACGGCTCTCAGTACACCAGCCAGGCCTTCGCCGACGCCTGCCGCCAGGCCGGCGTCCGCCAGTCCATGAGCGCGATCGGCTCCAGCGCGGACAACGCACTCGCCGAGTCCTTCAACGCAACGTTCAAACGCGAGACGCTCCAGGGCCGCAAGACATGGTCCAGTGACGCGAGGCCCGCCTCGACGCGTTCGGCTGGCTCAACCGCTACAACACCCGACGCCGTCACTCCCGCCTCGGACAACGCAGTCCCATCGCCTACGAGACAGCACTCGACACAACATCAACTACCCTGACCCAAGCCGCATAGCCCGTGTCCAAGATTCCGGGTCAAGGCCCTATGACCCTGGAGGCCAACCTCGACGACCTACGCCAGCACGCGGAGGACTTCGACCGGCGCGTGGGCTTCACCTACACCGTTGTGTCCGACCCCGGGGGTGACGTCATCGGCTGCGTCTACATATACGGCTCACGCCACGAGCCCGGTGTCACCGACATCCGTTCCTGGGTCGGTGCGGACCACGCCACACTCGACGCCGAGCTCTACCGCGTCGTCAGCGATTGGGTGGCTCGCGAGTGGCCCTTCGAGCGAGTGGCATACGCACCTCGCTGACGAGCCCCCGGAAGGACTTCGCCGACTGACTGACGAGGCGCCCTCGTGAGAGAGGGCGCCTGGCATGCTGTCACATCGGTCCCACCAGACAGACCCGCCGACAGCCCCGTTCAAACCCCAGACACGTACGGCCGCTGCGACGAGCCTGCTGCGCAGGCCGGATGTCGCGTTCAAGGCGATGGGTGACGAGTATCCGGACCAGGGCTTGGCAGCGTGAGCTGAGGATCTGCGCACGTCCGTCATCTCAGAGCCTGCTTGGCGAGTGAGGTCAGGCTGTAACGTCTGAACGAGGACGCAAACCCCCGCAGTACCTCAGGGCCTCTGAGGAAGTCCACGCGACGGGGCACACGGCGGCCCGACAGGCTGACCAGGAACTCTGGGACTTCCCGTTTGACGCCTTCGGAGTTCCGAGAGGCTCGATAACACTTGACGAGTGACTCCAGCAAGGTGATGTTCCTGCGGTGGATGCCGGGGAAACGCTCGTCGAGTTCGGTGTAGGCGAGCCAGAGTTCCAGCAGTTCTTCCAGCGTAGGCAGGTCGCGGCTGAAGTCGTCGCTGCGCGTGCCGTGTTGGGGAGGAGAGCGGATGATGCCTACAGGAGTGGCTGTCGTCTGTGGCACCGATGACTGCCTCGCCGTCTATCTGGCGGTCGAGACCGGCAACGTCGGTGGTGAACGCTCAGCAGACGAGGTTTCTGAGATGGCAGGCATGGCTGCCAAAGGCGACGGCTGGGTGCTCAGCTTTTGCATCGGCCACGCTGTGGTGACGTGTCCGGGATGCGCGGACGGCCGCGACCCCGTTCGGGAGCGCGGAACCTACCGGCGGTGTATGGGACACGTCGGCTCAGCGTCCAGGTGGGCGTATTGCCTGCATTCGGAACCCTCGCAGGGCAAGGACGGCTGAGCACGACGATCTTGGACACCCCTTCTCCTCTTGGATGCAGTGGTGCCGACCACCGGCGGGCAGCATGGCGGCTCAGGTACCGGGGCTCGGGGCCTGCGCCCCACCCGCGCGGAGGTGAGTCATCCCCCGAAGCCGGAGGCCCCCGGGAAGAAGTCGGTACCCTGGACGTACGCCATCGCCTCGGCCCACTTCGGGTCGCCCAGACGGCGTTCCATCTCCTCCGGGCTGACGTCCTCCACTCGCGTCTGGAGCCACCACAGATTGCCCAGCGGATCGCGTACCCGTCCGACCCGGTCGCCGAAGAAGAGGTGTGTCACTTCGGTCACGGACGTACCGCCGGCCGCGACGGCCCTGCGGTGCGCGGCGTCGGCGTCCTCGACGTAGAGGCGCAGGAAGGCGGGCGTCGGCGGCCAGTGTGGCGGCGCGTCGAACGGCATGACGATCGAGTCGCCGATCCGTACCTCAGCGTGCCCGATCCGGCCGTCGTCCCCGACGACCCGGGCGATCTCCTCTGCGTCGAACGCCTCCCTCAGGTAGTCGATGAGCCCGGCTGTGTCGCGCGAGATGATCCACGGCGTGACGGTGTGGTAGCCGTCCGGGATCGGTTTTTCGGTCATCCGCTGCCCTCCTGAGTGCGTGCTGCTCGTTCTGACGCTAGGTGGCCTCTAGGCCAGATCCTGACCTAGAGGCCACCGATGGAGACGATGCTCAGCACCCACGGGGGCACCACCCACACATTCGCACCCAATGACGCAAGGAATAGGGCCGGATGATGAGGTGGGACAGCGGTGACGTGGACTTCCCACCCGACCTGATCCCGTGCGACGCGATCGAGGCGCGACCGCCGAGACAGAGCCAGCACTTGACCGGCGGGCCAGTCAAACATAGGACCTAATCGTCTAGACCTCGATGCCGAGCGCCGTGTCCGGCCTGCAGTTCGTGTCAGCGGCGGATCAGTTCCTCGGCCCAGCCCCTCAGCGGGCCTTCGAGGATGAGGTTGTCGCCGCGGCTCATGGTCTGCTTGAGCAAGGTGCACACGGTCGCTTCGGCGGCTAGGCCGGCCGGGCTGCCCAGGATCGGGAAGGCGGTGCGGACGCGGGCGGCGACGTTCGGCTGGAGCAGTGTGTAGGCGTAGAGCGTGGCGGCGTCGAAGCCCTCAGGGGCGTGACCCCATCCCTCCCAGTCCAGAATCCGCAGAGGCGCGCTGACGTTCGCCAGTGCAGGTCTCCGCATGGGCTGTGGTCCAACAGGTCACGGCCGGGGCCTCGATCCCGACAAACTCGGGGGATAGCTCGGTTCATGTACTGCTCGCGCACGGCGAGGCGATGACTGCCGACCGCCGCCACCTTCTCCAGCGTCCCTGTCGGTCGGTCCACCAGGAGTCCGGTAGTTGGGGGTCGTGTTGCAGGATCGGATCATCGGACAGGACCGGCTGGTCGACGCGGGCCGATAGCTCCGCCCGGTACGCGGTGCCGTCGACGACCGCATCGTGGACCCCCAGCAGTGCGGCCCGGTGCCCGTCGAGGTCGCCGAAGGCGTGCTGTGCGTCCAAAGCGCCGTCCCACAGCTTCTCCGACGCCTTGTTCTCCAGTGCGGCCACCAGGCGCAGCCAGGCGGGCTCTCCGGCGGCGGTGCAGGCCCGGGGCACCCAGGGTGCGCCCGACCCAGCCCCAGAACTACCCGCCCGGCTCGGTCTGCACGGCCAGGGTCTTGGCGGCGCGCGCGTGGTGCGCCCGCATGCGCTCTGCGGCGGCTCGACTCAAAAGCCCAAACACCGGCTTGACCCTCTACCAGGTCCTCGACGCCCTCCAGGACCTGCTGAGGTGCTGGCCCGGCACGGGTGTCACGTCGGCTGGGGATCAGTGCGGACACGGTCCGCACGAGGCGGCGGCGTTTCCTCGAGCGCGGTGTGGACGGCCTGTCCGACGAGCCACGGCCGGGTGTCCCGCGGAAGGTCACCGACGCGGATGTCGAGCGGGTCATCGTCAAGACGCTGGAGGAGAAGCCGAAGACGCCACTCACTGGTCGACAAGGTCGATGGCGGCGGCCACGGGCATGTCGCAGTCCGCGATCTCCCGGATCTGGCGGGCGTTCGCGCTCGCGCCGCACCGGTCGCAGACGTTCAAGCTGTCCACGGACGCGTTGTCCATCGACAAGGTCCGCGACGTCGTCGGCCTCTACCTCGACCCGCCGGAGAAAGCGTTGGTGCTCTGCGTGGACGAGAAGTCGCAGATCCAGGCCCTCGACCGGTCCCAGCCCGTCCTGCCGATGGTCCCCGGCACCCCCGAACGCCGCAGTCACGACTACTTCCGCGCCGGCACCCTGTTCGCCGCCCTGGAGGTCGCCACCGGCAAGGTGATCGGCTCCCTGCACCGGCGCCACCGGGCCGTCGAGTTCAAGAAGTTCCTGGCCAAGCTCGACAAGGAAGTCCCCGCCGGCCTCGACGTCCACCTCATCCTCGACAACTACGTCACCCACAAGACACCCGCCATCAAGAAGTGGCTGCTGGCCCACCCACGCTTCCACCTGCACTTCACGCCTACCAGTTCGTCGTGGCTGAACCTGGTGGAGCGGTGGTTCGCCGAGCTGACACAAAGAAGCTCAAACGCGGTGTCCACCGCTCCGTCCAGGCCCTCGAACGCGACGTCCGCAGCTGGCTCGCCGACTGGAACGACAACCCAAGGCCCTTCGTCTGGACGAAGACCGCCGACGAGATCCTCGACAGAGTCGCCGCGTACTGCCGACGAATCTCCGACTCAGGTCGCTAGGGCCTGTCCGGCGGATCTTGGCTGATGGTCGCCAGCAGGCGTGTGACCAAGGGATTATGGTCGTTCTCGCGCCAGGCGACGGCCACTCGTGTGCGGGCGGTGCCGGGTTCGGTCCTGCGGAAGGCGACGCCTTTGAGGCGGATGCGTCGGATGCTCGCCGGGGCCAGGGAGACGCCCAGACCGGTTTCCACGAGGGCGCACACGGTTTGCCACTCCACCGCGTGCTGGACTACCTGCGGTGTGAACCCTGCTGCGGTGCACAGGCCGATGATCTGGTCGTGCAGTGGCGGGCCGACCGTGCGGGGCAGCAGCACGAAGGGCGAGTCCGCCAACTGTGCAAGCTGCACGGTCCGTTGGGTGGCAAGAGGATGGGTGGCCGGCAGCACGGCCACGAACGGCTCGCTGAGTACCGTCCTGAAGCCGAGCTCTGTCTCGTCGGTGGGCGGTTCGCGCAGCAGACCGATGTCGATCGTCTTGTCATGCAGGGCGGCGATCTGCGGAGCGGTGGTCATCTCGTGGATGTCCAGGTGCACGCCAGGAAACTGGTGACGGAAGGTGCGCAGAAGGCCGGGCAGGACCGTCAGAGCGAGGGAGGCGGCGAAGCCGATCCGTAGGCGGCCGGCCCGGCCACTGCCGACGGCCCGGGCTGAGGCCAGGCCGTCCGCGAGGTCGGTCAGTGCCCGCCGCGCGGCGGGCAGTAGTTCGCTGCCGGCTGCGGTGAGGGTGACACGCCCTGGGACGCGAGTGAACAGCGCGTGGCCGACCTTGTCCTCCAGGCGGCGGATCTGCTGGCTCAGCGGCGGCTGGGCGATGCCCAGGCGGGCGGCCGCGTGGCCGAAGTGGAGTTCCTCGGCGAGGACGACGAAGGCGTGCAGCTGCGGTAGGGGGAGTTCGGGGCGCTCCATACGCCTAGAGATATCAGGTCATGCATGCGGCCGTATTAGACGTATCAGTGCCGGCCATTTAGCGTTCGGCGCATGACAGAGCGACACGCGATCCTCAGCGGCTCGGCCTTTGAGGAGCAGATCGGCTATGCCCGTGCCGTGGTCGACGGCGACTGGGTGCATGTGTCCGGGACGACCGGGTTCGACTACGCCACCATGACGATCGCCGACGACGTGGTGAAGCAGGCCGAGCAGTGCCTGCGCAACATCGAGGCCGCACTGGCCGAGGCGAAGTGCACCTTCGCCGACGTGGTGCGCGTGCGCTACCTACTGCCCGACCGCGAAGACTTCGAAGCCTGCTGGCCGGTCCTGCGCCGCTACTTCGGCGACGTTCAGCCGGCCGCCACGATGCTCATGTGCGGTCTCGCCGACCCACGGATGAAGATCGAAATAGAGGTGTACGCGCGGCGGCGCATCCCGCCTTACGGTGGGGCCATGGGCAGTCACTCGGAAGCGCCCGTTGTGCCCGTCGAGGCTTATGAACCCCCCTACTACGCGGCTGTCTTCACTACGGTGCGAACCCAGGACCAATGCGGCTTCAGCGAGACCGACGCACGCCTGGAAGACCTGGTGAAGGACGTCCCCGGGTACCTGGGGATGGACCACGCCCAGACTCCTGGCGGGCTGGGCATCACCGTCAGCTACTTCCGCGACGCCGAAGCCCTCACGGAGTGGCGGACCAACGCCGAGCACCGCGCGGCACAAAAGCGCGGGCGAGCCGAGTGGTACCAGAGCTACACGCTGCATGTGGCGAAAGTGGAGCGGAGCCACGGGTTCACGCGAGCGCAGGTCCCGCAGAGCCCGACAGCGGGCTGACCAACCGAGACCCCACCTCAGTGCATGGGCCGCATCGACTCGGCAGTGTGCGTGTAATGCCTGCACCACTCGCAGGGTATGCGGGCGGCCTTCCCCGTAATCCTGAACTCTGCGACGAGATCCAGGACTCCACGAGGAAGGCCGTGGAGTGTGCTGGCGCAGGCCGGCGAACGGAACGCGTTCGCGCAACTGTCACGCTTTCGGACGGCTTCTACGGGTCTCTGTCCGCGCGAGAGGATGCGTTCGTCGCAGTGGCCGACGCGCTGTGCGCGGACGGCCCGACCCGGACGCCGGTGGATTTGTCGCTGTCACCTGCGGCCCCCGTCCTGCGGAGCGGGGATGTGTCCTTCGTCGAACGCGGCCCAGGCCACCGGATACCCGGCCGAGCACCCCGAGTAGGTGGTGACCCGGTGCGTCAGGCTGCCCTGCGCCGGCTCGGGCGGGTTCTGCGGGGTGCAGCCGTTGTTCCTGACGAACCTCGCCGGAACGGGGTGTGTCACGCGCGGGTCCACCTCTGGTTGGCTTGGCCGTTACAGGTCCGCAGAACCAGCGGCGTTCCGTTGGCGGTGCCGGCCCGGTCGACGTCGAGGCACAGTCCGGAGTGGACGTTGCGGATCGACCCGTCGGAGCCGACGGTCCACTTCTGGTTGTTCTGGCCGTTGCAGGGCCACGTGACGACTCGGGTGCCGTTGGTGGTGCCCTGGTTGGAGGCGTCCAGGCACTTGTCACCGAAGACGCGGATCTCGCCGCCGGCCCACGTGGTCCACAGCTGGTTGGCGGCCGTGTGGCAGTCCCAGATCAATACCGTCGCCCCGGCAGCGGTGGAGGCGTTGTCCACGTCCAGGCAGCGGCCGGACGCGTTGCCGCGCCATCGCGAGGTGGTGGCGGCCAGCGGGCTGCCCCCGCTCACCCGGAACACGGCCACGCCATGCGCGGGGACGCTCGCCGAGATCTGCCCGGACGTGCTCGACGTGCCGCCGGTCCACAGATCCGTGAGGGTGAACGACCCGCCGGACAGGCCGACTTGAGCGGCCGTGGTGGTGACCGTCGCCGTACCGCCTCCCCGGTTGAACAGGCCCACCGCGACCGAGCCGTCGGACAGGGCCTTGGCGAACACCTCGGTGTCGCCGTCGTCGCGCACCCGGCGACCGCCCGCTCCCAGCGGGTCCTGGTTCACCGCCAGCAGCCGCGGGTTGCGCAGGATCGCGCTCACGTCGGCGGACATGGTGCGGATGTCGTTGCCGGCCATGAGCGGGGCCGAGAGCAGTGCCCACAGGGCGAAGTGGGAGCGGGACTCGGTCAGTGACAGACCGGGGCGGCCGACGACGAGCATGTCGGGGTCGTTCCAGTGCCCCGGGCCCGACTGAGCGGCCAGGGGCACGGTGACGTCCAGGACGTTGCCGACGCCCATGGGGTAGCTGTTGGTGTTGCCGTTCTGCCAGATGTCGAGCAGGTCCTCGGTCGTCCGCCACAGGTCGGCGATCTCGCCCCAGTTGTACTTGTCGCCGGTGGGGGCGTGGAAGCTGTTGGGGTTGATGCTGTAGACGATCRGACGGCCGGTGGTTGATGCTGTAGACGATCGGACGGCCGGTGG
>NZ_NGFN01000386.1 GCF_002148965.1 Streptomyces swartbergensis | reverse complement strand
GGGACTGAGCGAGCCGGGGCCGGGTGCTCTCGGCATTCAGGGGGGCGCGTTGAGTTGCCGTTCTCTTGATTGTCAGTGGGGGCGGGTACGTTTTGGGGCATGGGGAAGCAGACGGGCGCGCACATTGTCTGGGACTGGAACGGCACGCTGTTCCATGACATCGACGCGATCATCGGGGCGACGAACGCGGCGTTCGCCGAGCTGGGGCTGGAGCCGCTGACGCTGGAGAAGTACCGGGAGCTGTACTGCGTGCCGGTGCCGAAGTTCTACGAGCGGCTGATCGGGCGGCTGCCGACCGAGGCCGAGTGGGAGGTCATGGACGACATCTTCCATCGGTACTACGCGGAACACCGGGTGGCGTGTGAGCTGACGGTGGGGGCCGTGGAGCTGCTGGCGGGGTGGCGGTCGGCCGGGCGCAGTCAGTCGATCCTGAGCATGTACGTGCACGAGGAACTCGTGCCGTTGGTGCGGGGGTTCGGGATCGAGCCGCACTTCATACGGGTGGACGGGCGGACCGGGCCGTCGGGGGGCAGCAAGGCCGAGCACATGGTGCGGCATCTGGGGTCGCTGAGGGTGGATCCTGAGCGGATCGTTGTGATCGGGGATGCCGCCGATGATGCGGTGGCTGCGCGGCATGTGGGGGCGCGGGCTGTGCTGTACACCGGAGGGTCGCACAGTCGGGCGAGTCTGGAGGCCGTCGGGGTTCCGGTGGTGGACACGCTGGAGGAAGCGGTCGACGAGGCGGAGCGGCTGGCGGCGTAGTGAGGTGCTGGCGTTGCTGCTGGAGCCGGGTGGGTGCGCAGCCGGCGGAGCGGGGTGCCTCCCCCAAGCTCTCGGCTTCGYTCGAGCAGGGGGYACCCCCATCGCCCACCCGYGCMGCCCYYAGCGGCACGAYTGCCCGCAGCCAGGTCGGCCCCGTGCCCGCAGATGGGTGCGCTTACTGTGCAGAACGTCAAACTTCCAGGTCTGGTTTTGTACACATACGGCTCATGACGGGCCCCCTGTAAGGAGCGATAGCCTTGGTGGCGTGATCAGCGCGATAGTTCGCGGGGACGTCGTCGTCTCTGCCTTGCGCCCGGAGAGCACGGACCACATCCGTGACCGGGCGGCGGTCGCTGGTCTTCGCGGGCGGGACGGGGCTTCGAGGACTCCCGGGACGCCGAGCACCACCCGGACCGAGGCGTCGCGGAGAGCAGCCTCACGCCCGTGGGACAGCTCAAGATTGGCTCAGACACGCCCGCTCATCTCACCTTGCGGCATAGCGTCGGAACAGACCGGATACCCCGTGTCACGACGTGACGTCGTAAGCGCAGAGACCGTACTTCCTTCTACGTCACGCAACGGCGCGCGACAGGAGCCAGAGGACAATGCAGACCAAGCTGGACGAAGCCAAGGCCGAGTTGCTCGAGAGGGCCGCCCGGGTTGCTGAGAACAGCCCGGTCGGGGGGCACCTACCGACCGGGTCGACGGGCGAGGAGACCCCAGACGCCCAGGGAGCCCCGGACCGCGAGTCCCTGCTCTCGTTCCTCCAGCGCTACTACCTGCACACGGCCCCGGAGGACCTCACCGACCGTGACCCGGTCGATGTCTTCGGAGCCGCCGTCTCGCACTACCGGCTGGCCGAGAATCGCCCCCAGGGCACGGCCAACGTGCGGGTGCACACCCCCACGGTCGAAGAGAACGGGTGGACGTGCAGCCACTCCGTCGTCGAGGTCGTCACCGACGACATGCCCTTCCTCGTCGACTCCGTCACCAACGAGCTGACGCGGCAGGGGCGCGGGATCCACGTCGTCATCCACCCGCAGTTCGTCGTGCGCCGGGACGTCACCGGCAAGCTCATCGAGGTGCTGCCCTCTCCCGCGACCGGCGTCGGCGACCTTCCGCACGACGCGCACGTCGAGTCCTGGATCCATGTCGAGATCGACCGTGAGACCGACCGGGCCGATCTGAAGCAGATCACCGCCGACCTGCTGCGGGTGCTGTCCGACGCCCGCGAGGCCGTCGAGGACTGGGGCAAGATGCGGGACGCGGCGATCCGGCTGGCGGAGGGGCTGCCGGACGAGCCCATCCCCGATGACCTGCCCGGGCCCCAGGTCGAGGAGGCCCGCGAGCTGCTGCGCTGGCTGGCCGACGACCACTTCACCTTCCTCGGCTACCGCGAGTACCAGCTGCGCGGCGACGACTCGCTGGCCGCCGTGCCCGGCACCGGCCTCGGTATCCTGCGCGCCGACCCGCACCACTCCGAGCAGGAGAGCCACCCGGTCAGCCCGTCCTTCGAGCGGCTGCCCGCCGACGCCCGGGCCAAGGCCCGCGAGCACAAGCTGCTCGTCCTGACCAAGGCGAACAGCCGGTCGACCGTGCACCGGCCGTCGTACCTGGACTACATCGGGGTCAAGAAGTTCGACGCCGAGGGCAATGTCATCGGCGAGCGGCGGTTCCTCGGGCTGTTCTCCTCCGCCGCCTACACCGAGTCCGTGCGCCGGGTGCCGGTCATCCGGCGCAAGGTCGAGGAGGTCCTCGAACAGGCCGGGTTCTCGCCCAACAGCCACGACGGGCGCGACCTGCTCCAGATCCTGGAGACGTACCCGCGTGACGAGCTGTTCCAGACCCCGGTCGACGAGCTGCGGGCCATCGTCACCTCCGTCCTCTACCTCCAGGAGCGCAGGCGGCTGAGGCTCTACCTGCGCCAGGACGAGTACGGGCGCTACTACTCCGCGCTCGTCTACCTGCCGCGCGACCGCTACACCACTGCCGTCCGCCTGCGGATCATCGAGATCCTGAAGGAGGAACTGGGCGGCATCAGCGTCGACTTCACGGCCTGGAACACCGAGTCGATCCTGTCCCGGCTGCACTTCGTGGTCCGGGTCCCGCAGGGCACTGAGCTGCCCGAGCTGTCCGACGCCGACAAGGAGCGCATCGAGGCCCGGCTGGTGGAGGCCGCCCGCTCCTGGGAGGACGCCTTCTCCGAGGCGCTCAACGCCGAGCTCGGCGAGGAGCACGCGGCGGAACTGATGCGCCGGTACGCGCACGCCTTCCCCGAGGGTTACAAGGCCGACCACAACCCGCGCGCCGCGGTCGCCGACCTCGTCCACCTCGAACAGCTGAACGACGAGGAGGGCAAGGACTTCGCGCTCAGCCTCTACGAGCCGGTGGGCGCCGCCCCCGAGGAGCGCCGCTTCAAGATCTACCGCACGGGCGACGCCATCTCCCTGTCGGCGGTGCTGCCGGTCCTCAACCGGCTCGGCGTCGAGGTCGTCGACGAGCGGCCGTACGAGCTGCGCTGCTCGGACCGGAGCGTGGCCTGGATCTACGACTTCGGCCTGCGCATGCCCCGCTCCCGCACCGGCGGGGACTACCTCGGCGACGACGCCCGCGAGCGGTTCCAGGACGCCTTCGCCGCCACCTGGACCGGCAAGGCGGAGAACGACGGCTTCAACGCCCTGGTGCTGAGCGCCGGGCTGACCTGGCGCCAGGCGATGGTGCTGCGGGCGTACGCGAAGTACCTGCGGCAGGCGGCGTCCACGTTCAGCCAGGACTACATGGAGGACACCCTCCGCAACAACGTCCACACCACCCGCCTGCTCGTCTCCCTGTTCGAGGCGCGGATGTCGCCGGACCGGCAGCGCGCGGGGTACGAGATCGTGGACGCGCTGCTGGAGGAGGTCGACGCGGCCCTCGACCAGGTCGCGAGCCTCGACGAGGACCGGATCCTGCGGTCCTTCCTCACGGTCATCAAGGCCACCCTGCGGACCAACTTCTTCCAGGAGGCGGCGGGCGGCAAGCCGCACGACTACGTCTCCATGAAGTTCGACCCGCAGGCCATCCCCGACCTGCCGGCGCCGCGCCCGGCGTTCGAGATCTGGGTGTACTCGCCGCGCGTCGAGGGCGTGCACCTGCGCTTCGGCAAGGTCGCGCGCGGCGGCCTGCGCTGGTCCGACCGGCGCGAGGACTTCCGCACCGAGATCCTCGGCCTGGTCAAGGCGCAGATGGTGAAGAACACCGTCATCGTGCCGGTCGGCGCCAAGGGCGGCTTCGTCGCCAAGCAGCTGCCCGACCCGAGCGTCGACCGCGACGCGTGGATGGCCGAGGGCATCGCCAGCTACAAGACGTTCATCTCGGCGCTGCTCGACATCACCGACAACATGGTGGCCGGCGAGGTCGTGCCCCCGGCGGACGTCGTCCGGCACGACGAGGACGACACGTACCTCGTCGTCGCCGCCGACAAGGGCACCGCGACCTTCTCCGACATCGCCAACGGCGTCGCCGGGCAGTACAACTTCTGGCTCGGCGACGCCTTCGCCTCCGGCGGCTCGGCCGGCTACGACCACAAGGGCATGGGCATCACCGCCCGCGGCGCCTGGGAGTCCGTCAAGCGGCACTTCCGGGAGCTGGGCGTGAACACCCAGACCGAGGACTTCACGGTCGTCGGCATCGGTGACATGTCCGGTGACGTGTTCGGCAACGGCATGCTGCTCTCCGAGCACATCCGCCTGGTGGCCGCCTTCGACCACCGGCACATCTTCATCGACCCGAACCCGGACGCGGCCACCTCCTACGCCGAGCGCCGCCGCCTGTTCGAGCTGCCGCGCTCCAGCTGGGAGGACTACAACAAGGAGCTGTTGTCGGCCGGCGGCGGCATCTTCCCGCGTACGGCCAAGGCGATCCCGGTCAACGCGCACATCCGCGAGGCCCTCGGCATCGAGGCCAAGGTCACCAAGCTGACCCCGGCCGACCTGATGAAGGCCATCCTCCAGGCCCCGGTGGACCTGCTGTGGAACGGCGGCATCGGCACGTACGTCAAGTCCTCCACCGAGTCCAACGCGGACGTCGGCGACAAGGCCAACGACGCCATCCGCGTCGACGGCAACGACCTGCGCGTCAAGGTCGTCGGCGAGGGCGGCAACCTGGGCCTGACCCAGCTCGGACGGATCGAGTTCGCGCTGCACGGCGGGCGGATCAACACCGACGCCATCGACAACAGCGCGGGCGTGGACACCTCCGACCACGAGGTGAACATCAAGATCCTGCTCAACGGCCTGGTCGCGGACGGCGACATGACCGTCAAGCAGCGCAACAAGCTGCTCGCCGAGATGACCGACGAGGTCGGCCACCTGGTGCTGCGCAACAACTACGCGCAGAACACGGCGATCGCCAACGCCCTCGCCCAGTCCAAGGACATGCTCCACGCCCAGCAGCGCTTCATGAAGCACCTGGTCAGGGAGGGTCACCTCGACCGGGCGCTGGAGTTCCTGCCCACCGACCGGCAGATCCGCGAGCGGCTCGCCCAGGGGCAGGGCCTGACCAGCCCGGAGACGGCCGTCCTGCTGGCGTACACGAAGATCACGGTCGCCGAGGAGCTGCTGCACACCTCGCTGCCCGACGACCCGTACCTGCGGGGCCTGCTGCACTGCTACTTCCCGACCGCGCTGCGCGAGCAGTTCCCGGACCGTCTCGACGGGCACCCGCTGCGCCGCGAGATCATCACGACGGTCCTGGTCAACGACACGGTCAACACGGGCGGTACGACGTATCTGCACCGGCTGCGCGAGGAGACCGGCGCGTCGCTGGAGGAGATCGTGCGGGCGCAGACGGCGGCCCGGGAGATCTTCCGCCAGTCGCCGGTGTGGGACGGTGTCGAGGCGCTCGACAACAAGGTCGAGGCCGACGTCCAGACCCGTATCCGGCTGCACTCGCGCCGCCTGGTGGAGCGCGGCACGCGCTGGCTGCTCAACAACCGGCCGCAGCCGCTTCAGCTCGCCGAGACCGTCGAGTTCTTCGCCGAGCGGGTCGAGCAGGTCTGGACCCAGCTGCCGAAGCTGCTGCGCGGCGCGGACCTGGAGTGGTACCAGAAGATCTACGACGAGCTGACGGACGCCGGCGTGCCGGACGAACTCGCCACGCGCGTGGCCGGGTTCTCCTCCGCCTTCCCGACGCTCGACATCGTCTCGGTCGCCGACCGCATGGGCCGGGAGCCGCTGGATGTCGCCGAGGTCTACTACGACCTCGCCGACCGGCTGCGGATCACCCAGCTCATGGACCGCATCATCGAGCTGCCCCGCGCCGACCGCTGGCAGTCCATGGCCCGCGCGGCGATCCGCGAGGACCTGTACGCGGCGCACGCGGCGCTGACCGCCGACGTCCTGGCGGTGGGCAACGGCACCTCGACGCCCGAGCAGCGCTACAAGGCGTGGGAGCAGAAGAACGCGGCGATCCTCGGCCGGGCCCGCACCACACTGGAGGAGATCCAGAGCTCCGAGGCGTTCGACCTCGCGAACCTGTCGGTGGCGATGCGGACGATGCGGACGCTGCTGCGGACGCATTCGTAGCAGTACGGCGTCCTGGGCGCCCCGGGCCGGTATCGGCCCGGGGCGCCTTCTTCTTGGCGTGGCTTAGGGCGATTCGAGTGGAGGACTTACTGTTTCCGGCTAAGGCTTGGGGCGTGACTGTGAACCTCTCAAGGGAGCGAGTGGCCGCTCCCGCCGACCCGCCGGTGAAGCGCGTCGTCCTCGAAGTGGTGAACTTCGCGCTGGTCGGCGGGAGCGGCGTCGCGGTGAACTTCCTGGTGTTCAACGTGCTCGTGCACGGGCTGCACCGGGCCGCCATGGTGGCGACCGTGCTGGCCAGCCTGATCGCCATGGGCACCAACTACCTCGGATTCCGGTACTTCACCTACCGCGACAGGGCGTCCCGGACCCGGCGCCAGATGGTGCTGTTCTTCGTCTTCAGCGGCATCGGCGTGGCCATGGAAAGCGGGCTGTTCTACGCCGGATATCACGGCCTCGGCCTGGCCGGCCCCTTCGAGTCCAACGCGGTCAAGGCGGCTTCCATCGTGCTGGCCTCCGCCTTCCGCTTCCTCGTCTACCGCACCTGGGTGTTCCAGCACGATGCGCACCGCGCCTAGACCGGCGGCCCTCGCCGCACAGGTGCCCGCCGCGGTGGTCGTCCTGCTGCTGGTCCTCGTGATCGTCCGGCTGCCGTGGGCCGGAGACCTCGGCATGCACGCCGCGACGGTCCAGCGGCTGCGGCACGATCTCGTCGACCCGGGCAATCCGCTCGTCGACGCGGACACGCCGAGCCCGTACTACTCGCCCTGGATGCTGGTGCTCGGCTGTGTCGCCCGGGTGAGCGGTCTGTCGGTCTTCGTGGTGCTGCGACTGGGGGCGCTGGCCGGGCTCGCGCTGCTGCTGTCGGGGGTGTGGCGGTATGTGCGGACGCTGAGCGACCATCGCGCCGCGCCCGCACTGGCCGTGCTGAGCCTGCTGTTCCTGTGGGGGACGGTCCTGTTCAACTGGAGCGGCTTCTACGGGCTCAACTCGCTCGCGCTGACGGTGTCGTATCCGAGCGTGTTCGCGCTGGGGCTCGCGTTCCACTTGTGGGCGTGGCTCGGGCGGGCGGTGCGCGGTGACGGTGACGCGGTGTGGGGCGTGTGGCTCGGGCTGGGGGCGCTGTGGGCGGTGATCCTGCTGTGCCATCAGTTCTCGGGCGTGGTGGCCACGCTGGGGGCGGTCGCGACGGTGGTCGCCGCGCGGCCGGGGCGGGCGATGTGGATCCGGCTGGGCGGTGGGCTGGTGCTGGGGCTGGTCGTCCTGCTGCTGTGGCCGTACTACGACTTCTTCGCGTTGTTCGGGGCCGGGGGCGGTCTGGAGTCGGTGCACCGGCCGCTGTACGAGGACATGGTCGGGCGGTACTGGCTGGTGCTGCTGGGTGTGTTGGCGCTGGGGGTGCGATGGTGGCGGGACCGGTGGGATCCGCTGGTGCTGTTCTGCGTGCTGGGGGTGGC
>NZ_NGFN01000385.1 GCF_002148965.1 Streptomyces swartbergensis | reverse complement strand
CTCCGGCCGTGCTCAACGTGCCTATGAGCACCGTGAGCGCCAGCAGCCATCTGAGCGCCTTGCGCATGCGCACTCCCCTGTGAGACAGATGTGCGCCGGAAGCTAGCGGACCAACTCCCCCCAGCACCAGGGGACATAGGGAAAACCCTCTGTGCGCCGGACGTCAGCACAGGATCCAGCCGGAGCTGACCGAGCCCTGCCCCACCCTGCCCTTCAGCCATACGCAGCGGCGCCCGGCGTGCACCATCACCGGGCCGGCGTGGTAGGAGTACCGGCCTTCGTCGACGACCGGGCGGTTGCCGCGTGCCTGCACGCTCACCGACATCTTCCGCTTCACGCCGGGCTTCTTGGTGAGGGTCACGGCGCAGACGTAGCCGCCGCGTTTGTAGACGAGCACGGTTCCGGTGGAGAACGGCAGGGTGCGGACCTTGCGGCCGGGACAGTGGGCGGAGGCGGAGGCGGCCTGCGCCTCGCCCGGCGCCGCGACGGCGAGCAGGCCGGAGGCGGTCAGCACGGCCAGGCCGAGCGCGAGCCGCCGGCGTATCGGTCCACTGTCCACTGTCGTCCTCCCGTACCGCGTCGTGCGCGACCATCGGCGTACGGGTGTACGGACGCATGACGTATGTCGGACGGTTGCACGAGCGTTACGAGAACGCCGGTCGCGCGGGCCTCACCGGGACGCGCCGACCGGCTCCTCCGGCTCCGCGCCGATGAACGTCCGCCACAGCTCGGCGTACCGCCCGCCGCGCGCGAGCAGCTCCTCGTGCGTGCCGTCCTCGGCGACCCGGCCGTGGTCCATGACGACGACCCGGTCGGCGCGGGCGGCGGTGGTGAGGCGGTGGGCGACGACGAGGGTCGTGCGGCGGCCCGCGATGCGGTCGGTGGCCTGGTTGACCTGGGCCTCCGTGGCCAGATCCAGCGCCGCCGTCGCCTCGTCGAGGAGCAGGATGTCCGGGTCGACCAGTTCGGCGCGGGCCAGGGCGATCAGCTGACGCTGCCCGGCGGAGAGGTTGCGCCCGCGCTCGGCGACCTCGTGGAGGTAGCCGCCCTCCAGTGTGGCGATCATCTCGTGCGCGCCGACCGCCCGGGCCGCCGCCTCGACCTCGGCGTCGGTGGCGTCCGGGCGGCCGTAGGCGATGGCGTCGCGGACGGTGCCCTGGAAGAGGTACGCCTCCTGCGGGACGACCCCCAGACGGTGCCGGTACGAGGTGAGGTCGAGGGCGCGCAGATCGGTGCCGTCGACGGTGACCCGGCCGCCGGTGGGGTCGTAGAAGCGGGCCACGAGCTTGACGAGGGTCGACTTGCCCGCGCCGGTCTCGCCGACGAACGCGACGGTCTGCCCGGCGGGGATGCGCAGGTCGACCCCGCCGAGGGCCGCCTCCCCCGCACCGGCGGCGCCATATTCGAAGTGCACGTCCTCGAAGGCGATGTCGCCGCGCAGGGACAGCACTTCGCGGGGTTCGTCGGCGGACTTCGTCGACGTCGGCTCGCGCAGCAGCTCCTGGATGCGGCCCAGCGAGACGGACGCCTGCTGGTAGCCGTCGAAGACCTGGGACAGCTGCTGCACGGGCGCGAAGAACAGGTCGATGTAGAGCAGGTAGGCCACCAGCGAGCCGATCGCCAGCGTCCCGTTGTCGACCCGCGCCCCGCCCACGATCAGCACGGCCGCGGCCGCCACCGACGACAGGAACTGCACGAAGGGGAAGTACACCGAGATCAGCCACTGGCCCCGGATGCGCGCCTGACGGTAGCTGTCGCTGTGCCCGGCGAACCGCCGCCCGCCGTCCCGCTCGCGCCGGAAGGCCTGCACGATCCGCAGCCCGGACACCGACTCCTGGAGGTCGGCGTTGACCACCGACACGCGTTCGCGCGCCAGTTCGTACGCCTTCACGCTCGCCCGGCGGAAGAAGTACGTGGCGATGATCAGCGGCGGCAGCGTCGCGAAGACGACCAGCGCGAGCTCCACGTCGATGACCAGCAGGGCGATCATGATGCCGAAGAAGGTGACGACCGAGACGAAGGCGGTGACCAGGCCCGTCTGGAGGAACGTCGACAGCGCGTCGACGTCCGTCGTCATCCGGGTCATGATCCGGCCGGTCAGCTCCCGCTCGTAGTAGTCGAGCCCGAGGCGCTGGAGCTGGGAGAAGATCTTCAGCCGGAGCGCATACAGCACCCGCTCGCCGGTACGTCCCGTCATGCGGATCTCGCCGACCTGGGCCGCCCACTGCACGGCCACCGTCAGCAGCGCGAGCAGCGACGCCGCCCACACGGCGCCGAGCGCCGCCTGGGTGACGCCCGAGTCGATGCCGTGCCGGATCATGATCGGCAGCAGCAGGCCCATGCCCGCGTCGACGGCGACCAGACCGAGGCTGACCAGCAGCGGCAGCCCGAAGCCGCGCAGCAGCCGGCGCAGGCCGTAGGACTCCTCCGGCTGGACGGCCCGTGCCTCGTCGACGTCGGGGACGTCGGTGGCCGGGGGCAGCGCCTCCACCTGGGTGAGCAGCTCGGGCGTGGCGGGGCTCTCGGCGAGGGCGGTGTCCTTGCGCTCGCGGTCGCCGCTCCACAGCCGTGGGGTGACCCCGCGCTCGGCGTCGAACTCGGCGTCCAGCTCGTCCCGGACGGAGGTGTCCTCCTGGGGGCAGGCCGGCTGGGTGTGGCCCGGGGAGACCGCGCCCAGCTCGTCGGGGTCGGTGAGCAGGCGCCGGTAGAGGGCGGAGCGCCGCTGGAGTTCGTCGTGGGTGCCGATGTCGGCGAGGCGGCCGCCGTCCAGGACGGCGATGTGGTCCGCGAGGTTCAGGGTGGAGCGGCGGTGGGCGATCAGCAGCGTGGTGCGGCCCCGCATGACCTCCTTCAGGGCCTCGTGGATCTCGTGCTCGACGCGGGCGTCCACGGCGGAGGTGGCGTCGTCCAGGACCAGCAGGCGCGGGTCGCTGAGGATGGCGCGGGCGAGGGCGACGCGCTGGCGCTGGCCGCCGGAGAGGGTGAGGCCGTGCTCGCCGACGGTGGTGTCGTAGCCGTCGGGGAGCTCGCTGATGAACCGGTGCGCCTGGGCGGCGCGGGCGGCCCGCTCGATCTCCTCCTGGGTGGCGTCCGGGCGGCCGTAGGCGATGTTGTTGCGGACCGTGTCGGAGAAGAGGAAGGAGTCCTCCGGGACCAGCCCGATCGCGGCCCGCAGCGACTCCGATGTCAGTTCGCGCACGTCGTGGCCGCCGACGAGGACGGCACCGCGGGTGACGTCGTAGAAGCGCGGCAGCAGCAGGGAGACCGTGGACTTGCCGGAGCCGGAGGAGCCGACGACGGCGAGGGTCTCGCCGGGGCGGATCTCGAAGGAGAGGCCGTCGAGGACGGGGCTGGTCTTGCCGGGGGCGGCGCCGTAGCCGAAGGAGACGTCGTCGAACTCGACGGTCGCGGGGGCGTCGGCGGGGAGATCCTTGTGGCCGTCCTGGAGGGACGGCTCGGTGTCGATCAGCTCCAGGACGCGCTCGGTGCCGGCGCGGGCCTGCTGGCCGACGGTGAGCACCATGGCGAGCATGCGGACCGGGCCGACGAGCTGGGCGAGGTAGGTGGAGAAGGCGACGAACGTGCCGAGGGTGATGTGTCCGCCGACCGCGAGCCAGCCGCCGAGCGCCAGCATCGCGACCTGGCCGAGGGCGGGGACGGCCTGGAGGGCCGGGGTGTAGACGGAGTTCAGGCGGATGGTGCGCAGCCGCCCGGCGAAGAGCCTGCGGCCGACCTCCCGGAGCTTCCCGGTCTCCTGCTCCTCCTGCCCGAAGCCCTTCACCACGCGCACGCCGCTGACGGCGCCATCGACCACGCCGGCGACGGCGGCGGCCTGTGCCTGGGCGTACCAGGTCGAGGGATGCAGGCGGGTGCGGCTGCGCTTGGCGATCCACCAGATGGCGGGCGCCACCGCCAGGGCGACCAGGGTCAGCGGCACGGACAGCCATGCCATGATCACCAAAGAGATCAGGAACAGCATGAAGTTCCCGATGGTCATCGGGAGCATGAACAGCAGGCCCTGGATGAGCTGGAGGTCGCTGGTGGCGCGGCCGACGACCTGGCCGGTGGACAGCTCGTCTTGGCGGCGGCCGTCGAGCCGGGTGATCGTCCCGTACATCTCCGTGCGCAGGTCGTGCTGGACGTCGAGGGCGAGGCGGCCGCCGTAGTAGCGGCGGATGTAGGTGAGGACGTAGACGACCAGCGCGGCGGCGATGAGGAGGCCGGCCCAGGTGGTCATCGAGCGGGTGTGGTCGCTGATGACGTCGTCGATGAACACCTTGGTGATCAGCGGGACGAGGGCCATGACCGCCATGCCGGCCAGCGAGGAGCCGAGGGCGAGTACGACGTCCTTCGGGTGGCGCCATGCGTAGGCCCACAGTCGTCGTGCCCATCCCCGTTGCGGTGTCACGCGTTGCCCTCCGAGCGTCCTGGTCTGCCGGTCGTCCTGGTCTGCCGGAAGGCACCAACGCCGTGGGAGCCTGTTTTCATCCCGCGGCGTGACGAGCGTTACCCCGCCCCCACCCTGGACGGTGATTGATACTCGCCGGTATCTTGCTCTGAGCAAGCGCTTAGACAGCTAGGTCCCTGGAGGTGGCGGCGTGCGCCGTACGGTGTTCAACGAGGATCACGAGGCGTTCCGGGAGACCCTGCGCGCCTTCATCGAGGCCGAGGTCGTACCCGTGTACGACGAGTGGTTCGCGGCGGGCCAGGCGCCCCGCGAGTTCTACTACAAGCTCGGTGAGCTGGGCATCTTCGGGATCAACGTCCCCGAGGAGTTCGGCGGCGCGGGCCTGGACAGCCACAAGTTCGAGGCCGTGCTCTACGAGGAGACCGCTCGCGCCGGCGTCCAGTTCGGCGGCTCCGGCGTGCACGTGCTGCTCGCCCTGCCCTACATCAAGATGCTCGCCACCGACGAGCAGAAGAAGCGCTACCTGCCGAAGTTCGTCACCGGCGAGGAGATGTGGGCCATCGCGATGACGGAGCCGGGCACCGGTTCCGACCTCGCGGGCATGAAGTCCACCGCCAAGCTGAGTGAGGACGGCACGCACTACGTCCTCAACGGCGCCAAGACCTTCATCACCGGCGGTGTGCACGCCGACCGCGTGATCGTCTGCGCCCGGACCGCCGCCCCGACCGCCGAGGACCGCCGCCACGGCATCTCCCTCTTCGCCGTCGACACCAAGTCCGAGGGCTACTCCGTCGGCCGCAAGCTCGACAAGCTCGGCCTGAAGACCTCCGACACCGCCGAGCTGGCGTTCGTCGACGTCAAGGTGCCCGTCGAGGACCTCCTCGGCGAGGAGAACAAGGGCTTCTACTACCTCGGCCACAACCTGGCCTCCGAGCGCTGGGGCATCGCCTTCGGCGCCTACGCCCAGGCCAAGGCCGCCGTCCGGTTCGCCAAGCAGTACGTGCAGGAGCGCACGGTCTTCGGCAAGCCGGTCGCCCACTTCCAGAACACCAAGTTCGAGCTGGCCGCCTGCCAGGCCGAGGTGGACGCCGCCGAGGCCGTCGCCGACCGCGCGACCGAGGCCCTCGACGCCGGTGAGCTCACCCCCGCCGAGGCCGCCTCCGCGAAGCTGTTCTGCACCGAGGTCGCCCACCGCGTCATCGACCGCTGCCTCCAGCTGCACGGCGGCTACGGCTACATGAACGAGTACCCGATCGCCCGCCTGTACGCGGACAACCGCGTCAACCGCATCTACGGCGGCACCAGCGAGATCATGAAGACGATCATCGCCAAGGACATGGGGCTGTAAGCCGACCGCAATCAGTGGCCGGTACAACAGTCGCATGAGTCAGGCACTACAGGACCTCCTCGATCTGCTCGACCTGGAGCAGATCGAGGAGGACATATTCCGTGGCCGTTCCCGGTCCGCCGTCGTCCCGCGGGTCTTCGGCGGGCAGGTCGCGGCCCAGGCGCTCGTCGCGGCCGGGCGCACGGTCCCCGAGGACCGGCCCGCGCACTCGCTCCACGCGTACTTCCTGCGCCCCGGCGATCCCGGCGCGCCCATCGTCTACACCGTCGACCGGATCCGCGACGGCCGCTCCTTCACCACGCGCCGGGTGGTCGCCGTCCAGCACGGCAAGCCGATCTTCCACCTCTCGGCGTCCTTCCAGGTGTACGAGGACGGGCTGGACCACCAGGAGCGGATGCCGTCCGCGCCCGATCCCGCCACGCTGCCCACCGGTGAGGAGCGGCTGCGCGGGTACGGGCATATCGACCCGGCGGTCGTGGAGAAGTTTCTCGAGGCCCGGGCCGCCGTCGATCTGCGCTACGTCGACGAGCCGCCGTACGGGAAGTTCGGCGAGCCGCGCGAGCCGCACTCCCAGGTCTGGTTCCGGACCAACGGCAAGCTCGCCGACGATCCTCCCCCAGACTCCGTCTGGGGGGACCCCCAGCTGCACGTCGTCCTCGCCACCTACGTCTCCGACATGACGCTCCTCGACTCCGTGCTGCTCGCGCACGGGCGGGGCGGCTGGGCCGTCGGCGACGTCGTCGGGGCCTCCCTGGACCACGCGATGTGGTTCCACCGGCCGTTCCGCGCCGACGAGTGGCTGCTCTACGACCAGGAGTCCCCGTCCGCGTACGGCGGCCGGGGACTGGGACAGGCCCGCATCTACACGCAGGACGGGCGGCTGGCCATCACGGTGATCCAGGAGGGCGTGGTCCGCGTCCCGCGCGAGGCGGACACTAGCTGAGGCCCGCCTCCGCCAGCAGGTACGCCGTCATCGGGTCGTAGTGGCGGGGGCTGACCACATGGTCGTCGAGGGGCACCGTCACCTGTACCGTGCCCTCGGCCTCGGCGAGGAAGAGGGCCGGGTCGTTGGAGTCGGCGTAGCCGACGGAGTCCACGCCGTGCTGTCCGGCGTAGCCCGCCCAGCCGTGGTCGGCGACGACCAGGTCGGGCAGCGGGCGGCCCTCGCGCTCCATGGCGGTCAGGATGGCCTTCATCGGCTCGCCCGAGTGGGTGTGCCACAGGGTGGCCCCGTGCTCCAGCACCGCCACGTCCGCGAACTGCATGACGTAGCCCTCCTCCGTCGCCAGCCCCTCCGGGATGACGACGATCTCGCAGCCGGCCGCGCGCAGGGCCGCCGCGGTCGCGCGGTGCACGTCGAGCAGGCCGCCGGGGTGGCCGGTGGCGAACAGGACCCGCTGCTGCCCGTCCGCCGCCTTGCGCAGCCGCCCGGCGAGCCGCTCCAGACCGGCGACGGTCAGCTCCGGGTCGATGGTGTCCTGTCCGTACCGGTACTCGGGGTCGTCGTTCACGCCGGCCCGTTCCGCCATCACCGCGAGGACGTCCTGCTCGTCGCTCCAGCGGTCGCCGAGTTCCAGGCCGAACCAGTAGTGACGGTCGGCGTTCGCCAGCTTGCGGTAGTGGGAGAGGTTGTTCTCGCGGGGGGTGGCGACATCGCCCGCGATGCGCGTCCTGACGAGGTGGTCGACGAGTTCGGCGCGGCTGGGTGTCCCGGGTATCGGCATGGCTCCCATTGTGAGGCAGCCGACTGCGGGCGGCCCTGACGTATCGCACGCTGGGATCTGCGTCACGTACTCAGCGGGACCCCGCTCACATACTCAGATGTGCCGCAGCGCGAACCAGAGTTCCATGCGGACGTCCGGGTCGTCGAGGTCGGTCTCCAGCAGGGCCGCGCACCGGGCGATGCGCTGCCGCACGGTGTTGCGGTGCACGGACAGGGCGACGGCCGTGCGGTCCCAGCTGCCGTGCAGGGACAGCCAGGTGCGCAGGGTCTCGGGGAGCGCGGGATGGGCCGTGACGGGCGCGAGCAGGGTGCGGGCGTGGGCCGCCGCCTCGGCGGGCGGGACCAGGTCGGCGAGGGC
>NZ_NGFN01000384.1 GCF_002148965.1 Streptomyces swartbergensis | reverse complement strand
GCGTTTGAAGGGGGACAGCAGGGCGCCGCGCGCGAGGAGCGGGGCGAGGGAGGGGGACCCGGTGAGGACGAGAGCGGCGTCGGCCATCACGCCCCCAAAAGGCTCTGGCCGCAGACGCGAACGACCTGGCCGTTGACCGCGCCCGAGGCCGGGTGCGCGAGCCAGGCGGTGGTCTCGGCGACATCGACCGGCAGACYGCCCTGCGCGAGGGAGTTCATGCGGCGGCCCGCCTCGCGGATGAACAGCGGGACGGCGGCCGTCATCTTCGTCTCGATGAAGCCCGGCGCCACCGCGTTGACCGTCACCCCGTGCTCGGCGAGCGCGCGCGGCGCGAGGGAGCGGACCAGACCGACGATGCCCGCCTTGCTCGCCCCGTAGTTGGTCTGGCCCGCGTTGCCGGCGATGCCCGCGATCGAGGCGGTCGCCACGATCCGGCCGCCCCGGTTCAGCGTCCCGGCCTTCAGCAGCGCGTCCGYCGTGCGCAGCACGCTCGCCAGGTTCACCTCCAGCACCGGCATCCAGCGCTCGGCGGGCATGTTCACCAGGCGCCGGTCCCGCGTGATGCCCGCGTTGTGGATCAGCAGGTCCAGGCCGTCCGGCAGGGCCTCGGCGATCCGCGCGCCCGCGTCGGCGGCCGTGATGTCGAGGAGCAGCGCGGTGCCGCCGAGCCGGTCGGCGACGCGCCGGGCGTCCTGCCCGGCCTGCGGCACGTCGAGGACGACGACCCCGGCCCCGTCCCGGGCGAGCGTCTCGGCGACCGCCTCACCGATGCCGCGCGCGGCACCGGTGATCAGGGCGGTGCGGCCGGCCAGGGGGCGGTCCCAGTCGACGGGCGTGGCGGGTTCCTCGCCCGCCCCGACCTCGATCACCTGGCCGCTCACATACGCCGACTTGGGCGACAGCAGGAAACGGAGGGTGGATTCGGCGGCCGGTGCGTCCGTGAGCCGGACCAGGTTCACGGTCCTGCCCCGGCCGATCTCCTTGCCCAGGGAGCGCGTGAAGCCCTCCAGGGCCTGCTGGGTGGCGGCCTGGTGATGGTCGGCGGGGTCGAGCGGCGCGCCGAGCACGATCACCCGCCCGCTCGGGGCGATTGACCGTACGACGGGGTGCAGGGCCGCGTGCACCTCGGCGAGCCCCTCGACGTCCCGCACTCCGCTCGCGTCCAGGACGACGGCCGCCGCCCGGTCGGAGCCGGCCGGGCCGATGCCCGTACGGGCGAGGACCGGGGCGAGGTCGAGGCCGGACCTGCCGGCGGTGAGGTGGAGGAAGCCGCCGTCGAGGGCGGGCCGCTCGGGGGACCAGCGGGTCAGCGCAGCGGGCTGGGGCAGGCCGAGCCGGCGGGTGAGGAAGCGGCCGGGCCCGGTGGCGGTGAAACTCAGATAGCGGTCGGCCATGGCGACTCCCAGCTCGGATGACTGCTCACACTTGCTTACTCCGGAGTAAGGTTACCGTAGGTAAGGCTACGTCGCAGACGAGGAGCGGGTCGAGATGAGCCCACAGAAGATGTCAGTCCGGCGCGTGGCGGTCGTCGGCGGAGCGCGCATCCCGTTCGCCCGCTCCGACGGCCCGTACGCCACCGCCTCCAACCAGCAGATGCTCACCGCCGCCCTCGACGGCCTGGTCGAGCGGTACGGGCTCCAGGAGCCGGGCGCGGTCGGCGAGTTCGTGGCCGGTGCGGTCCTCAAGCACAGCCGCGACTTCAACCTGGCCCGCGAGACGGTCCTCGGCTCGCGCCTGCACCCCACCACCCCCGCCTACGACATCCAGCAGGCCTGCGGCACCGGACTCCAGGCCGTCATCGCCGCCGCCAACAAGATCGCCCTCGGCCAGACCGAGTCGGCGGTCGCGGGCGGCGCCGACACGGCGAGCGACGCGCCCCTGGGCGTCAACGACTCCCTGCGCCGCATCCTGCTGGAGGCCCGCCGGGCGAAGTCGCTGGGCGGGCGGGTGAAGGCCCTGGCGAAGGTGCGCCCGGGCCACCTCGTGCCCGACATTCCGCGCAACGCCGAGCCGCGCACCGGCCTGTCCATGGGCGAACACGCCGCCGTCACCGCCCGCGCCTGGGGCATCGGCCGCGAGGCGCAGGACGAACTGGCGGCGGCCAGTCACCAGCGGCTGGCGGCGGCGTACGAACGCGGCTTCTTCCAGGACCTGGTGGTGCCCTTCCGCGGCCTGGCCCGCGACCAGAACCTGCGCCCCGGCTCGACCGCGGAGAAACTCGCCTCCCTCAAGCCGGTGTTCGGCCTCGGCCACCCCGACCCGACCATGACGGCCGGGAACTCGACCCCGCTGACGGACGGGGCGGCGACCGTCCTCCTGGCGAGCGAGGAGTGGGCCCGCGAGCGCGGCCTGGAGCCACTGGCGTATCTCACCGCGTACGAGACGGCGGCCGTCGACTTCGTCGGCGGGGACGTCGCCGGCGGCGAGGACGGGCTGCTCATGGCACCCGCGTACGCGGTCCCGCGCATGCTGGAGCGGGCCGGACTCGGCCTGGCCGACTTCGACCTGGTGGAGATCCACGAGGCCTTCGCCTCCCAGGTGCTGGCGACGCTCGCGGCCTGGGAGAAGCGGGGCCTGGGCACGGTGGACCGCGCCCGGCTGAACGTCGCCGGCTCCTCCCTCGCCACCGGCCACCCCTTCGCCGCCACCGGCGCCCGGATCGTGGCGACCCTGGCCAAACTGCTCACCGAACGGGACGCGCCCGCCCGCGGGTTGATCTCCATCTGTGCGGCGGGCGGACAGGGGGTGACGGCGATCCTGGAGCGGGCCTGACGACGGCGAGCCGAACGTGAAGGTCCCTCACGTAACCCCCGAGAATGCACAGGCCTGGCCCCGGATCATCCCCGAACCCGCACGAACCCGCCACGTGAGGCCCGTACGATCCCGTTCCTACCGGCAGTAACCCCTTTCTGGGGATTCAACCGGTTGAGCGCCTCGGCGTGCGAGGCACGTACGTATCGCAGCAAGCAGTTCCTTCGCTGCGCGCCCCAGGAGCCGCCCGTGTCCACTGCCCATCCCTCCTCCGCCTACGGCGACATGTACGGCGGACCGGTCCTGGTCGAGCCCGAGACACGGCGGCTGGACGGGGCGGTGCGAGAGGCGTCCGTACCGCCGCTGGCGCCGCCGTGGACCCACGGGTCGCTCGCCGACCTGCCGTTCGACAACGCGAGCGCGAACCCGGACGGCGTGGCGCTCAGCCGCAAGGACGCCGACGGGCGCTGGAGCGACGTCACGGCGGCGCGGTTCGCCGGCCAGGTGCTGGCCGTGGCGAAGGGACTGATCGCCGAAGGGCTGATGCCCGGCGACCGGATCGCCGTGATGGCCCGCACGATCTACGAGTGGACGGTCCTGGACTTCGCGGCCTGGGCGGCCGGACTCGTGACGGTCCCCATCTATCCCACCTCCTCCGTCTTCCAGGCCCGCTGGATCCTCCAGGACTCCGGCGCGGTCGCCCTGGTCACCGAGTTCGCCGGGCAGGCCGCCGCACTCGGCCCGGAGCGGGAACGCCTGCCCGACCTGAGGCACATGTGGGTCGTGGAGAAGGGGCACGTGGACCGGCTGGCGGAAGCCGGCGCCCACCTCTCCGACCAGGAGGTGGAGGTGCGGCGCGGCATGCTGGGCCCCGACACCCTCGCCACCCTCGTCTACACCTCGGGCACCACCGGCCGCCCCAAGGGCTGCGCGCTCACCCACGGCAACTTCTTCGCCGAGGTCGACAACGCGATCGAGCTCCTCTACCCCGTCTTCAGGGCCAAGACCAGCGAAGAGGCCTCGGTCCTGCTGTTCCTGCCCATGTCCCACGTGTTCGGGCGCATGGTGGCGATCGCCTGCGTCCGCGCCCGCGTACGGCTGGGCCACGCGCCGAGCATCAAGGCGGACGACCTGCTCCCGGACCTGGCGAGCTTCCGGCCGACCTGTCTGATCGCCATCCCGTACATGCTGGAGAAGGTCTTCAACTCGGCTCGCGCCAAGGCCGAGGCGGCCGGCCGGGTGACGTCCTTCGACCGCGCGGCGGCGGTGGCGCAGCGCTACGGCGAGGCGATGGAGGCCCAGCAGACGGGCACCGGCCCCGGCCCCTCCCGCGCCTTGAGGACCGCCCGGGTCTTCTACGACCCCCTGGTCTACCGCCGTATCCGCAACGCCATGGGCGGCAGGGTCCGCTACGCCATCTGCGGCGGCTCACCCCTGGGCCGCCGCCTCGCCGCGTTCTACGCCGGAGCCGGCATCGAGATCTTCGAGGGCTACGGCCTGACGGAGACCACGGGCGCGTCGACCGTCACCCCGCCCCTGAAACCCCGCCTGGGCACGGTCGGCTGGCCCCTGCCCGGCACCCGCGTCCGTATCGCCGCCGACGGCGAGGTCCTCCTCGCCGGCGACCACGTCCTGCGCGGCTACTGGGACCCCCAGGCCGGTGGTGTCGTACCCGCCGCCCCCGACGGCTGGCTCGCCACCGGCGACATCGGTGAACTGGACGACGAGGGCTACCTGACCATCACCGGCCGCAAGAAGGAAATGCTGATCACCGCGGGCGGCAAGTCCGTCGCCCCGGCACCCCTGGAGAACTGGCTGCGTTCCCACCCGCTGATCTCCCAGTGCCTCGTCCTCGGCGACGGCCGCCCCTACGTCTCCGCCCTGATCACCCTCGACGAGGCCGGCGTCACCCACTGGCGCCGCATGAACGGCAAACACCCCGTCCCGCCCAAACTCCTCGTCGACGACGAGGAACTCCGCGCCGTCATCCAGCGCGCCGTCGACGAGGCCAACAAGATGGTCTCCCGCCCGGAGTCGATCCGCCGCTTCGCGATCCTCCCCGAGGACTTCACCGAAGAGGCGGGCCACCTCACCCCGTCGATGAAGCTCCGCCGCGAGGCGGTGATGCGCTCCTTCGCGGCGGAAGTGGAGGGTCTGTACACGCGATGAGGCACCTTTGCGATCTCTTCACACGGGGTTCTTGACGCCGCACGGCGTCTCCCCGTTGGCTTTCTAGCCATCTCGTCGCGATGCTCCCCCCATCGGAAGGCACCACCAGTGAAAGCGCGTACCACCCGTCGGCCCGCTGTGCGTCCCCTCTCCATAGCCCTGGCGGTCACCGTGTCGGCCCTGTCCCTCACCGCCTGCGGCGGCGGGAGTGACGACTCCACGGGCGTGAAGAAGGGCAACGACATCACGGTGGGTCTGCTGCTGCCCGACCGGGACACGGCACGCTTCGAGAAGTTCGACTACCCCCTGATCAAGGAAGAGGTCGCCTCCCTCACCGAGAACCAGGGCAAGGTCAAGTACGCCAACGCCGAGGCGAGCGTCTCCAGACAGAGCAAGCAGTTCCAGCAGATGATCGACGACAAGGTCGACGTCATCCTGGTGGACGCGCTGAACTCCAAGACGATCGCCTCGGACGTGCAGAAGGCCAAGGACGCCGGCATCCCGGTCATCGCCTACGACCGGCTCGCCGAGGGCCCGATCGACGCGTACGTCTCCCACGACAACGAACTCGTCGGACAGGTGCAGGGCCGCGCGATCGTCGGGGAGCTCGGCGACAAGGCCGAGAAGAGCAAGGTCGTCATGATGAACGGCGACCCCGCCGACCCGAACACGGCACGGTTCAAGGACGGCGCGCTCAGCGAACTCCAGGGCGCGGTCGACATCGTCCAGCAGTACGACACCAAGGAGTGGAAGCCCTCGATCGCCAAGGCGAACATGAAGAAGGCGATCCAGAGTGTCGGGCTGAACAACATCGCCGCCGTCTACTCCGCCAACGACGGCATGGCGGGCGCCGTCATCGAGGCGCTGAAGGAGGCGGGCGCCACCAGGATCCCGCCGGTGACCGGGCAGGACGCCAACCTGGACGCGGTGCAGCGGATCGTGTCGGGGGAGCAGTACATGACCGTGTACAAGTCGTTCCTGCTGGAGGCGACGAACGCCGCGAAGATCGCGGTGGCCAAGGTCCAGGGCCGCTCGATCGAGTTCGCCGCGCTGACCAGGGAGACGGTCGACAGCCCTACGGAGAAGGCCATCCCGGCGATGCTGGTGCCGGTGGTCGCCCTCACCAAGGACAACATCAAGGAGACGGTGATCACGGACGGGGTGTACACCGTCAAGGACATCTGCGCCCCGAAGTACAAGGCGGACTGCGAGGCGATCGGCCTCGACTAGAAGCTCCAACGGGCATCAGGGCCTGGCTCTTGACTTCGCGAGGTGCCCGCGCGACATTCCCCACCCCTTGAGGTGTCCTGTCGCGCTGGAGAAGTCATGACCACTGACATGAACTCCGCACCACCCGCTGGTTCGCCTGGTTCCTCTGGTTCCTCTGGTTCGCCTGGTTCCTCTGGTTCTCCCGGTTCCTCTGGTTCCCCTTCTGGTTCTCCTTCCCGAAGACGAGTGCTGGCCGGTGCCGCGGGGGCCGGCCTCGCGGTCGCCGCCGGAGTGCAACGAGGCGCCCACGCCGCCGACTTACCCCCGCTCGGTACGTACGACGTCGTCGTCATCGGCTCCGGCGCGGCCGGGATGACCGCCGCGCTGACCGCCGCCGGGCAGGGGCTGAGCTGCGTCGTCGTGGAGAAGGCCCCGACCTTCGGCGGCTCGACCGCCCGCTCCGGTGCCGGGATCTGGATCCCGAACAACCCGGTGATCCTCGCGGCCGGCGTCCCCGACACCCCGGCCAAGGCCGCCGCCTACCTCGCCGCCGTCGTCGGCCCGGAGGTCCCCGCCGACCGGCAGCGCGCCTTCCTCACCCACGGCCCGGCGGCGATCTCCTACGTCATGGCCCACAGCCCCCTGCGCTTCCGCTGGATGGAGGGCTACAGCGACTACTACCCCGAACTGCCCGGCGGCCTGGCGAACGGCCGCTCCATCGAGCCCGACCAGCTCGACGGCACGATCCTCGGCGCCGAACTGGCCCGCCTGAACCCGCCGTACATGGACGTCCCCGCCGGCATGGTGGTCTTCAGCGCGGACTACAAGTGGCTGGCCCTGGCCGCGGTGAACGCCAAGGGGGCGGCCGTGGCCGCACAGTGTCTGGCGCGCGGGACGGCGGCGGCCCTGCGGGGTGAGAAGCCGCTGACCATGGGCCAGTCACTGGCGGCCGGCCTGCGGGCGGGACTGCGGTCGGCCGGGGTTCCGGTGTGGCTGAACACGCCCTTGACCGACCTGCACGTCGAGAACGGCACGGTCACCGGCGCCGTGGTCACCCGCGACGGCGCCCCCGGCCTGATCCGCGCCCGCCGGGGCGTGATCGTCGGCTCCGGCGGCTTCGAGCACAACGCCGCGATGCGCGACCGCTACCAGCGACAGCCCATCGGCACGGACTGGACGGTCGGCGCCAAGGAGAACACCGGCGACGGGATCCGGGCGGGTGAGCGGCTCGGCGCGGCGCTCGACCTGATGGACGACGCCTGGTGGGGCCCGGCCATCCCGGTCCCGGGCCAGCCGTACTTCTGCCTCGCCGAACGCACCCTGCCCGGCGGCCTGCTGGTCAACAGGTCGGGCAGGCGCTTCGTCAACGAGGCCGCGCCCTACAGCGACGTCGTCCACACCATGTACGACGTCCACGACACGGACCCGGCCATCCCGTCCTGGCTGATCGTCGACCAGAACTACCGCAACCGGTACCTCTTCAAGGACGTCCTGCCGGCCCTGCCCTTCCCCGGCGACTGGTACGACTCGGGCGCCGCGCACAAGGCCTGGACCCTGGACGCCCTGGCCGCGTCCATCGGCGTCCCGCCGGCGGCCCTGCGTACGACGGTCGACCGCTTCAACTCCCAGGCACGGCAGGGCGAGGACCCCGACTTCCACCGCGGCGACAGTGCTTACGACCACTACTACACGGACCCCTCGGTCGCCCCGAACCCCTGCCT
>NZ_NGFN01000383.1 GCF_002148965.1 Streptomyces swartbergensis | reverse complement strand
GTCCCGCCAGTCCCGTCGACTCGCCGGACTCCCGCCTCCCTTGCGGCAAGAAACCCCCGCAACCCCCGGCTCAACGCCACCCGTTCCCCCGGTTCCATCGCCGCCAGTGTCCTGGCCAGGGCCTGTGCCCTGCGACCTGCGACGTCGCTCAGGACATGCTGCCCGTGCGTGGTGAGCCACAGCTGTACCTCGCGGCGGGTGTCCGGGTGCGGGGCGCGTTCCAGGAGGCCGGCCGCCGCCAGGCGGTCGCAGAGGCGGCTGGCGGTGGGGAGGCCGATGTCCAGCTGGTCCGCCAGGGCCGTCAGGTTCAGGCCGGGCGCCGCCTCCAGGGTGCGCAGCGCCCGCAGCTGGTGCAGGGACAGCCGCAGGGACGCCTTCTGGGCGGCGACCGACCACAGTGCCGTCAGGCTCTCCACGGCGTCGGCTATCTGTGCCGCGACGGCCTCCGGGCCCTCGCCCGGTCTCCTCGGCCGGGGGGCGCCGGCGCCGCCGAGATCGGTCACGAAACGGTCACTTTCCATAAGCTCCGGGTACTGCTGAGGTCGCCCTCATTCAAAGGCTGTACCCGATGAGCCGAGGGACAAGCCGCCTCGTTCGGCACCCGGCCGGGGCGGGAAGCTCAGCCCGCGCTGAGCCCCGTCAGCGCGGCGAGCGGCAGGGTGTGCTGGGTCTGGAGGACCTTCGCGCGCAGGTAGCGGACGTTGTGCGCGGTGGTGAAGACACCCGTGGGGACCCGGTCGCGGACACCCACGCCCAGGTCGCGCAGCTGGGCGGCCTTGTCGGGGTTGTTGGAGAGCAGGTCCAGCTCGCCGATGCCCAGGGCCCGGAGCATCTGGGCGGCGGCCGTGTAGTCGCGGGCGTCCTCCGGCAGCCCCAGGGCCGCGTTCGCCTCGTAGGTGTCGAGGCCCTCGTCCTGGAGGGCGTACGCGTCGAGCTTGTTGTAGAGGCCGATGCCCCGGCCCTCCTGGCGGAGGTAGAGGAGCACGCCGCCGCGCTCGGCTATGCGCTCGACGGCCTCGCGCAGCTGCGGACCGCAGTCGCAGCGGGCCGAGCCGAACACGTCCCCGGTCAGGCACTCGGAGTGCAGCCGCACCAGCGGGACCGGACCGGGCTCGCCCAGGACGACGGCAACGTGCTCCTGGCCGTCGGCCAGGCCGTGGAAGGTGACGATTTCGGCGTCGACCTCGTAGCCGTCGTGGAAGCGCAGCGGGACCCGGACGCGGGAGCGCGGAGTGGCGAGGACAGCGGGGGTGTCGGGCATGCGGGGCCTCCGGGTTCCGTTCCTGTTCGGCTGCACAGCCGTCGGCTTGCAGGCTGCTTCAGATTTGAAGCAGATCCACGTCCGGAACCCTACCCTTGCTTGAAATTTGAAGCAACGAGAAGCGGTGAGATCGAGGCGCGCTGTGACGTGCCTCACGAGAAGGCGCCTCCCCAACAGGCGCCTCACCAACAGGCGCCCACCAACAGGCGCCTCACGAACAGGCCGTGGAAGACCTCCGTCGCCACGGCACGTCGTCCGACGCCGGCCGTGTGCCGTCCTCCTGGAGCCCCTGCGCGATCGCCATGGAGATCTCCTCCAGTTGCCCCACCTGCTCCTCGCTGAGCCGGTCGAACAGGAAGCTCCGCACGGTGTCGACATGCCCGGGCGCCGCCCGTTCCAGTACGGCGAACCCGTCGTCGGTCAGGGTCGCGATGCTGCCCCGCTTGTCGTACCGGCAGGCCTCGCGCCGCACCATGCCGTCCTTCTCCAGCCGCGTCACCGCGTACGTCAGCCGACTGCGCGTGATCTTCAGCCGCTCGGCGAGATCCGTCATGCGCAGCCGCCGCTCCGGGGACTCCGACAGGACGGACAGGATGGAGTAATAAAGGTGGGGCATGCCGGCGTCCTGCTGGAGCTGCCGGTCGATCGCGTCCTCCAGGAGCAGCGAGGCGGCGATGTACGCGCGCCAGGCGCGTTGCTCCTCGGGGGTGAGCCAGCGAGTCGTCATGCACCCAGTGTAGGTTTGTTTCAAACTTGAACCAAGCCGTCCCGTCAGCCCGCCGTCCGCCACGAGTCTCCACGAGCCGGGAGCGTCGATGCCCCACCCGTACGTCCTGCTGTCCGCCGCTGTCTCCCTCGACGGCTACCTGGACGACACCGGCCCCGAACGCCTGCTCCTGTCCAGCCCGGCCGACTTCGACCGGGTCGACGAGGTCCGGGCGTCCGTCGACGCGATCCTGATCGGCGCAGGCACCGTACGCGCCGACAACCCGCGTCTGCTGGTGAACTCACCCGAGCGACGAGCCGCCCGCACGGCAGCCGGCCTGCCGGAGTACCCCCTCAAGGTCACGGTCAGCGGCACCGGCGACATCGACCCGGCGGCACAGTTCTGGCACACCGGCGGTGAGAAGGTCCTCTACACCACCGACAAGGGCGCCGAACGCGCCCGCGCCCTCGGCCTCGCCACCGATGCCACCGATGCCACTGATGGCGCCAGTGCCGCCAATGCCGCCAATGCCACCGACGTCGTCCCGCTCGGCGCCGACCTCGACTGGCGGCGACTCCTCACCCACCTGCACGACGTCCGGGGCGTACGACGGCTCATGGTCGAGGGCGGCGGCCTGATCCACACCCAGCTCCTCACCCAGGGCCTGGCCGACGAACTCCAGCTGGTCCTCGCGCCGCTCTTCGTCGGCGACTCCGAGGCACCCCGCCTCTTCGGGCCCGGCGGCTACCAGTCCGGACGGCTCCGGCTGCTGGAGACCCGGCGGATCGAGGACGTGGTCCTCATGCGCTACGAGCCGACCGCTCCCGGCACCGGCCCCCTCCCCGTAGCCGCCGACCACCACTGGCTGGCCCTCGCCTGCGAACTGGCCGCAGAGTGCCCGCCGTCGGACACGGCGTTCAGCGTCGGCGCGGTGGTGGTCGCGTCCGACGGCACGGAGCTGGCCCGCGGCCACTCCCGGGAGGGCGGCGACCCGGTCGTGCACGCCGAGGAGGCGGCCCTGGCGAAGACCGACCCGGCCGACCCCAGGCTCGCCGGCGCGACGGTCTACAGCAGCCTGGAGCCCTGCGCCCGCCGGGCCTCCCGCCCCGCACCCTGCGCCCGGCTGATCCTCGACGCGGGCGTACGACGCGTGGTCACGGCCTGGCGCGAGCCGGACACCTTCGTGCCGGGGGCCGACGGCAGCGGCGTCCTGGCGGCCGACGGAGTGGAGGTCGTCGTCCTCCCGGAGCACGAGGAGCGGGCCAAGGCCCCCAACCGCCACCTGCCACACTGAGCGCGGGCCGATCGGCCCACAGATCCTGCGGCCCCGCCGCCTCCGAGTCACGCTGCCTACAGGGCCGGCAGGTACGACAGCGCGGAGGCAGCGGGCATGCCCACGCGGGCAATCCGGGCCGCTGAGCACCGGGTGTGCGCGAGCGGTCCCGCGGATGGCGTACACTGGAGTCACAACGACGCGGGGTGGAGCAGCTCGGTAGCTCGCTGGGCTCATAACCCAGAGGTCGCAGGTTCAAATCCTGTCCCCGCTACTGAAGGCCGAGGGCCGGAATCCGAAAGGGTTCCGGCCCTCGGTGCGTTTCCCGGGCTCCTCATTACTGTCGGTGAGTGAATCACACCGCTCCGCGTGATAACTGACGCACCGTCAAAACCCGTGAGTCACTTAGGGGGCGGTCAACTCGCCCGATTTAAGCCGGTCATGGCAGGTTGGTCCGCGCGAAAAAGGTTAATGATCAAGTGGAATCGCTGGAATCCCCACCGCGCGTCTATTAACGTTCGATAACGCAGCGCGGTCGTCCCAGCCGTCACAGAAGGCGGCTCCGTGCGCACGCGCCGAATCCCGAAAGGGAACCGGGGAACCACTACTTGGGGTGAATCGGGCGGATGCCGCCGTGGAAGCACGGCCGGTATACGCGCGTAGGAGACCTTCCTGCTCCGAACCCGTCAGCTAACCCGGTAGGCGAGAAGGAAGGAAAGGAGTACGCCCACGTGGCGTCCAACCGGCCTGCCCCCGCGGCCCCGTCCGCGCCCAGCCAGCGCGACACCGAAACCTTCGGCTACGGCGGTCACCGCACCGACGAGGGCCCGTTCCAGGAATGGAACCCCACCGCGGAGTCCATCCGTCCCGTCCGTGGCCGGCATCGCGTCACCAAGCAGCGCGGCGGAGGCCTCGCCCGCAGCTCCACCGTCCTGGGCGTCGGCGTCATAGCCGCCGTGGGCGCGGGCGGCATGGCCAGCGCCCAGACCGGCAAGCCGCCGGTGTCGATCTCCGTTTCGGACCTTCCCTCGGTGGGTTCCCTCATTTCGGACGACGACACCCCCGAAGGCTCCGCCACCCCGCTCAGCGACCTCGCCACGGCGTCCGCCGACACCGAGCAGGGCACCTCCGGCGCCGGTGAGGCGCTGCGCGCCCGGATCATGGCGCAGGTCGAGCACCAGCAGGAGCAGATCGAGACCAAGGCCGCGCAGGACGCCGCCGAAGCCGCCCGGAAGGCGGCCGCGGAGGCCGCCGCCAAGGCGGAGAAGGAAGCCAAGGCCAAGGCCGCCGAAGCCAAGCGGAAGGCGGAGGAGGAGGCCCGGAAGAAGGCCGAGGCAGAGCGGCTCGCCGCCCTCGCCAAGCAGTACACGCTGCCGACCTCCGCGTACACCATCACCTCGACCTTCGGTCAGGCCGGCGCCTACTGGTCCTCCGGCTACCACACCGGTCTCGACTTCGCCGCCCCCACGGGCACGCCGATCAAGGCGGTGCACAGCGGCACCATCACCGAGGCGGGCTGGAACGGGTCGTACGGCTACAAGACGGTCCTCACCCTCGATGACGGCACGGAGATCTGGTACGCGCACCAGTCGTCCATCGGCGTCAGCGTCGGCCAGAAGGTCAACACGGGTGACGTCATCGGCCGCGTGGGCGCGACCGGCAACGTCACCGGGGCGCACCTGCACCTCGAGGTCCACACCGGCGGATCCACCAACGGGGTCGACCCGCTGGCGTGGCTGCGGGGCAAGGGCCTGAACGTCTGAGGCCTGAGCGGTTCCTGCCCCCGGGCCGGGGGCAGGGGGTGGAGGCTGAGGTTTCGGCTACGACCGGTACGGGTTGTACGCCGGATACGGCGTCGCAGTCGGCGTTGCCGGAGTCGTCGGAGAGCCGTACCCGTACGCCCCGTACACCGGCCAGGGCGGGGCCGCCACCGGTACCGGAGGGGCCGTGATCCGCGCGGCGTAGTCCAGCGCGGGGCGGGCCGTCTCCCGGCGTCGCCACAGCTCGTCCAGCAGTTCCCGTTCCCGTACGACGAAGTCGGCACCGGCACGGCCGCGGCGGCCCCGGTGCCGCAGGAACGCCAGGGACGTCGCGTACCCCTCGTACTGCGCGACCTCCCGCGCCGCCGCCCTGCCCGCGTGGCGGCGGGCGTACTGGCGGGCGATCCGCCGGGCCCGCATCGAGCCGAGGGCGTACGGCTCGACCGGGGACAGCCACCCGGCCACGGCGTAGGCGGGCAGCTCCGTCCGTACGGTCTTCAGCTCCCGCTGCCGGGTCCAGATCACCAGCCACGTCAGCAGCCCGAAGAGGGGCACCATGAACGCCGCGTACACGGCGAAGAACCCGTACTCGCCGAACGCCGACGAGCCGTTCCACATCGCGTGCAGGCCCATCGCGAGCAGCAGTCCGGAGAGCGGGAAGGCGACGCGGCGGATGTGCTGGCGGTCCGCCGCGAGCGCGGAGACGCCGAAGCCGATGCCCGTGAGGACGGTGAAGAGCGGGTGCGCGAACGGCGACATGATGATGCGCACGAAGAAGGTCGCCGCCGTGACGGAGGCGATGCCAGTGCCGCCGGTGAGCTGGTCGGTGCCGAAGGCGGTGCCCAGGTAGAGGATGTTCTCCGTGAACGCGAAGCCGGTTGCGGTGACGCCGGCTGTGACGACTCCGTCGAGGATGCCGGTGAAGTCGCGGCGCCGGAAGAGGAAGACCAGTAAGACGGCCGCCGCCTTGGCCGTCTCCTCGACCACCGGGGCTATGACGGTCGCGCCGAGCGTGTCCGCGCTGGACGGATCCGCCGTCGCCGTCGCTATCCATCGGGTCGCGAAGCTGTTGGCGACGATCGCTATCAGCGCCGCCGCGCAGGCGCCCCAGGCGAAGCAGAACAGCAGGTTGCGCCAGGGGCCCGGTTCGACCCGGTCCAGCCAGCGGAACGCGGCTATGAGCAGGGGCACCGGGAGTGTGGCCAGCCCCAGCCCGACCAGGAACCCTTCCGTGCCGGTCTCCTCGCGGACCAGGGCGAGGATGACGAGGCCGGATATCGCGAGGAGCGTGGTCAGCGCCCCGTAGCGCACCCAGGCGCGTTGCCACCAGTGGGCGTGGAGCAGGGGGCCGGCGGCGGGTGCGCCGTCGACACGACCACGGGGATACGGGTGTGGGGGGCAGGTGGCCACGGCATTTGACCCTAACGACGGATGGGCGCTGTCCGCAGGCGGGAGGGACGCGGGTGCGTGTGCGGTGCGGTCAGGCGCCGGCGGGGGGTTGGTCCACGTGCTGTACGCGGCGGAAGAGGAGGTCGTTCACGACATGTCCCTTGTCCAGTCCCTGGCCCTCGAAACGGGTCAGGGGACGGAAGTCGGGACGGGGCGCGAAACCGCCGTCCGCCTGCGTGTTCTCGAAGTCGGGGTGTGCCGTGAGCACGTCGAGCATCTGTTCGGCGTACGGTTCCCAGTCGGTGGCGCAGTGCAGGATCGCGCCGGGCCTGAGGCGGCTCGCGGCGAGGGTCAGGAAGTCCGGCTGGATGATCCGGCGCTTGTGGTGCCGCTTCTTGGGCCACGGGTCGGGGAAGTAGACGCGCAGGCCGTCGAGGGAGTCCGGGGTGAGCATCTCGCGGAGGAGGATGATCGCGTCGCCGTTGCCGACCCGGATGTTGGACAGGCCGTTGCGGTCCGCGAGATTGAGCAGGTTGCCCTGGCCGGGGGTGTGGACGTCGACGGCGAGGATGTTGGTGGTGGGGTCGGCTGCGGCCATCTGGGCGGTGGCCTCGCCCATGCCGAAGCCGATCTCCAGGACGACGGGGTTGTCGTTGCCGAACAGGTCGGCGAGGTCGAGGGTCCGGCTGCCGTCGATGTCGAGGCCCCACTTGGGCCACAGCCGCTGAAGCGCGTCCGCCTGGCCGGCTGTGACCCGGCTCCGCCGCGGCTGGAAACTCCGGATCCGCCGCTCGAAGTGCGACCCGGCGGGATCGGCCTTCGGCCCATCGGGAAAACGCGGCTCACCCTTGGCCCGGCTGCGCCGGACGGAGGCACCGGGGGTCTCGGGCTGGGGGGTTTCGGGGGTGTTCACGGAGTCAGACACAGTGAGGCCGATTTTACGGCCGTCGCTTGTTCTCCGGGGGATGGGTCGGGCACCTCAGCTGCCGCCGACCTCAGCTGCCGCCGACCGCGGCTGCGGGCGATCGTGCCGCCAAGGGCGGCACCCGTCCCAAGGAAGCGGCACCCCATGCCGCCGGGCCGCGGACCCACCCGGCCTCAGCACGGGCGCCGAGCACCTCGAAACCCCTCACAGCGCGCTCAACGCCCTGCGCGCCACCTCCCTGCCGATCGGCAAGGACGCCGTAGCCGCAGGGGACGGCGCGTTCAGCACATGCACCGTGCGCGGGCCCTCGCGGATCAGGAAGTCGTCCACCAGCGTGCCGTCACGCAGTACGGCCTGTGCCCGCACCCCCGCCGCCGTCGGCACCAGGTCGTCCTCGGACACCCCGGGCAACAACCTCCGCACGGCCTCCGTGAACGCGCTCTTGGACACCGACCGGCGCAGCTCCCCCGCCCCGTACCGCCAGTGCCGCCGGGCGATCCGCCACGAGCCCGGCCAGGCCAGCGTCGACCCCAGCTCCCGCACCCGGACCG
>NZ_NGFN01000382.1 GCF_002148965.1 Streptomyces swartbergensis | reverse complement strand
GCGCGGGAGCGGTCGGCGGTGGGGCGGGCCGATGAGCGGGTGGTCGCGGCAGTCAGGAAGGTGCTGGAGGGGCAGCGGGAGCGGTCGACGGGCACGCTGGTGCGGCTGCGCCGCCGGGTGGGGTGGCTGCTGGAGGAGGAGTACGGCCCTGGGGCGGTGGCTCTGCCGCCGGCGTCGACGTTCAACCGGCTGGTGCACGCGGTGGCCGACGGGCAGGGCCTTTTGGGGACAGCGGCGCAGCGGCGGTGGCATGCGTCGCGGCCGGCACCTCCGTTCACGCCGACGGTGGCACTGCGGCCGGGCGAGCTGGTGATGCTGGACAGCACGCCGCTGGACGTTATGGCGGTCCTGGACGACGGTGTGACCGGCCGTCTTGAACTGTGCATCGCGCTGGACGTGGCGACGCGCAGCATCTGCGCCGCGGTGGTGCGTCCGGTGGGCACGACGTCGGTGGACGCGGCGATGCTGCTGGCGCAGATGGTGGTGCCGACGGCGATGCGGCCGGGCTGGGACAAGGCGCTGTCCATGCAGCGGTCGGTCATCCCCTACGAGCGGCTGATCGCGTTGGACGCGCGGCTGGAGCAGGCTGCCGCCCGGCCGGTGATCATGCCGGAGACGGTGATCGTGGACCAGGGCCGGGTGTATGTGTCGGCGTCGTTCGTCTCGGCGTGCGAGAGCCTGGGGGTGTCGGTGCAGCCGGTGCCGCCGGCGAACGGCCCGGCGAAGGGGAACGTGGAGCGGACCTTCCGCGCGATTGCCGACGGGTTCAGCCAGTACTTGCCGGGCCACACCGGCTCGGACGTCTCCCAGCGGGGCGCGGCCGCGGAGCAGGATGCCTGCTGGAGCCTGACGCAGCTTCAGGAACTGCTGGACGAATGGGTCATCTGCGGGTGGCAGGAGCGCCGGCACGAAGCGCTGCGGCACCCGATGATGCCGCGGGTCGCCGTCTGTCCGAACGAGATGTGGGCAGCTTTGGTGGCGTTGACCGGGCATGTACCGGTGCCCTTGTCCGCCGACGACTATGTCGAGCTGCTGCCTCTTAGGTGGCAGGCCGTCAACGACTACGGCATCCGCTTCGGCTACCGCACCTACGGCCACCCCGGCCTGAACCCCTACCGGCGACGCCGCTCACCGCGGGCGGACAAGAACGGACGGTGGGAGGTCCACCACAACCCCTACGATCCGAACCGGGTGTGGGTGCGCCTGCCCGAGGGATGGCTCGAGGTGCCGTGGGTCCACGCGGGTGCGGTCAGGCGCCCGTTCACCGCGTTCACCTTCGACCACGTCCGCCGCACCGTGGAACGCCGGCATGGCCGTGAAGAGCACGAGGCGGCGATCGCCCAGGCACTGGATACGCTGCTGCGCCGTGCCAGCCAGGGACTGGGCAGCAGGCGAGAGCGGACGGTAGCTGCCCGGGCCCAGGCGGCCGCGCAGATGACCGATCCCTCCCCCGCCACCGCCCCGCCGCAGTGGCCTGCGCCTCTCGCGCCGGGGGCCTCGTTCGGGCTGCCCGGTTCCTTCACCGTCCCGCTTCAGGATGCCGACGGCTGGGACACCGACGACAGCCTGGACGACATCGAGGACAACCAGGACGACGAGGACTACCTTCTCGCCGCCCTTGCCGACGGCCAGGACGCCGCGGCAGGCCACGCGGATGAGGCCGAAGCATCCGAGCCGACGGCCGAAACGACCCAGGACCAGGCCGCTGAGCGGACGCTGGACGCCGCCGGGGCGGGCGGCATGCGCATCTACGACCCGTACCAGGAGGCCCAGGCATGGTGACAGCGGCCCAGCCCGCCACCACGAGCACGTTCAGTCCGCTAACCACGTGGGACGGGTGGCAGCAGTTCGTCGACACGCCCCACGCACCGGCACGGGACGCCGACGACCAGGAGTGGACGCTGGAGCAGCGGGAGGACTACCACGCACGGTTCGTGGTGCTGAAGACCCCCGCCATGGACACCATCTCCACCGCGGTACGCCGTCTGCTGCTGCTCAACCGCGGCCAGCAGGGCGGAGCCAGACGCGGCCTGATCATCTCCGGACCGGCGACCACCGGGAAGACCACCGCGATGCAGCAGCTCGGGCGCACCGTCGAACTCGCCGACCGGCGCCGCCACCCGAACCAGGACGGGCGGCTGCCGGTGCTGTTCATCACCGTGCCGCCGTCCTCCACCCCGAAGATGCTCATCAGCGAGTTCGCCCGCTTCCTCGGCCTGCCGATGCTGGAGCGGATGAACCAGATCCAGATCACCAACGCCGTGTGCGAGCTGCTGTGCGAGATGGGCACCCAGCTGGTCCTGGTCGACGACGTGCACCTGATGGACACCCGCAGCCGGGCCGGCGCCGAGACCTCCGACCAGCTGAAGTACCTCGGCGAGCGGATCCCGGCGACCTTCGTCTACTCCGGCATCGACGTCGAAGCCTCGCCCCTGCTGACCGGCGTACGCGGCTCCCAGCTCGCCGGCCGCTTCAAAATCGTCCGCAACCAGCCCCTGCGCTACGGCAGCCCAGCCGACAAACAGATCTGGCACGACCTGGTGCACAGCATGGACAGCGCCCTGCGACTACGCCACCACCGGCCCGGCACCCTGCTCACGCACGCCGCCTACCTCCACGCCCGCACCGGCGGCCGCATGGGCAGCCTCTCCCACCTCATCCGAGAAGCCGCCCTCGTGTCCCTGCTGGACAGCACCGAGAAAATCACCAAGAAGCTCCTCGAACAGATCGAACTCGACACCGCCGCCGAACAACGGGCCCGGAAACCACACCGCCACAGGACGCCCTCGCAACGCCAGCCCTGACCCGCGGCGTCTGCCTCAACCGTCCGCCCCGATCCCCTGTTTGGCCACTGCTCGGATGCCGGTACATCCGAGCCCGTCAGGAACGACCTCTGCTCCCTCATGCACGACTTTCCTCCACCACAGCCGCAGCCGCCGCGGACAGCAGCGGCACGACCGGGGCCGGTACGGCTCGCGCCGCTGCAGGGCGAGACGAACCTGTCGTACCTGGACCGGCTGGCCGACCGCTACCGGCTCGGCGTCAGGGACCTCGTCCCGGCGCTCCTCCAGGTCGGCGGAGGCCTGTTCAAGGGCTACCGCACGGACGGCGAGATCTACCTCAACGCCGAAGCCCGCGCCCGCATCTCCGCGTTCAGCCGCGTGCCCGAGGACGTCTTGGGACGGGCCCTGCCCGCCTGGGCTGCTCAGGAGCCCCTCGCGCCGGAGGGGGTGGGTGCGGCCGGGCGGTTCCGCTTCGGGGCCGTGGTGCCCGCCGCGGGGGAAGGCTGCCGACTGTGCACCGCCGCACGCACCGGACGCACCAAACCCGCCCGGGTGTATCTACAGCCGCACACTCGCATCTGCCTGCGCCACCGCCGCTGGATGCTCGGCACCCACTGGATCGACGGCGCGCCGGCCGACACCGAGCAGGTGGACCTGGCGGGGCTGGCGGAGGTGGTCGCGGCGCACCGGCGGCATCTGGATCTGCTGCGCCATCGGCCTGAAGCCGTTCGTGCGTTCGAGGTCGCGCATGCCGTGGTCGTCTCCTGGTGGGCGCAGCAATGGTCCGAAGAAGAGCAGTGGCCGCGCCGGGTACGCCAACTCACGCCGCAGGGGGCCGATCCCGGCTGGTGGCGGCTGCTGGCCCGGGACGCGGTCACCTACCCCGAGACCGTCGCCCTGACCTCGGTCCTCACCGATGAACGCACCAGGCAGCGGCTGCTCGCCGACACCGGCGGACATCTGCCTCACACGCTCGCTCACGTGCCTGGTCTGGTCGGCGAACTGGCGCAGGTCACGGGGCGGCCGTGGCTTGTTGAGCGGATCGCCTCGACCTCGGCCGGTCCTTTGCTGCTCTGGGCGCAGCACTGCGTACGGGCCGCCGCGGACGCAGCCGTCGCCGACCGGCTGTGGACGCTGCACATGGCGCACCGGCCCCGCCCCATCGCCCGCGAACTCACCGCCTACCGCGACGCCGCACAGCAGCCGGAGAAGGCTGCGCGCGGTATGCGGCTGCACCTGGGGCTCCGGCACAGGTCGGATCAGGCGTTCACAACGGGGCTAGCGCACGCCCGTGCCTACGCCGCGGTGCACGGCCATCTCGCCGCCCCGATCCACAGCCGGTTCGACGGCTTTGCCCTGGGCCGTTGGCTGTCGAATCATCGGAAGTTCCCGGCGATGCCGCCCGAACATGTCGCGGAACTCGAGGCGCTGGATCCGTGGTGGCGGCCGCCGTGGACGGTGATGTGGCAGCGCTTCTACTACCAGGCCCGTGACCACACCCGCGCCCGCGGAGCACTGCGGCCCGAACACGGCTTCCCCATTACCAGCTTCGGCCTGGGCGAATGGCTCTACAACCAGTGCACCGGCTACGACACCCTGCACCCCGCGCAGCAGCGCCTCCTGGCCGACATCGGCCTCACCCCCGAGGCCGTACAGACGGCCCGGCCCCGCCGCAAGCACATGGCCACCCACTTCCAGCGCGCCCTCGCCTGCGCCCGCTCCTTCGCCGACGCCCACGGCACGCTGGTGAACGCGACCACCGACACCGTCCAGGACGGACTGCCGCTGGGACAGTGGCTGTCCAACCAGCGCAGCAAAGACCGCGCCCATCAGCTACGTCACGGCAGCCCCTCACCCCGCGCGCTGGCCCTGTCGGCGATCGACCCCTGGTGGAACCCGCCCTGGACCCTGGAATGGCAGCGCTCCTGGCACCAGGCACACACCCATGTCCAAGCCGGCCACGTCCTGGACACCGCGGCCGGATTCCCCAGCACCACCAGCGCGCTCGCCGCGTGGCTGACCGCCCAGTGCGCCCAGTACGACACCCTCCAGCCCGACCAGCAGGACCTGCTCGCCCGCATCGGAATCACCGCGGACCGGGCCCGCGGCGCCGCCGCCCGGCCCGCTGAAAACGAGGCCGACTTCGCCACCGCCCTGGGCTACGCACGCTCCTACCACGCGGCGCACGGCACCCTCGCCGCCGCAGTCGACACCGTCCACGACGGCTTCCAGCTCGGGCGGTGGCTGCGTCGGCAACGCCAGCACGCCCGCGACCACGCCCACCGCGGCACACCACCATCCGCCCAGACCAAAGCCCTGACCGCAGTCGATCCCTGGTGGTGCCCGCCCTGGAGCCTGGCGTGGCAGCGCGCCTGGCAGCACATCCACGACCAGGTCAAGGCCGGCCACCACCTCGACGCCGACCACCACTTCCGCAGCTTCGCCCCCGCCCAGCGCAGCTGGCTACGCACACAACGCAACCATTACGACGATCTCCAACCCGACCAGCAGCGCCTCCTGGCCGACATCGGTCTCTCCTACGACAGCGCCCGCACCCGGCCCCTCAACCCCTACGCCGAAACCGCGCTCGCGCACGCCCGCGCCTACGCCGCCCTCCACCACACCCTGGCTGTGGCCTACTCCACCGTCCACGACGGCTTTCCCCTCGGCCGCTGGCTCAACGACCAACGCCAACAAGCCCGACGCGAGACCACCCCCAACGCCCGCCACCAGGCCCTCACCGCGATCGACCCGTGGTGGAACCCGCCCTGGGACCTGGCCTGGCAGCGCGCCTGCACCCGCGCCCGCACCACACAAACCCGCCCCCACGGTGTCCCGGCCGACGTACGGACCTGGATCAGAGCCCAACACGCCGCCTGGGATCGTCTACGCCCCCAACAGCAACAACTCCTGACCGACCTGGACATCACCCCCGAAGCCGCCGCCCGCCGCCGGACCAGCCGCGTCTACCCCGTAAGCCCAGGCCTCGCCCACGCCCGCGCCTACGCCGCCCTGAACGGTCACCTCTCCCCCAGCGCAGACACCCACCACGACGGCTTCCCCCTGGGCCGCTGGCTGGTACAAAAACGCCGCGCAGCCCGACAAGGACGCCTCTCCCCCACCACCACCCAAGCACTCGACACCATCGACCCCTGGTGGAACCCACCCTGGCCCAGCATCTGGCAGCGCACCTACCAGCAAGCCAAGCTGCACCAGCTCAACAGCCAGCTCCATCCTCCGACCCTCCAGAAGTGGACCGACAGGCAACGCACCCGCTGGACCACCCTCCACCCCAACCAGCAACAGCTCCTCACCACCATCGACATCCACCCCGGATAGAACCGACAACAGCGGCACTGTCAGCCCCATGCGGGACAATTCCACTACGGGCGAATCCATCACGACACAGCTCCTCAACGCGGACCTCGAGACGGCCTGCCCCAGCTGCGGCTACCTGATGTGGGTCCGCTACTCGGAGGTCGTAGCCCAGACCGCCGTGATCTGTCCCTGCTGCTTCACCCAGATCTGGCTGGTCGACGAGACCGGCAGCGCGCAGAACGCGGGCGATGCGATCCAGCAGCAGATCACCCAAGCGATGAAAGGCCTCTTCCGGTGAAGTACCAGCAGCGCCTCCAGGTCGCCGTACGCGAACGCCTGCGCAAACTCATGACCGCGCCCTACTCCAGCGCCGGCCACGAAGTCCACCTCGCTGTCACCTGGATTAACAGCCAGCCAGCCCTCAGAGGCCTGCTCGAAGAGGCAGCCCGGGCAGAACCAGACCTGGACTCGGAGAGCTTCCGCACCGGCCTGACCAATGGCCAGCTCAGCTGGCCCAGCAGGACCGAAGAAGGACAAGCCACGCTCATCTGGAAGCTGATGCAGGAGATCGCCAAAGACGAAGTCGACAGCCCCGACATCGGGTGGCAGATCGCAAGCGGCTACAGCATGCACAAGAACATCCAGGACAACTGGCGAGAGTTCGCCGAGGACATCCTGCAGCCTCTCTTCGGCTATCTCAGCGAACGTGTCGGCGCAGAGAGCAGCATCCTGCACACTCTCGAGCGCTATCGCACCCGGTTCGACCGGGAAGAGCTGTACACGCGCTTCACCGCCGACACCGCCAACGGCGAAGAGGTCTACAACCTCGACCTCCAGCGCTTCCTCTTCCTCGAAGGCGACCACATCACCCAAGCCAAACCACGCTCAGCCTCCGGCGAAGCCGACCTCATCGGCGACCTCGACGGCCGCGACCCCCTCGTCTGCGACGGCAAGATCTTCGACGGGAGCAGCCGCGGCAAGGGCTACCTCGTCAAAGGGCTGCACCAGGTCGTCAAGTACGCCCACGACTACGGGCAGCACACCGCCTACCTCGTCATCTACAACATCACCGACAAGCTCCTCGAACTCCCCACCGACGGCACGCCCGGCGCCTGGCCCCCCTACACCGAACTCTCTGGCGTCCGCGTCTACTTCGTCCACGTACGCGTCCTGCCACCCACCACCACCGCCAGCAAAGCCGGCAAAGCCACCCGCGTCACCCTCACCCGAGACGACCTCACCAACCCGGACGCCGCCTGACGTCCGATTCAGCAGGTACTTTCGGCAGAATCCATGCCTCAGACATCCGATAGGGAGCACTGTGAACAGCCGGGACCGCATCCCGTACTTCCGCTGGCAGCGCCACTTGCCGCGGCTCATACAGGACCGGAGCGCCGGCCTGATGATGGCCGCGGCGGCGGTCATCGCCCTCTCGTTCAGCGTCATCGGCGGTCTCGCTGAGCTGTCCGGCCCATCATCAGATCCGTGCCAGCGGGCCCGCGACATCGCCGATGACGCCCGCCCCGCTGACGGAAAGGTGGACTCCGGCATTGAGCGCGAGCAGGCCATCGAACCAGCAGGTGATTGGCTCGACGCCGCGACCGAATGCCAACAGAGCGGCGGCGACCCGGGCCCCGGGTTCTAGCCCAACACCACAGCAGCCCCCGCCGACCCGGGCCGGATTGCGGCCATCGGCTACCTCTACCGCCCGATCGACTGACACCTGACGCCCCACCACACAGCGCCTCAAGTAGTGACCCAGAGAAACTGCACTGCGCTCGATCAACCTGCACACGCCACATACACGCAGGCCAGAGAGCCAATACCTCTCTCAGCCCCACGCTCTGCGCACCCCAACCACCACAAAGACCACCCAGAAAAACTGAGAAATCCCAGCTTGCAACCGCAACAACACCTCAGAAAAACTGGGCGACGACA